>JAFTPJ010000055.1 GCA_017463405.1 Clostridia bacterium
GCGAATACAAACCGCCTAACCCCTTGATCAACCATCCGAAAAAGTTCTTCTGCCCGACGCCGTTGAGCAGCAGGATCGAGGCAAAACCCGCAACCGTGACATAAATACCGATTGAGGACAGTTGTGCAAACAGCGCCGCCATCTCCTCCGAAACGCCGTCCGGGAACAGCATTCCCGAAACCGCCGCGGGAACCAGAAGATCCAGTCCTACAAACAGCACCCAAAACGGGACATTTGTGCAGATCGCCTCCAGGGGCTTGCCGCGCTTCCAGGTTTCGATCATATTGATTACCATACCCGCAATCAGGTGAATCTCACCCATTGCAAGTGCAATCATCAAAAAGCTGGTGGAATTTTCCACGGGATTCAGAATCAGACCGTAGTAGAAAAAGCTTCCGAGCGGCGTTTCCTGCGCTTTTCCCTCAAACGCGGGGAAAAAGCTGTTCATAATCGCCGTAGGCAGATCTCCGAACCAGCCGCCGAACAGCACGCCCATCAGCATACAGGATATGCCGCAGTAGCCAAACATCGTCAGCATCTGCCGCATTCCGGGCTTCGGATTGAGCAGCTTGATACCGCCGAAGCATCCGAGCACCAGCAAAAGTCCGTATCCTACGTCAGCAAACATCATGCCGAAGATGAGAAAATAGAAGATGCTCATTACCACCGTCGGATCATACGTTCCGTATTTCGGATACGAATACATCCCGATGACCCACTCAAAGGTGCCCGAGAACGCATTGTTCTTCAGCAGCACGGGAGGCTCTTCCCCATCGTCCGGCATCGCAATCTCGCAGGCACACTCGAATTTGGAAAGCGTCCCAATCACAGCCTCCGCACGAACCTCGGGAATCCATCCCTCCAGCACGATGCAGTTTTTCGTCTTCAACAGCTTTTGTTTTTGCAAACACACATTGACCGTCGTTTCCTCGATATCGCTCAAAATCTCGATATCGTCCAGAAAATCCGCATAGCCCATCAGCTTGTCGGTCAAGAGAACCGTCTCCTCCTCAAGCTCCGTCAAGCGCCGCTCGGCGCAGTCGCACGCCGCCTGCGCGGTCGTGTCGATCCCAGGGAAAGAGACTTTGAGAAAGCCGTAATCCAAAAGGATGCGCTCAATTGCCTCCGCATCGTCCTTATGATAGGTAATTGCGAGATATCTGCCACTGTCATCCGAGGAAACAGGCTCGACATAAGCGCCCACAGCCTCTAACCGATCGTCCGGAAAAAGCTTGCCGACATAGCTACCAAGCACTGTGACCGTCCGTACGGAATCCGACACACACAGCGGTGCATCGTAGTCCAACCACGGAAGCAACGCTTGCATCAACGCTCCGTTTCGGGTCTGTTCAGCTTGATTCGCTTGCAGTGCCGCAAGCGTGCTCTGCACCAGCTCCACCGTTCTCCATGCCTGCTCGGCTCTTCCGTCGGCAACGAATTTTTCGCGGTCAACGCGATGAATGCGCCGCCCGAGGCTCCCTTTGCGGCGAGAGTATCTCGCCAGATGCGGCAGTACTTCACGGATTGCCGAAAGTCGCTGTTCTGATTCCGCGCGCCGTCCGTCTCCTTCCAATCGCTCCAACGACAGCATATCCGCATCGGGAACGGTCTGGCGGATCTGGACACATTTAAGGTCCAGCAGCCGACGTACAATGGCATCCGCGTCACTGCTGTAGGCAAGGACGGTCAGTTTGTTCATTGTACTTATCGACACTTGGACATCAACCCCCTGACCACAATTTTTTCGGCACTGCGTTGACGAAGCATCGCGTTTTTGCGCATTTCCTCCGCCGCCTCGTCAGCCTCGGCAGAAATACGATCAACCATCGCGTCTGTCCGCTCGCGCAACTGCGCCATGGTAGACGCAATTTCCTCCGCCGTACGCGTCTCGGTCTCCGCACACAGTGCGCGTCCCTCGCGCTCTGCGGTCTCGATCATCTCTCTCGCGCGGAACTTTGCATCTTCAATGATGCCCTCTGCCGCGTCCTCGGTTTCCTTGATTTTCAGAATGGATTCTCTTGACATATAACCTCCATCCGGTTTCCCATTTTTTCTTTTCGTAATTTTGCAAAGCTTCGTGCTTCCAAAAAATACCGATTATGTTTTAGTATATCATATTTTTATTACGATTTCAAGATATTTTTGTCGATTTTATAAAAAATATGCTCACCAAATACATTATTTATTAGCCTTTTGTTTTCTTCTTTCCTCCAAAAAAGAATTTTCTGCGGATGCGTTTTTAAAAAAGACAAGCTCGTCTCCCGTCGGATAAATTCCATCCGGCACAAACGGCAATACAAAATCCGACTCTTCCGGTTCAAATTTTTTCAAAATTTGTGAAAAAGGCAGAATCGTCTCCTCCTGCAGATCCCATACGTGGGATATCCGATGATAGCCATTTTTGAGTCCTCCCGTTCTTCCCTTCAGCCAAGATTCGCACAAAAACACCGCATACTCCTCGCAGATTCGGATCGGGCGAAGCAAAAAGCGATACTCCTGCGTGCGGCACTGTGACCGTTCGCGAATGCTTTCCATTGATAAAAAATCACGCCGAAGCATTTCGCCGTGCACGTCCGTTGCCCATAGCATGCATTTTTCCGCAAGCCTTTGGTAAAAATCGTTGATCTTTTCCGAATCCGTCGGAACATTCAATTCCGCCTCCACACGCAAAAGAATCTGGTATCCCTCTCTTACCGATGCGCGAAGCTCCTTTTTTTCTATATTCACTGATCATCGCCTCCTTTTTTATTTTCATATTCGGACGGCGAGCGAAATATGACAAAAAGCCTCCCCGCGCGTCTTGCGCAGAAAGGCTTTTTGTCGTTTCATCAATTATCCACGGCGTTCGGATGCAGATATTGAATTTTGCTGACCAATCCCTCGGCAGAAAGAAGAAGCCGCAAATACATGTTTTTCGCACGATAGGTCAACACCGTCGTGCCTTCTTCCGAGGCATTTCCATAAGCTTCGATAACCTGTGCCTTCGTCGAGCCTACCCGAATTCCTTCTTTTGTTGCGACCGAGTCATCGTAAAGCTCCACCCGATAAACGTAATCCTTACCGTCGGTGGGATATGTCTCGATGTCAAAACCCGCATACGTATACAGCTTGCTCATTCCCGTAAACCCGCAGGAGGGAGATTCATTATATTCGATCCATTCTCCCAGCGCCTCCAGAATCGGCGCCATCTCACCGTTAACGGCAATTACAACATTTCCCTTTTGAAAGGAATAATCCGCATTCTCCGTCGTCCCCGTGTCGCTGCAGGAAATCATCACCACCAGCGAAAAAAAGCTCAATAATATACACAACACTCTTTTCATTTTTTTGCCTCCTCAAGCAAAACAGAAGCAATCTGCTCTGCCAGACATTCATATCCTTCGTTTTTGTAATGATAACCGTCACCCGCCGACAGCTCCGCACGGTCGGCAACACAAGCATACAGATCGTTGACCTCCAGCCCGTATTTCTTTGCCAGCTCGCAGACGATACGATTGCGGCGCAAAACGATGTCGTTCATTTCGGAAAAAGTCTCCGGATGTTTATTGACCGTAACCGGTGTAGACAGCGCAAGAATCAGACGGACGCCGGCATAATGCTCCTTGAAATACAAAATCACCTGCTCGTATCCCGCACGATATCCGTTATCATCCAGATGGAAGCCGTGCAGACCGTTGTTGAAGTGAATAGCTCCATATTCAAAATTCTCCGCATGTGCGTACAGATCGATCTCGCGGATCAGATTCGGATTGTCAATTCCCTTCGACGTGGAAATCGCAGTCACGTAAGCATCTCCGCCCAAACGCTTGTGAACCTCGGAACGGTAACCGACCGAGATCGAGTCTCCGATCAGCAAAACGCGTTTTTTATCCCTTCGAGTATCCTCTGACCAATACTGGGTCCACTCAATTGATTCCAGTTGACTCATTTTTCTCCATTCCTTTCTTTGTAATACGTCTTTAATTTTCCTTCCCAAACATCTGACAAAGCCTCATCTCCGCGACGATCCTCCAAGCCGTATGTTTCGGCAAGGATCGTGCCGAAATAATCGGTCAGCTTCTCGGCACCGTATACGTTGAGATGCACACCTGCGTCATAGGTATCGGTGCTCCAGTCGATTCCGATCTCCTCGGCAAGCGGGATAAAATTATAATAATCCAACTCGTTTTTTGCCGCATAATCAATGATCTGTGCGTCCCATTCGTCGTACCAATAGTAGCCCCAGCTGTTGGTCGGTGCCTTGATCAGCACCAGCTCCACGCCCTTTTCCTCGCACAAAGTGCGCATTTTGTCAAGATAGTCAAAGCAGACCGACGAAAGCGTATAATCACCAAGCTCGGTTCCCACGCGGTCGGAGGTCTTTTCCTTAATCCCCGTCTGCATCAGATACCCATTGTGCGATACCGTATCGCGCGAGAACAAATATTGGAAATCCTCGCCCGATATCTCACTCCAACGGCTGTGAAAGCGCAAAAGCGGCAATACGTAGGAAATAAAATCCTCGTCCTCGGTCATCGATGCATAGATCGCACGGGTTTTGGATACGGACCACTGCATACCGTCCAACGTCATGCGGTTATACGCCTCACTCTGCGGCTTACCGTATTTCATTGCAAGGACATTATAAACCACGACCTTTGGCGTCTCTCGCTTCAGCATCTCCTCCAGAAGATAGTAGGAATGCCAGATCAGCTGCTGCGCACTGCCGCGGATGTAGGAGGTGATCCCGTATTTTTCCCAAAGCGTGGGCGGTGTGAAGGATTCGTACACCTCGCAATCCCCGACGAACAAAACGTCGTGCGAGCCGGATTCGTTGTAATATTCTCCGATCAATGCCCCCTCGCGGGAAGCACTCATATATTTCGGCATCAAGAGCGCCTGCGCAAATCCGAGAAAAACACCCGTGAGCAGAACGATCGCGATGCAAGCAAATATTCTTTTTTTCATGTATTCCCCTTAAAATTGCGTGTAAATGAACTGCGACGCGTCATATCCGATTCCGTACGCACCGAAGATCAGCACAACCGCTGTCATGATGCACACCAATGCGCACCACAAAATCGGTCGCTTTGCCACGCGGTGGCGCACCGGTGTATCCTTTCCCGCGCTACTGACAAAAAAGATGACAGCAACGCCGATCAGGATGACCGCCCAATCGCTCTGCGAAAGCCCGAAGGAGGTCAAGCCATCCGAAAACAGCTCACTCCAATTCCACGTCGTCAGCATACTTCCCCACAGGCGAAAGGTCAGCGAAACGTCGCGGTAGCAATCGAGACTGCGGATCAATCCCATCAACAGGAACGTGCGAATTGCCTGCCACGCCCCCCAGGGTGCGGAGGCTGTCAGCCGCGGAAAGCGCTTGTTGAAGCGGCGGTACAACGGCTCCAATTCACGCGACACAAGAATCACAAGGCAATTCAGCAATCCCCAAACGATGAAGTTCCAGCCTGCGCCGTGCCAAAGGCCTGTCAGAAACCAGGTTGCAACCGTTGCCGCGTATACGGGAAGACGCATCCCGACGATATTTCCGAGCTTTGAACAGGAAGCCATTGAGAATTTCTGCATCGGGCGCGAAACCGACAGCGGATAAAAGATGTAATCGGTAAACCAGGAGCCCATCGTAATATGCCAGCGGTTCCAGTACTCCTTGGTCGACTTGGACGAGAACGGGCGGTTGAAGTTTTCGGTCAGCTTGATCCCCATCATCTCGGAAAGCCCGATCGTGATGTCGATGCCACCCGTAAAATCACCGTAAATCTGCGCCGAATACAAAAGAATCAGCAACACCACGTACACGCCCTGATATACATCGGATTCGGATACCAGCGTCTTGATCGCAACCATCGCGGTATCCGCAACAATCATCTTTTTGAAGTATCCCCACATCACGCGCAACAGTCCGGCGCGGAGGGACACCCCGTCAAAGCGATGCGGAGTGATCAACTGCTCTTGCAAATCCCCGAATCGGCTGATCGGTCCCTGCAACAGCTGCGGAAAGTAGGAAACAAACAGCAAAAGCCTTGCAAAATTGCGCTCCGCGCGCACCTTCTTGCGATAAACGTCGATCAGATACCCCATTGACTGGAAGGTATAGAATGAGATACCGAGCGGTAACAGAAGCGATGGGATAGAAAAGCTTTCTCCACCGAATGCAGTCCAGACAGAGCGAACACCGTCTATGACGAACGCGGTGTATTTCAGCACGGCAAGCATACCAAAGCCAAGGAAGAGTCCTGCGCACAGCACGCGAAAGCGCTTTTTCTTTTCCCTTGCGCGATATGCCTTCCGTTCCGCCTTCTCCATCGTTGCACGGTTTTTCTCGACAAATGCATCCTCGGCATCCGCACGGTGCTGCAGGACGTGCGCCGTCAGGAACGTTACGAGCGCGGTATAAAGAATGAAAATCAGATATCCCTCGCCGGACAGTGCATAAAACACGAGGCTCGATAAAAGCAGTACCTTCCATTGCATCCGCCCCGGAACGATAAAATACAAAAGCATCGTCAATGCCGCGAACAGCACGAACGAAAAGGATGTAAACAGCATAAAATCAGCTTATTCCTCGTCCAGACGCTCGATCAACGCCCAGATGGTATCCACGTTCTGAAAATTCTCGGGGATCAATTCCTCGGCGGGAATGCTGATATCAAAGGCTTGTCCGATCTCGGTTACAAGACGAACCATATCCAAAGAATCCAGAACCCCCTCGTCGTAAAGATCCTCCACCTCTGCAAAATCCACGTCGGGATGCAGATGGTTCAGAATTTCAAGCAATTTTTCCATTTTGTTCTCTCCTCAAAAATATTCCCTTTTATTATACTCTTTTTCCGCATTTCTGTCAATGAAAAAGTAAAAAGATTTTGCGCTTTTTCAAAACAAATTTCATCAAGCCCGGTATCTCTCCATGCAACGCTTGCGATACTGCCCCGGCGTTGTATAGGTCTCGCGCTTAAACTGCTCGGTAAAGTATGCCTGTGAGGAAAATCCGCACTCGTATGCGATCTCGGAGAGTGACTTTCCCGATTGTGCAAGCAGATATTTTGCCTGTCGGATGCGCACGTCAAGAAGATAGCGC
>JAFTPJ010000056.1 GCA_017463405.1 Clostridia bacterium
ACCTACGCGCTGCATACAGTCAGTTACACGGGCACAGGCGAAACCCGCCTTATCATCGAGCCGCTGAGAAAAAGCGCTCTCGCTCCGCTGCCGACCGTAGAAACCTCGACCGAAACACCCGTAACATTGACACAAATCGGCCTCAATCAGAGCGGGGACGAGTCGGATTATGCGGGAATGAGCTATCTCTACCACCTCGATGACGGCAGCTTCATCGTCATTGATGGCGGTTATGCGCGCGACGAGGACGCCCGCCGTCTCTACAACTGCATGAAAAAGCAGACCGCAGACGGCGAAAAGATCGTAATTGCGGCTTGGATCTTCACGCACGGACATGCCGATCACGCAGGCTGCTTCATGAATTTCACCAATCTTTACCTCAATGAAGTAACTGTTGAACGCTTTATATACAACGATCCGTGCGCAGAACAGCGAAATATCACAGGTGACGCGCCCTATTACCGTCAGAATCAAATCGAAATGCAAAAGTATTCCGGTGCTGTTATTCACAAGGCTCATCCCGGTCAGGTCTATGCGATCCGCAATGCATTGGTCACTATATACTATACGCTTGAACTCTATGCGCCTAAAGATCTCGAATATTACAATGACTGTTCGATAGTCTTTTCTGTCGAAGCGGGCTGTCATAAGACAATGTTTTTGGGTGATATTTCTGAAAATGTATCGACTTTGATCGCCTCTCTTTACCGAAATGAACTTGATTGCGATCTGCTTCAGGTGGCGCACCACGGATTTGCGGGAGGAACAGCGCCTCTGTATCAATATCTTGCACCCTCTCACCTGCTTTGGCCCTCATCCGACAACGTCTATGAAACAAGAGTCACCGCAGACAGATTCAGCACCCTTGCCGCATCGGCAAAAACCGACAACTGCTATGTCGCGGGATATAGAATCATAACTCTGCTTCTCGACCATCAAATGGGTATCGTCAAGCTCTCGGAGGAATAAAAATGAAGTGTATGCAAATCAGCTTTTCGGATAAGTATCCAAACGCACACTTAGTTGCATGGCTCGGGGAGGATGCCGAGATTCTGAAAATGCCACCGAGGCGCGCGATCATTGTCTGTCCCGGAGGAGGATATCGTGGGCATGCCGCGCGTGAAGGGGAACCCATCGCACGCAAATTTTTCGGCGAAGGATTCAATGTTTTTCAATTACACTATTCGGTGGGTGAAAATGCATCCGGCTTTACACCTATGATCGAGCTGGCATTGGCTATCCGTTACGTAAGAGAACATGCCAATGAGTTTAATGTTGCACATGATCAGATCTTTGTAATCGGGTTTTCCGCAGGCGGACATTTGGCCGCATCTTCGGGTATTTTGTGGGATCATCCTATCATACGTGACGCCGTCGGTGTTGAATCGGGAGAGTGCCCTGTTGGTATTAACCGCCCAACGGGAGTGATCCTTTGTTATCCCGTTATTATGTCGGGCGAATATTCACACAAGGGATCCTTTGACAGACTATGCGGATCACCGAGTGCATCTGAAAGCGAGCGCGAAATGTTTTCTCTTGAACGCTACGTAAGTCCGACTACGGTGCCCGTCTTTGTGTGGCACACGATAGCCGACAAAACCGTGCCGGTTCAGAACAGCATAGGTCTTGTGCAGGCTATGATAATGAAAGGCATACCCGTTGAAGCACACATCTATCCGAGCGGAAGGCACGGTCTTTCTTTGGCAACAAAGGAAACCTGGTCGGAACAGCCTGAGAGGCTTGTTCCGCATGTACAAGGTTGGTTTGATGCTGCCTTGCGTTGGACCGATGATTTTTATACAGTATGTGATTCACATTAACCAGTGAGGTTTCCATGATACACGATAAAATAGAAAATCTATTATTTTGGGCAGATCGTATTCCATCTTTGCACCGCGCCTTGCTTGAGTCAAAAGCACTCACGGAAAAGGAATTCTTGATTGGCAAGACGATAATCGACGTAGAAGATATTTATGCGTCCTCATCAGCCTATACAACCGAGCCCAGAGAGGTGCGCCGATTCGAAAACCACCGCCGTTACGCCGACATTCAGATGCTCATTGAGGGCGAAGAATATATCGATGTATGCTTCCCTAATAGTCCTCTGCCCGAGCACACTTACTCTGCTGAATCGGACATTGAATTTCTCGATCTTAGCGAAAAATATACAACCGTAACCTTGAAGGCGGGCGAATTTCTCCTGCTTTTCCCCGGCGAATGGCATCGTCCCTGCGTTTCTGTAGGAAAAGAGCCTTGCGAATGCCGAAAGATCGTAACCAAAATCAAAATGTAAGAAAGGTATTTATAAATGAAAAATTTCAAAGTAGTCAAGGGTGTTTACCCGACGATGATAACGCCATACAAGAACGGAGTGATCGACGAAGATGCCGTCCGCGCGCTCGTCCGCTTCTATTGGGAGAGCGGATGCGACGGTATTTTCGCCGCTTGCCAGTCGAGCGAGATCATGTATCTGAATGTCGAGGAGCGTGTACTTCTCGTCCGCCTCGTCGTCGAGACCGCACGCGAGCTTGCGAAGAATGACCCGAGCCGCCCGCCCCTCATGATCGTTGCCTCGGGACATGTTTCGGACAGCCTCGATGATCAGGCAGACGAGCTCTGCCGCGTTGCCGCAGAGGGCCCCGACGCCATCATCCTCATCAGCAACCGTCTCGATATTGCCAACACAACCGACGAAGCCTGGATCGCCGACGCCAAGCGGCTTATCTCGCGTCTACCCGCCGATATGCCCCTCGGCATCTACGAATGCCCGAAGCCGTATAAGAGACTGCTCACCGACGCGATGCTCAAGTGGTGCATAGAGACCGACCGCTTCTACTTTATCAAGGACACCTGTTGCGACGCCGATCTAATCGCGCATCGACTCGATATCTGCCGCGGCAGTCATCTTGAAATATTCAACGCAAACGCGCAGACCCTGCTCCCCACCATCAAGGCGGGTGCATCTGGCTATTGCGGAGTTATGGCAAACTTCCACCCCGAGCTTTATGTTCGTCTCTGGCGTGCTGACCGTAACAGCCGCGAAGCATCGCTGCTTCAGGATTATCTCGGACTTGCCGCGACGGCAGAAGCGCTGACCTATCCCTGCTGTGCCAAGGATTACCTCAACCGTTACCGAGGAATCGCGATGGAAACCTACGCAAGAAGCGCCGACGAGGCGAATTATACGCCCTATCAGCGCTCTTGCATCGATCAATTTGCAGAACTCAGCGAATATATAGTCAAAGGAAAATTCTAATGAGAAACAGAACTATCGGACGCTACCCCGCGATCGGAATCCGTCCCGTTATTGACGGCAGACGCGGTGCGCTTAAAGTGCGCGAATCTCTTGAAGATCAGACTATGGGTATGGCGGAACGCGCCGCCGCATTATTCCGCGAAAATCTCCGTTACGCCGACGGCACTCCCGTCCGAGTCGTTATTTCGGATACCACGATCGGACGCGTTGGCGAAGCCGCTGCCTGCGCCGACAAATTCAAGCGTGATGGCGTAGCAGTCACCCTGACCGTCACCCCCTGCTGGTGCTACGGTTCCGAAACCATGGACACAGACCCGAACACGATCAAGGGGGTCTGGGGCTTTAACGGCACTGAGCGTCCAGGCGCGGTGTATCTCGCATCGGTACTCGCCGCGCACGCGCAGAAGGGTCTGCCCGCCTTCGGCATCTACGGTCACGACGTTCAGGATGCCGACGATACTACGATCCCCGACGACGTCCGCGAAAAACTTCTCCGCTTCGGCAGAGCCGCCGTCGCCGCCGCTTCGATGGAGGGACGCTCCTATCTGCAGATCGGCTCGATGTGCATGGGAATCGCGGGCTCGCTGATCGATCCCGATTTCTTCGAGGATTACCTCGGAATGCGCGTTGAATCGGTCGATGAGGTCGAGATCCTCCGCCGGATCGACAAGGGCATCTACGATCACGAGCTTTACGAAAAGGCTCTTGCTTGGACACGCGCCAACTGCCCCGAAGGATTTGACAAAAACCCCGAATTCATTCGAAAAACCGATGCGGAAAAGGCGGCGGATTGGGAATTCACCGTCAAGACCGCGCTCATAATTCAGGATCTTATGTCGGGTAACGACAATCTGCCCGAGGGCTGCGAGGAAGAGGCGGTCGGCCACAACGCCATCGCCGCTGGCTTCCAGGGTCAGCGCCAGTGGACCGACGCCTACCCCAACGCCGACTTTCCTGAGGCGATACTCAACAGCTCCTTTGACTGGAACGGCACGCGTGAACCCTTCTTGCTTGCCACCGAAAACGATACCCTCAACGGCATCTCGATGCTTCTTATGAAGCTTCTGACAAACCGCGCACAGCTTTTTGCCGATGTCCGCACCTTCTGGTCGGCAGATGCTCTGCGCCGCGCGGCAAATTACGAACTTGAAGGACACGCTCTCGAGGCAGGCGGA
>JAFTPJ010000057.1 GCA_017463405.1 Clostridia bacterium
AAAGCACGTTGTCCCTTGTGGGAAAGTCATTTTCGGCATTGAGGTCGGTCGTTTCGATTGCTTCGTGTATTTAATATGGGTGTATGCTGTAATTATTGGAGGATGTTCACCTTTCCATCGCGGTACTCCCACTCGGTGGTCATCTGCACGGGCAGAATCTTGCCATCCTCACCAAAGCGCATCACGTCAAGACACATAAAGCGCGCGTTACCGTCTTCGTTATCGGGGCGATGGCGGTGGTAAACACAGATCCACAGATCATCGTCGGGAAGATAGAAAGACCCGTTGTGTCCGGGGCCGTTGGCAAGCTTGCCGTCGCCCGAATTGAGAACGTTGGTATAATTCTCAAACGGTCCGAACGGGGAATCCGCAAATGCCGAATTGACGCGATAGGTTCCCGTTTCCCAATTGCCTGCCGACCACATAAAGTAATACTTGCCATCCTTTTTGAACATACAAGGTCCCTCGACGTAATCGGGAGGTGTGATCTCGCGGCAAAGCTTGCCGTCCTCCAACGGTACAAGAGCGGTCATATCCTCGCTCATGATGCCAAGGTTGCAATGCCTCCAGCCGCCCCAGAACAGGTAGACTGTGCCGTCGTCATCCTTAAACAGATGCGCATCGATCGGCTGTGCGCCGTTATAAAACTCGTTGACCAGTGGCTTGCCGGTCAGCGTTGTAAAGGGTCCCGTGGGAGAATCCGAAACGGCGATCTCCAAGCCTCCCATCTCGTCGGTGGAATGGATGTCCCCTGACGCAAATACGTAATAATATTTTCCGTTCTTTTCGATCGCTGTGGGTGCCCAGATCGCACGCGTTGCCCATGGAAATCCCGACATATCGATAATGTAATCCTTCATTTCCCAATCGGTCAGATTTTCGGAAACAAAGCACACCTGATTCTTCTGCTCGTCAAACGGCAACGACTTGGTCGCGTAAATGATATACTTTCCCTCGTAGATACGCGCCTCGGGATCGGCATACCAGCCCTCGCTGATCGGATTTTTGATTTTGAAGTCCATCGTCTTTCTCCTTATCTGTTCTCAACGAATTTCGCTCTTGCCTCTGCAAGCTTCTGCATCGACAGAACGATATTATCAATGCTCTTCCTATCGGTTCTGACCCACGGAGCGGTCATAAATCCAAGCAAATTCTCTTTATCACAGTGATTGTAGAAATGCTCCACCACGTCATCGCTGCAGTACTCACACTCCCCCCATACCGAGCAGCACGGCACGCTCTTGTAGCCATCGTTCGCGGCGATCACACCCTCGCGCGTCATCGTCTGCCAGATCGGCGCCTCCTCCATGTATTCCACACCCATCTGTCCCTCATTGGAATCGATGTATCTCTGCTTGGACTTGACGAGCGTCCAATGCTCGCGGCGGATCGCAAAGTAGACCCACGGAGACAGGATCACATCGTCGTACGGGATGTGCGCGCGGAACGCCTCGGGCTCATACATGCACATATCCGCCCAGATCCACGGCTTCGCGCCGCATGCAAGCACGCAATCGCACAGATAGCGCAGATCGTGCCAAAGCAATTCACCTTGACGGTAGTGCACCATATCCAGGTTTTTGAAGAACTGTGGGTCCCCCTCCTCATCCATACCGATATGGATATAGGCGGGATGATCGAACAACTCCGCCACCTCCTCGATCAGATCGCGGCAGACCTTATAATAGATCGGCGTAGACATCATGCGGCGGTATTCTCCCAGCCACATGTGATGCGTCGCCGAGAAATTGAGCTTCGGAATCAACTCGATGCCCATCTCACGGCATCTCTGCACCTCTGCACGCACACGATCGGGCGACCATGCCCCCTCCTTGGCAAGCTCGGGGTGGCTCTCATACTGCACACCCTCACCAAGATCAAGAACAATCTGATTGATGCCGTACTTCACGGCGTTCTCCAATAAAATATCCCACGCCGCATCCTCAAAATCGAGCTTCGGATCCTCGGTAAACCACATATTCTGACCAAGCTCTACGTATAAAGACCAAATCATTTTCGTTCATCTCCAATTTTTTGTTAAAAACCTGCCGACACCTGCCGCACAAGCACTGATCGATTCAATATGAAAAACACACCTCATCCGTCTCGCTTCGCGAGCCACCTTCCCCTCAAGGGGAAGGCATCCCGTAATCACTGCTTTTGATAAAGACATATGATTTTGCAAAAACAGCCAAATTACGATACGCTTGCAAAAGTGGGTCACATCCACCAGCCTTCCCCTTGAGGGGAAGGTGGCAGCCATAGGCTGACGGATGAGGTGTCTAATTGAATCAGTGCTTCTCAAAGAAGCGGTTGGTATCGGCAGGTCGCCTATTTTAAATCAATGAATCGCCGTACCCTCAGGAACGCAATCGTCCACGAAGATGATCTTGCAGCCGCAAGCGTTGTTGGTCGCAGCCAAAAGCATTCCCTGCGAGTTGACGTTGCAGATGCGGTTGGGCTTGAGATTCGCGATCACGATGATCTTTCTGCCTACGAGCATCTCGGGCGTGTACTCCTCCTTGATCGAGGACATGATCACGCGCTCGGCAATGCCGTCGAACAGCGTCAGCTTCAGGCAGGAATGCGACTTGCGCACGCCCTCTGCCTTAAGAATCTTACACACACGGAAATCCAGCTTCTGGAAGTCCTCAATAGTGACCTGCTCCTTGATCGGTGCTACGGGATCGGGCTCACGTATCTCGGGAACATCCTCACCTGCAGGACAGCACTCCTCTGCAGGTGCATCCGTCGCCTTCTCCTCCTCGGTCTGCGGGTAGGAGAAGTCCAACAGTCCCACATACTTCTCGGATTCGATCGCGTACAGGAACAGATACAGACGCGGTCCTTTTTCCTTATCGATCAAAAGCTTATATACGTTGCGGAAGAACGCGCCCTGCACACTCTTGAGCTCCTTGTCGCTCATCTCGGTGCCGTATACGGTCTTCGGGATCGCGTAAAGCTCTGCGTTCAGCTCGTCCAGCGTGTATCCGCCCTTTGCGATATATGCATGCAAAAGCTCGATCGCCTGCTTTTCCTTTTCACCCAGCGCCTCATAAACCTCCCAGTTGCGCGTTGCGCGCAGACGGTTGACCTGATCGGGCGCACACTGCTCCAGCCAGAATTTCGCACGGTCCAATCGGTCGGCAAACTGCTCTGCCGTATAGGGAGTACCAATCTTCGCAAACACCGTCTCCAGCATCGGCACGTTGAAGTTAACAATTGAGCCGAGCTGTACAAGCAATGACATCGGCACGGTCTCAAGCTCGCGTCCCTCAACCTGACAGTTGTACATGATATCCTTAATCGCGTCGGATGCCTTCCCCTCGCGCACGTCGGTCAGCATCTTGTCAAACTCAAAGTACTGGCGCAGAATACCGTCATCAAAGCAGAAGTCGAACGCCTTGGTCGGCTCGGTCTTGGAATAGAGCCAAAGGATCACCTCGGGCTGATAGAGCTTGAGCAATGTCTCGGGGGTCAGGTTCAGACCCGAGGACGAGGACATCTTGCCCGTCATTCCCTTGATACCGATGAACTCGTACCCTTGGAACATGGGGGCTTCGAAATCAAAAATCTTCTTGGAGATGATTTTTGAGTTGCTGTAAGATCCCGTGGGAGCGGCATGATCCTTTCCGCCCGGCTCAAAGTCAACCTGCTCGTATCTCCAACGCATCGGCCAGTCGATCTTCCAGCCCAGCTTGCAATCAAAATCGGTCAGGAAGTTGAAGTGTCCCTTATGACCGCAACGGCAGGTGTAATCCGCCTCGGTGCAGTCGTCGGACAAATGCGTGATGGTCGTAAAGTCGGTATGACATTCGGGGCAGAAGATGCTGACGGGATAGTACACCGCCTTCTCGGCGTCGTGCTCCGCGCGCAACTCCTCCTCCGACTTACCCGTGTCCTTAGTTTTGAAGGAGTCGAGAATCTCAAAGATTTCCTCTCTCTTCTGCAAGGACTCGATGATATCCTTCGTGTATTTGCCCGAGCGGTACATCTCTGCTTGATAGCGACAGTCCAGCTCGATGCCAAAGGGCTTCATCGAATTGAGAAACTCCTCCTCAAAGTGCTTGGCGTAGTTCTCATGACAGCCCCACGGGTCAGGAATGTCAACGTAGGGGCAGCCGATATATTTGTCGTAGTCGCTTCCAACCACAGCTTGCACATTCGCGGGGATCTTGCGGCAGCGGTCGTATTCATCCCACGAGAAGAGCAACTTTGCCTTTTTGCCCGCCTTCTGCAGCGCCTTGACAACCATGAGCGAGGTTGCCACATCGCGGAAATTTCCGATGTGAACCGAGCCGGAGGGACTGATGCCCGCCGCACAGACGTATTCTTCCTTTTCGGGATTGCGCGCAATGATTCTTTGCGCAATTTCTTCTGACCAATGCATAATGCAAAAACCTCTCTTTTTGTCAAAAAATCTTTATCTTTATTATTGTACCATATTTTTGATGGATTGTCAACCGATTTGCAAAAGGAGTTTTTTCAGAACCGATAAATTTTTTCTTGCAAACATCGCGCGGATATGGTATAATATGCCTATCCAATTTCACAAAAAGGAGAATGTCCATGCTGCCAACCATGCAAATCGGAGACCTAGAAGTCTCAAGGCTGATCGTCGGAAGCAACCCGTTTACGGGAAAATCCCATCTGGACACCGCAACCGATGCGGATATGCGCAACCATTTTACCGAGGAGCACGCACATGCCATGCTCCGTCACTGTGAGGAAGCGGGCATCAACGCCGTGCAATCGCGCGGTAACCGCCCTGTCATGGAGCTGATCGGTCGCTACCGTGCAACGGGCAGCAAAATGCTGTGGTTAGCGCAAACGGGCAAGGATCTTGCCACCTTTGACGACGAGCTGGACGCGATGATGCAATACGCCCCCTCCGCAATCTGTATTCACGGGGAGCTTTCGGATGCGCTGTATCTAAACGGAATGCTCGACCGTCTCGGTGCACTGCTCGACAAGCTCCGCCGCAAGGACGTTCCCGTCGGTATCTGCTCGCACTTCCCTGAAGTGCTGATGTATGCCGAGGAGCGGAATCTGCGTCCAGACTATTACATGGCATCGGTCTACAATCTCTTTCAGCCGGACCGCTCCCACGATCTCATTCCCACAGGCGAACGGTTCGAGGGTAGTGATGTGCCGAAGATGTACGGGGTCATCCGGCAGCTCTCAGCGCCAACCGTCGCACTCAAAATTCTCGGCGCGGGGCGCAGATGCGAGACACAGGAGCAGGTGCGCGCAGCATTTGTAGAAGCCTTCGCCTCCATGAAGCCGGGCGACGGGGTACTGGTGGGAATGTTCAATAAATACATCGATCAGGTCAACCTCAACGCGCAGTATACGCGCGACGCGATACAGATGAGTGGGGAGTAATAAAACAGCGGATACACTCTGTCTCTGACAAAGCGTATCCGTTTTTCTATTAATATTGATTACCCAATCAGCACAATCGGCAAATACACGCTTTGCACATGTCCGTCCGAGGTGATCTCAGCGACCACGCGATTGCGGGAATCCACATTCTCGCCGACCGTCAAAATGTATTCCTCCTCAACGGTAATGTCATCAGGGCGGCGCGTCAGTTGATAGCCGGGCAGATAGATACTGTGTCTTCCACTGATTGCAAATCCCTCAGGTAACCACCAGCGCACGTGAAGACGGAACGGTACGTGCCATGCATGAATATGGTTATTCGTGCGGACAATCAGGCGCAATTTCTTTTCCGCACCGGCAACAATGTCCGCGCCATCCTCCAGTACAGCGGTCACGCGAAAGTTGTCACACATCTCGGTAAAGGAGTTTGGAAGCAGCTCCTGCAAATACTCCTTGACAAACGTACACGCGCAAAAATGCTCGACAAGTCCTTCCGGAATCTCACTTTTATCATCGGTAAAGGCTACCTTGCCGCAGGCTCCAAACCAGTGCGGATAAGTATGCTCACCGGCGATTGACAACTTTGCTTGCTTCACCACGCGCTCCGTCAGCTCGGTACAGGTTTTGGGGACACCGTACAATGTTCCCTTATCGATGGAAACCGTCACAATATCGTCTCCGATATGCTTCGTCCAATCGGTGGGGAAAGCCTTGGTACCGTGTAAGATTCCAAAGGTCGCACCAACCGTTCCCGCGGTACAATCGGTGTCGTCACCGCAGTTGATCGCCTCGATCATCGACTTTTTGAAATCGCCCTCACCGTAAAGAAGCCCCAGGACGACGTAAGAGACGTTGGAGGGAGCCTCAAACCAGCCGTCGCCGATGTCTGCGTTCGCCTTTTGAATCGTATCTCTCGCCTCACGCGCAGAAATCCCCTTGTCATAGCAATCAATCGTTAGACAAACCGATTGTGCCATGCGGGAATCCGCGGGAATTTTGGAGAGTGCCACCTCGATGCAAGCACGCAAATCGTTCAGCACAAACGCCGCCGATTGCAGTGCCGCCACGAAGATCGCCGCATACGTTCCTTCTCCCGTTCCGTGATCGATGCAAGCGTCCTCAATCGCGTATTTTGCCGCCACGTCGGGACGTCCGGGGTTCAGGCATGCCCAGATCTCGGTACGGATCCACGCACCGTTGGAATGCTTCCAATTGTTGCGATAATCCCCCGAAAGCGGCGGAAGGAGCCCCATCTTCATATTTGCTTTTCCGATACCGTATTCATTCCAGTGCGGGGGAATAAAATTCAGCCAGAACTCTCCCAGAGTCTTTGCATTCACGCGGGAAAACCCGCATCTTTCCACCGCTGCAAGCCACACCAATTGCAAATCCAGATCGTCGTTCGGCAACACCTCGCCCTCACGTGTCGCATAGCCCTTGACATCCAGATATTCCTTTGTTCCCTCGTGAGGTCCGCCCATTGTACCGCCGATGTTCTTTCCCATCCAGCATGCGTACACTTTGTCGCGAAATTCTTCAAAATTCAGTTTGATATCCATTTTCAAGTCTCCCATAAAGCATATTTTGGCGCACTCCTTGCGCGCCTGCCTTTATTATAGCAAAACGACGCTCTCTTGTAAAGCGCCGTTTTTTACTAGTTTGTCACCGATTTTTACCTTTTGGAGAACAAGATCATCCTTACTGCTCGGGGATGCTGTCGTTTTCTTCCTCTTCGTGCATCCGTCGCTCGGTGTCCTTGTCCTGCGAGCCAACCAAAGCCTCCAGCTCGCGCACTGTTTCGGGCGGATCAAAAGTCCTGTAATGCACCTGTAGCACATCACCTTCCCCAATCGCAAAGCTTCCCTCCGACGCCGTGCTTTTATGAACCGATAGGATCACGCAGGACGGCGGCCACAAAATATCGCGAATCTCCTTTCCGACGGCAAACGCACCGCCGGCCACCGTAAGCCTTGTATCCACGATCTGCGCAGTCTTGCCACGATGCTCCGCCTCGACCTTGTTTTCGATGACGGTATCGTTGAAACCAGCAAGACCGACAGTTTCAATCACCAGGAAAGAAATCGCCACGCCGACCACCACGGGCAACAGATTGGTAAAGCCGCACAGAGCCTCTGCGGCAAAGGAAACCGCCATGATGGGAGTGCGTGCGGAGGCGCCGAGGAAGGATGCCATCCCCACCGTCACCAGAATACCGTAATACTCCGGCGACAGAACCCCCATTGCAACCATAGCGTCCGCACAAAGCGATCCGATCAGGGCGCCAAACGCCAGCGAGGGAACGAACAAGCCGCCCGTGGCGCACGCATGATTGGCAAACAGCAACATAACGGCACGCACACACAGATACAAGACGGACAGATACCATACACCGTGCCCCTCAAGAAGCACATCGATCAGCGAATGCCCCGAGCCGATCAGCTCTGCGGAGGCAAAGCCCAACAGCGCGACCGCGACAAACACAAACACAAGCTTGAGCGTAAACGGCAGTTTTTTCAGCGTTTGATTGAGTAGCCGACCGACCATCCGGTACAGCTTGGTAAACAGTACCGCACATACCCCGGTCACAATTCCAACAATCAATGCCGCCCACAGATTTTCCGGCGGAAGCACCGTGTCAAGAGAAAAGCCGAACATCGACAGCCGTGTTCCGCTCCATCCGCACAGAGCATTTGCTGTCACAGTGCTCGACACCACCGCGACCGCCGCGGTCATAAAAATCATCGGCGAAAACCGTCGATGAGCCTCCTCAAAGGCAAACAAAATCCCGCTTAACGGCGCCCCCGTCGCCACAGCAAAGCCCGCACAAGCACCGCCCGTCATAATATAACGGTCCCACGCTGGATTCTTTTTTGCAAAGACACGAACCGTGCCGCGGCCCATCGCCGTGCCCATTTGCACACACGGCCCCTCGTTTCCCAGTGGAAGCGCGGCAAGAAAGCTCATCATAGCCGAGGCAAACAGCACAAAAATGCTCTTGATCCAGTGAAAGTGAATCAAGCCCCGTAGCAATGCAACCGCTGTCGGAATCCCGCCGCCGCGGCAGTTCCGTGAAACGTGTAGCAACAGGGACTCCAATAAGCCGAGTGTCGCCGCACCGCCAAGCAACAGCGGCAGCCATATCGGCTCTGCACGCACAAAGACGTAAACATGCCCCGACAACGCAATCACGGCACTCGCCGCCATGCGGAAAGCAAACACTGCCATGCCCGTAAAAATACCCGTGAGTGAGGAAAACACCAAGCACGGGATTAAAATATTCTTGATATAAGTCAAGCGTTCGGTTTTCATTTTTTCTTTCCATTCTTTTTATACTCGGCAAAGGAAACGCCCTCCACGCGTCGGAACACGCGATAGAAGGAACGCTTGTAGGAAAATCCCACGCGCGTGGCAATCTCCTCGTCCGACAGTGTCCCCGATAATGCCAGAGTCTTTGCGCTTTCGATCTTTCTGTGATTGAGATACTCGGTCAAAGACATGTTGAATCGCTTTTTGAACGCGCGGCTGAAATACGAGGGATTGTAAAAGCACTTCCCCGCCAGCCCCGACAGCGTCAGATCGGAATCCAGATTAGAGTCAATGTAATCGGACAGCTCCCGCCAAATATCGTCCGTCCCCGTCGCATCCACATCCATCAGCTTGCGCACAATCAGCGAAACCAGCACGTTCATGTAACTTTTGAGCACGGTTTTCCAGGAATGCTTCTGCTCGGCGTATTCCCGCGCCATCGCGTGCAGAATCATCTCCGCCTCATTCCGTTCCTCCCCGCGAAAGGAAAGCATACCGTCCTCCGATTCCCGTCGGATCTCATCAAATGCGGTCAATTGCAGCACCGCGAATGCATTTTCGGGGGTAATGACGCTCTCCACCATCACCTCGGGCTTGAAGCAGATATTGATAAAGGAAAAGCTCTCGCATGCGGTAAAAGAATGAGTGCTTCCGTAGTTGATAAACAAAAGATCGCCCCGCCGCACGTGATAGGTCTCGCCGTTCACAGTCTGTTCGGCATTTCCATCGGTGATGTAGATGATCTCAATAAAGTCGTGCAGATGCACGGGCATTGAGCCCTGTTTGCATTCGTCCGAAAAAATATGAATGGAGGCATCCTCCTTGAAAAGCTGCTCCGAGCGATAGATTTTCATGAAGTTGCCTCCTATTCTTGCTTTCAATCCTTGATGCAGATCAGCTCCCGCGCATACGGCAAGGAGAGGATCCAATCGCAAAGCACGTGCCACTCTGCCAACTTGTGTGTGCGGCGCGCGTAGTAGATGTTGATCAGGTTCTCATAGTTCATCGTCACAGTGCGCATCTGATTGTACGAGGACGGCAACAGCTGAATGATGTTGTGCCAGCTTTGTCTGTCCTCCTTGTTCGCCACGAATTTCAGCCGTTCCGATTCCAGATAGGCAATCAGCGCGTCCAGCGCCGCAAGCCCGCCTGCATCCAGGCGGTCGTGCGAAAAATCGTCTCGCGCAAATTCCTTGGCGTGGATCTTGTGCATGGTCGAGGTGGAGTTTGCCACCGTGCCGACCTTGTAGGTGTCAAATTCCTTCCACCAATACAGCGGCGCCGTGATATCCACCGAAACGAAGATCTGCCGCAAAAATTTGCGGTGATCGCTCCCCGCGTGCGCGAGGCGCTTGGCAAGATCGAGATCGTTTTCCCCGAGAATATAATCCCCCTCGGCATCGTACGCACTGTCCATGCGCGCCCAGCTGTTCATCGGGTTTCTTGCTCCGCGAATCGCGTTTTCAAAATTCATCACCGACGTTCTCTCGACCTTTAACATATCATCATCCTCCGTTTTCGTTGTCTGTAGAACAGTATAACACAAATCTAACCGATTGTCAAGGCTTTTCACCACAGACAAAAAGCAACCGCCGCGCACCCAAAACAGATGCGCGGCTTTTTTGTTTTATGAAATTGATTTACCACCTCGTAGGAATCCCCTCCACGTAGTGCCAGTAGTTTCCTGCTTCTGTGGGCTCGGTCTCGGTGTAGTAGTAAATGGTGGCGTTTGAAAGGTAATAATTACCTTCATCAATCCCAATATTATTCCATTCATCTATTGTTCCATTATAATAGACATTGGTAATTTTTTTGCAATCTTCAAATGCGTAATATCCAATATTTGTAATACCGCTTCCAACCACAATATCCGTAAGGTTTTCACAATATTGAAATGATTTTTTTCCTATGGTCGCTACGCTGCTAACGATACCGAATTTACACCCCCTATAATAGACTGTCCCGATAAAACGGTTTGGTCTGCTCCACAAGCTACCATAGGGAGATTGTCGTTATCCTCAATCCTCGCAGGAACTGTTATGAGTTCGGTTGTCGGAGCTTGCAACCTATCCGACAAGCCGTTCTCATACATATCCATTTTAAT
>JAFTPJ010000058.1 GCA_017463405.1 Clostridia bacterium
GCGCCGACTGGAGCAGGAGCATATAATCGATATTACCTCTCGTGGGATCGTGATCCTCGGAGTCACCGAGCAGGATCTGGAGGATATCTTTGCGGTAAGATTGCAGATTGAGGGTATGGCGTCCTACAACGCCGCAAAGCGTATTACAGAAGAGGAGTTAAACGAGCTTCGCGAGACACTGGAGCTGCAGGAGTTTTACGTAACCAAACGTGATCCCGATCGGATCAAGACGATGGACAGCAAGTTCCATCAGTTGATTTACCGCTTCTGCGGCAGTACCGTATTGATTGACACCTTGATGCCGCTTCACAAAAAGGTACAGAAATACCGTCGTGCATCGGTGGAAAACAACGACCGCGCACAGCAATCGGCACGTGAGCACCGTGCAATTTACGAGGCAATTGCTGCACACGATGCCGAATTAGCTTCCAAGTACACGGTAGAGCATATCGCAAACGCAAGTAATCATATTTTGAATAAATAAGAGGGAATACAGATATGGGATTTACCATTGCACAAAAAATTATCAAAGCGCACCTGATCAGCGGGGACATGACCGTTGGTAGCGAGATCGCGTTGCGGATTGACCAGACGCTAACCCAGGATGCCACCGGTACGATGGCGTATCTGGAATTTGAATCCATGGGAATTGATCGCGTACGCACCGAGCGAAGCGTCGCTTATATCGATCACAACACCCTGCAATCGGGATTTGAAAATGCAGACGATCACCGCTTTATCCAATCCATTGCCAAAAAGCATGGCATCTATTTTTCCCGTCCCGGTAACGGCATATGCCATCAGGTGCATTTGGAGCGCTTCGGCATTCCCGGTAAGACGCTGATCGGCTCGGATAGCCACACACCCACGGGCGGCGGTATCGGTATGCTCGCGTTCGGTGCGGGTGGACTTGACGTAGCTGTCGCCATGGGCGGCGGCGCGTATTACATCACCATGCCTAAAATGATCAAGGTCAATTTGACGGGTAAGCTCCGTCCGTTCGTGACGGCAAAGGATGTCAGCCTTGAAATTTTGCGCATTCTGTCGGTCAAGGGCGGCGTTGGCTATATCATCGAATGGGGAGGCGAGGGTATCAAAACGCTGTCGGTTCCGGAGCGTGCAACCATTACCAATATGGGCACAGAGCTTGGTGCAACCACCTCGATTTTCCCTTCCGACGAGATCACCCGCGCGTTCCTCAAGGCAGAGGGCAGAGAGGCGGACTACATGCCGCTGGAAAGCGATGCAGATGCGGTTTACGACCGTGTGATCGATATTGACCTGTCCTCGCTCAAGCCACTGATCGCATGCCCGCATATGCCCGACAATGTCGTATCGGTGGACAGCCTCAAGGGAACCAAGGTCAATCAGGTTTGCATCGGTTCTTGCACCAACTCATCGCTGTTGGATATGCTCAAGGTGGCGGCACTTCTCAAGGGCAAGACCATCAACCCCGACGTTAGCCTTTCCATCTCTCCCGGATCGAAGCAGGTGCTTGCCATGCTGTCGGATTGCGGTGCGCTGACCGATATTCTTGCCAGCGGCGCACGGTTGCTGGAATGCGCGTGCGGCCCCTGTATCGGTATGGGCTTCTCGCCCAATTCTGCAGGTGTCAGCCTCCGTACCTTCAACCGTAACTTTGAGGGCAGAAGTGGCACTGCCGACGCAAAGGTCTACCTTGTCTCTCCCGAAACTGCTGTTGCGGCGGCGCTGACGGGCGAAATCACCGATCCCATTCTGTTAGGTGAAATGCCCGAAATCAAGATGCCAGACGCATTCCGCATCGATGACAGTGCGATCATCCCGCCCGCAGATCCCGACACGGCAAAGAGCCTCGAGATTCTTCGCGGTCCCAATATCAAGAAATTCCCCGAAAGCTATCCGCAGGACGACGCAATCAAAGCAGAGTTGGTTCTGAAGGTGGGGGACAACATCACCACCGACCACATCATGCCCGCAGGTGCGAAGATTCTTCCGTACCGCTCCAATATTCCGTATCTGTCGCAGTACTGCTTTGGTGTGTGCGACAAGACCTTCCCCGAACGCGCAAAGGCGGCAGGGAAGAGCATCATTGTAGGCGGTGCAAACTACGGTCAGGGCTCCTCTCGTGAGCATGCGGCGCTGGTTCCTTTATATCTCGGCGTGCGCGTCGTTATCACCAAGAGCTTTGCGCGTATCCATATCGCAAACCTGATCAATGCGGGGATTATGCCGCTGACGTTCAAGAATCCGGAGGATTACGACAAGGTCAGCGAGGGTGATACGCTTGCGATCAGCGGCGTCTGGAGCGGCATGGACAGCGGAGAGATGACGCTGGTGAACGAGACCACGGGCGACAAGATCGCGCTGGTTTGCGCGTTTACGGAGCGTCAGAAGGCAATCCTGAAGGCTGGAAGTCTGCTGGCTTATACGAAAGAACAGATCTGATATTTCGGAGGAATTGAGATGAATAAAATTGCTATGAAAACGCCGCTTGTCGAAATGGACGGCGACGAAATGACAAGAATTCTTTGGAAAATGATCAAGGACGAGCTCCTGCTTCCGTTTGTCGATCTGAAAACCGAGTATTACGATCTCGGCCTTCCCGAAAGAGAAAAGACGAAGGACATGGTGACGTTCGATTCCGCATATGCGACGCAGAAATATGGCGTTGCAGTCAAGTGCGCGACCATCACGCCGAACAAGCAGCGTGTTGAGGAATACAATCTGACCGAAATGTGGAAGAGCCCCAACGGAACGATCCGCGCGATCCTTGACGGTACGGTATTCCGTGCGCCGATTCTGATCGACAGCATTCGTCCGGCAGTACGCAACTGGAACAAACCGATCACCATTGCGCGTCACGCATACGGTGATATTTACAAGGCGACCGAGTACCGCGTTCCCACCGAGGGCAAGGCTGAACTGGTATTTACCGATAAGGACGGCAAGGAAACCTTCCGTGAGACGATCTATGATTTTGAGTGTGCCGGCGTTCTGCAGGGCAACTACAACAAGGACAGCTCGATCCGCTCCTTTGCTCATTCCTGCTTCCAGTATGCGCTGAATACCAAGCAGGATCTTTGGTTCTCGGCAAAGGATACGATATCCAAGCAATATGACCAGACCTTCAAGCTGATATTCCAGGAGATCTATGATACCGATTACAAGGAAAAGTTTGAAGCAGCGGGAATCACTTATTTCTACACGCTGATCGACGACGCGGTTGCACGTGTGATCCGCAGCGAGGGCGGCTTCATCTGGGCTTGCAAGAACTATGACGGCGACGTCATGAGCGATATGGTTTCCACGGCGTTCGGTTCGCTGGCAATGATGACCTCTGTACTGGTATCTCCCGACGGAAAGTACGAGTATGAGGCGGCGCACGGCACGGTAACGAGACACTACTACCGTTATCTCAAGGGCGAGGAGACCTCGACCAACCCGATTGCAACGATCTATGCGTGGTCGGGCGCTTTGCGCAAGAGAGGTGAGCTTGACGAGCTTCCCGAACTTGTGAAGTTTGCGGACGATCTGGAGGGTGCTTGCATTGATACGCTGAATGCAGGCATCATGACCAAGGACCTCGTCGGTCTTGTGGTTGATGGCACCGAGACGACTGCGGTCAATTCCAAGGATTTCATTCTGGCAATCAGAAAGAATCTGGAAAAGAGAATGTAATAAAATGGGCTCCCCATGTGTGATAAGGGCACATGGGGAGTCATTTCATACAAAACAAATTTGGATAAATTGTGTAAAACGACTTTTTTTCTGCGATGCGTTGACAAATCAGCGTGGATTTGTTATAATTGAATTGTAACCATTTTGATAATATAATTTGTTGTTTGATTTTGATATTTGATCGGAAAGAGATTTTCTTATGAATCGAGATAATTTACCTGCAAAAGATGGACTGTTTTGCGCTCCCGTCACATGGCCTTTAACGAATTACAATGGTGTATTGATTCAAAATTAAAAACTGCAAGAATCGGTATTTTATGTTACTCAAAAACAAATCAAACATATTTATTTCCGTGAGATTTTGTTTTTCATTTTTTATCAATGTTTTAATCTTTGATAAAAAATTTCGTCTCTTCAAAAAGCGCTGTAAATAGAACCACTAAAAAAGATGCAGACCACTACGATCTGCATCTTTTTTAGTTGCGTTTATTTTTATCCTTCGGAGATTGATCCTTGGTCAAAAAGGTTTCGGATATCTCCATTTTATCACTGAAATACTTGTCCCATTTGTGCCTGCGGCGACGGGCAAGGAGATATTCGGTGATCAACCATGCGGAAATAGCGAGGATAAAAAAGATAAATCCCGCGCGCACGGCACGATCCTCGGTCAGCGATTGGATCCATTTGAGTCCGCTTGCAATGCTGCTGCGCTCCGCACGCTCGACGGTATACAGCTCCAGGGTTTCCAAAATCTTATTCTGATACACGATCGCAATGTAGCCGACAAAGCAATCCTCATCGACGGGCGCTTCGAGCACGGTATTATTCAAACGGATGCTATAAGTAACATCCTTTCCAACCTCCGCGCCCCGAGGCAGATAAGCGGAAAAGGCTTTCTTGGTGCGGACACGAACCTCGGTGGTAAAATCCGAAACGGTGACAGGAATTGTACAAACGTCGATTTCGGGAGAGATGACCTCGACGTAGGAATACGTTGCATAAACCCAATCGATCAGTCGGTTGGTGATACGGTAGCCGTATTCATCACCGTCGATCTCCTGACCGCCGAGGACGATGCAAAGGTAGGTTTCCTTGTTGTGTTTTGCCACGGTGACCACGCAATTGCCATCTGATGAGGTGCTTCCTGCGCTCATGCCGTTGCAGTATTCATTATAATACTTATTTACAGCACCGCCCTGGGTGGAGATCAAAGCGTTTCGGTTGTAGATGGTTTTTGAAAAAAATTCCGTGGAAAGATAGAAGGATTTTGCATTGCAAATTTCCATATAAAGCGCGTTTTGCCATGCGACACGTGTGATTTTTGCAAGGTCAGCGACGGTGGTACGGGAGCCGCTGTTGATTCCTGTGACATCCATAAAAGAGGTCTGATTGGCACCCAGCTCTACAGCGCGCAGATTCATCTGATCGATGCATTGCTCCACAGAGCCGTAAAGATACGCCCCCAGGATGTAGATGGCATCGTTGTAGCTTCCGCAGATTGCGGCAAAAAGCAGTTGACGAACAGTGAAAATATCTCCTTCTTCTATTTTCAGGGAATATCCTGCGACGGAGGGAACCGATTGCAGCAGCTTTGCGGTAATGGCAACACGTTCGTTCTGACGCTCGGCAAGCTGTTCGCAAAATAACAGACCCGCCATGACTTTGACGGTCGAGCCTGCGCCGAGATTGGTGTTTTCCTCCTTGGAACAGATCAGTGATTCGCTTTCAATGTGATACAGATAGGCAGCTGCAGCTTCCTTGAGAGAGGGAAGTGGCGCTTGTTCTGCAAAGGATGCAAAGGGTAGTGAGACAAATAAAAGGAGGATGCAAAGCAAAAAAACGGTGGTTTTGAAAAGCTTTTTTTGAACCATGATATCCTCCTTTTTTGATTATTGATAAACGGTAGCGCGTTCGATGTCTTGTTTGATTTGTGCACAAAGTGCTTCTGTATTTTCAAATTTTTGTTCCGCTCGGAGATACTTCAAAAATGAGATTGAAACATGCTTGTCGTAGATTTCGGATGAAAAATTCAGCAAAAAGGTTTCGCAGTTGACGGAGGCGTTATCGTCGACCGTCGGATGCACACCGACGTTTGTAACCCCGCGGTAGTGCTTACCGTCAATCTCGCAATCCGTGATATAGACGCCGTGAGGAGGAATCAGCATTTTTTCGGGGAATACCTGGTTGATTGTTGGGATTCCGAGCGTTCGACCGAGCTTTTTTCCGTGTAGGACGGGGGCGGAAAAGCCGTAGGGAATTGTCAAAAGATCCGTGGCGGCTTCCATGTCCGCGTTGGCGATCAGATTTCGGATATGCGTCGAGCTTACGGTTTGATTGTTTTTCCGGATTTCGGATTGCACAATCACGGGGGTATTCAACAGTTCGCGCAAGGTGTCGGCAGTGCCCGTTGCATTTTTCCCGAAGTGGTAATTAAAGCCGCAAACGGCGCCGACACACCGACATCGCTCAATTAGAATCTCCCTGACAAACGCCTCGGGAGAAAGATGGCACAAAGAATGGAAGTCCGCAAAAATCACAAAATCCATCCCTTCATCGCGAAAGCGGTCGATTTTTTGCGCTTCGGTGCAAAGATGCGCCGGTGTTCCTTTTTGCAAAAAGTCGGCGGACAAATCATGAAAGCACAGAACACCGCACATGGCGTTGGGAACGGTTGTGTCACGAAGCTCTTTGGCACTGTGCAAAAGAGCTCTGTGCGCCATATGAACGCCGTCAAAATTGCCGAGGCAAAGCACGGTTGCCTCGGGCATAGAGGTGATATGTCGTTTTTGAAGAGAAACAAGCTCAAGCATAAAAATCAAGACAACTCCAGATAATTTTTCACCAGCTCTTGCATCAGCTCATCGCGGTCAATCTTACGGATCAGCGCTCGAGCGTTGTTGCAATTTGTAATATAGGTGGGGTCCTCGGAAAGAAGATAACCGATGATCTGTCCGATCGGATTGTAGCCTTTTTCGTTTAAAATATCATAAACCTCACGAAGGATTTTTTTCGCATCAGTATCATTTTGCTGTTGCGATGCGATGGGATTTTCCGGATTCATTGAAACATCCTCCTTTTTTACGGATACTACTATTATAGCCGATAATGTTATTTTTTTCAAGTACTTTTTGCAAATTCTTATAAAACAAGGCATTTGATTTGCATAAAATAATGTAAAAGACTTGACAAAATTCTCCCGTTGTGGTATCATTATACTGATAAAATAGGATATATTATTATTGACTTCTATAATAAGGAGGATGAAAACGTTGAAAAAAGTATTTTTGAAGCCGTTTGTTTGCGTTGCGGCTCTGTTGGCTCTGCTGACACTATTCTCTGCCTGCGGATTGGATTCGTCAGGCGACGGCGACTATGGCGACGACGGATATTACGGCAACAACTATGACGATGGCATGGTTGATATTACGTACTATTTGAACATCGAGGGAGATGAGACCGCATATTGGTTCTCTGCACACAAGTCTTCGCAAGGAAATATTACTCCGCCCGAGCGGGATGGGTACCTCTTTGCGGGTCTGTATACTTCTGCGCAGGGCGGAGACCAGATCTTCGACGAGTCTGGAAACACGCTTGTGCTTCTGGATCAGGACATGACGCTTTGGGCGCATTGGACTCCCAGAACCTATACACTGACCTTTGATGCAGGTGAGGGAACCTTCACGACAGCCGAGACCGAGCGTCCTGTGCTGTACGGCACCGAGCTTTCGTCTTTTCCTGCGGTCATGTGTGAGGGATATACCTTTGTGGGTTGGAAAAACGCAAGCGGAACGGTGATCAGTGACGGCGCACAGCCACTTGCAGGACACACTGTATTTGATCTGAACTCTTATCCCGTAGATAGCGAGGGAGAATCTTCGCTGACGGCGGTATTTGAATTGAAAATGTGTTCCGTGACTTTTGATTACGGAAACGGAAATGAGGAAACGCAGATCTTCTCATGGGGCTCTCCCACATTACATATCGAGTATCCCATGATGGATACGGGCTCGAGTGAGATCATTTCCTGGTCGGTGATGCCAAATGTGCAGATGGATCTTGCCGACGAGACAATTAAGAATGACGTCACCCTCTACGCTATCTGGAGAGATTACAAGGTGTTCACATTTAACCTCGGTGCGGATATGGAACCCCTGACGGCTCGGGTCTACAACGGCGTCAACTTCAAGGCGCCCGAGCCCGAAAAGAACGGATATTCTTTTGCGGGTTGGTATACGTCAGATCTTTACTCGGGACTTCCCGAGCAATCCATCTCTTACCATTCCTATTCTTCTACCTTCTATGCGAAGTGGAATCTTGAGATCTATACGTTGAATTTTGAATCGAACGGCGGAACGGGAGATCTCACTCCTCTAAACTTCGATTTTGAGAATACGCTGGCACTTCCCACCGTGACCAAGGAGAATTGTATTTTCCTTGGATGGTGCAGGAACGAGGATCTTTCCGATGCGCCTATGACCGAGCTTCCCACCGGTAGCTACGGCAACACCAAGCTCTATGCGAAATACGAGGGGCCCAGATCCAGCATCAACCTGGATGGCGGAAACGGATTGGTATCGGTCAATACCTTCACAGTTGAATACAGCGCGTGGAACTATTTGCCTGTTCCGAAGTACGATGGCTATCTGTTCCGCGGATGGTACCTCGGGGATACGCAAATGACCGACAGCAACGGTAAGACCCTGACCATCTGGAATGAGACCGAGGGCGGCTTGACTCTGACCGCGAAATACGCGAAGGCGTATAAGGTCACGGTGCTGGTCAACGATGCATACGGTATTTTCAGTGAAATGGACGACGCATACGCCGAGGGTGACAGCGTAGTACTTTCGCTGGTTCTGGCAAATGGTTGGACCTTGGAGAGCCTGACGAGCAATCTTGGCATGACGCTGCAACCCGGCGCAATCTTTACAATGCCGGCAAAGGATGTAACCATTGAGGCTGTTGTAAAGCCGAACTCCTATAAGGTGACGCTTTCGGCAGGGGCGGATGCGTATCTCAAGACCGACAGTATCACGCTGAACATGAATGATGTTGTAACGCTCCCCACTCCTGCAAAACAGGGTCATAGCTTTGAGGGCTGGTACTACGGGACCGAACAGATTACCGACGCCGGAGGAAGACTCGTGAGCACGGTGGGCTGGAACATTGCCTCCGACACAGTGCTGACCGCAAAATTCGTTAGCGACGGCAACACCTATCAGTTTATCCAAAGCGGCGACGATCTTTATAAAATGAAGGAAAATCCCAACGGAAAATATCGTTTGGTATGCGATATCATAGTGACGAATTGGGAGACAATTCATTTCGCTGGTGTGCTTGACGGCGGCGGTTATACCATTTCAGGTATTCAAGTAGCACTTTTCGGCACGATGACGGGAACGGTGGAAAACCTGACCGTGGAATATGAGATCAATGCAACAGATTATTCCGCAAACCGATACGGTGGTGTGGTTTGTGAGTTAAAAGACAACGGTATCGTGCGTAACGTAACCGCAAAGGGCACTTTGACATATACAAGCGGAGCCGACGTGGGCGGTATCGTTGGCTTCAAGTACGGCGGAAACACGGTTATTATCGGCTGTGTCAACTATGCATGCGTGAATGCCACTGCAGGCTGGTCAGTCGGCGGTATTGTGGGCGCTATGAACTCTGCCAACACCTGTACCGATAACGTCAACTACGGTGCTGTCACGAATGTACACGAGGCGGGCGGAAACGTCGGCGGTATCTCGGGCTACTGCAATCAGGACGGTGCCATTCAGAATTGCGTCAACTACGGAACACTGCAGGGCGCACAGGTCGGCGGAATCATCGGATATGTGGAAAGTGGAAAGCTGACCGTCGACAACTGCTTGGTAAATGCCGAAATGCAGGCAACGAGCGCACTTGGCAGATACGTCGGCCTCGGTGGTAACCGCGTGACTTACATGAATCTTCCCGACGTCACCGTTTCCAATACCGATGAATTTATTCAAGCGGTCCAATTTAACGTATCTGGCGAAAATATCATTCTGCTTGCCGATATCAGTCTTGCGGGAATCAACTGGACACCGGTCGAATTCTACGGAAATCTGATTGGAAACGGATATAAGATTAAGGATCTGAATCTCACCAGCGGCGAAAAACGCGTTGGACTTTTCTCTTACATGACGGGAAGTGTGGAAAATCTGATCCTGCAAAATTTTGTAATCGTAAGCAACGCATCCTCGGGATGCCCGGCCGTCGGCGCTCTTTGCGGATATTTTGAGGGCGTGTCGGTCAAGAACGTAACGCTGGAATCGGGATCGATCACTGCAGGTGTTTCAGATTGTGGCGGTTTGCTTGGCTATCTGATGAAGGGTGACGTGACAGGTTGCACAAACCGCGCAAGTGTTACGGCAGACTCCACCTCTTCAGGCGGATGCACGGGCGGTGTTGTGGGATACATGCCAGGCGGTACGCTTTCGGATTGTGTCAATTACGGCACGGTCAAGGGAGTCTACCGCACGGGCGGTATCTGCGGCGGTATGAACATCAAGGGTGAAAATTTTTATCGGAATATGATTAACAACGGTCCTGTGGCAGGTACCGATAAGGTTGGCGGTATTCTGGGAGAATACAACTCCGGTACGCTGACTTTGGATACCTGCGTTTCCAACGGTAGCATCACTGCAACGGGGGCGGCAGGTAGATATGTCGGCAACAACAGGGCAAGCTACAAGAATCTTCCCGTAACCACGGTTTCTACGCGTGAGCAGTTCCTTGCAATGAGTTTGCACGTAGCGGGAGACACCTTTATTCTCAAAAATGATATCTCACTTTCGGGCATGGAATGGAAAACACTCGATTTTTCTGCCGCACTCGACGGTGAGGGACACACGCTCACGGGACTTACCGTTCCGCTGTTCGGAATACTTTCGGGCAGTATCACCAATCTGGAGGTGCACTTCAATATTGAAGACACATCCTCCTCTCACATCGGCGGTGTGGCATGTACAATGAGCACCACGAGTTCGGTCACAAACGTGACGACAAGGGGATCCATCTCAAAGACCGGTAACGGAGATATCGGCGGCATTACAGGTTCCAAGGTAGATAACGCTACGGTGAGCGGATGTACCAACTACGCAACGGTGACCTCCAACAATGGCAATGCGGCAGGAGGATTGGTGGGTTCTATGACGAATTCTGCCAATTGCAATGGAAACCGAAATTACGGAGACCTCAGTAACCCAGCCGGATATGCTGGCGGCATTGCAGGTTGGGTCGGAGGTGCAAATAACACGCTGACCGAATGCCGCAACGAGGGGAACATTACAGGTAAGTTTGCCGGCGGTATCATCGGAAGACAAAACGGCGGAACCACCACCATCGATAACTGCGCCAACACAGGCGAGGTTGTCGGAACTGCCAACACGGGCAAGTTTGTTGCATCGGGCGGAGTGGCTTATCAAAACCTTCCTATTATTACTATCACAACGGCAGAGCAGATGCAGGCAATGAAGCTGCACGTTGTCA
>JAFTPJ010000059.1 GCA_017463405.1 Clostridia bacterium
GTGGCATTACCGTGGACATCGAATCCAACGACGAGCTTGAAGCAAATCCGAGGGGCAAGGTTCGTCATCTGATCATTCCCGTCATCACGTTGATCGCATGTTGCATCGGCGGTATGATCTATACCGGCTTCTTTTACAACTGGGATACCGGATTGATCGACACCGAGCTCCAGTCCGCAAATGTCATCGAGGCGTTCTCAAACTGTGATGCAGGTATGTCTTTGGCAATCGGTTCTACCGTTGCTCTGATCCTCGTGTCGATCTACTATATGATCGAACGCGTGGTTTCCTTCAAGGAGATCACCGGGAGCTTTACCGAGGGCTTTAAGACTATGGTTCCCGCGATCTTGATTCTGACCTTCGCATGGTCGATTTCCGGTATCATGGGTGCCAAGGGAGGTTATCTGGATGCACAGGCATTCGTAGAAACCAATCTTGCCGGAAGCACATTCCCGCAGTTCCTCCTCCCTGCAATCTTCTTTATTCTTGCAGGTGCGATCGCATTTGCAACCGGTACCTCCTGGGGTACTTTTGGTGTGCTCGTACCCATTGCCGTGACCATTCTTGGTGGAAGCGGAACGATGGCAATCCTCACGGTTTCCGCTACGCTGGGCGGCGCCGTATTCGGTGACCATGTATCCCCCATTTCGGATACCACCATCCTTGCATCTGCAGGGGCTAATTGCAACCACGTGGATCACGTCAATACACAGCTTCCGTATGCATCTCTCGTCGCGGGCATCGCCGCCGTATCGTATCTGGTAGCTGGCTTGTGCGCAACACTGGGAGGCGTTCTCTGTTGCATCATCATGTGGGCAGTTGCGCTCGTGCTGTTTGCTACAATCGTTTGCTTCATCAAAATGACGACAAAAAAGAAAACAACAGAATAACGATTGAGAACCGAAAATCGCTTTTGTGATTCTTATGGAGCAAGAGCAAAGGGCGTCGATCAATGCAGAAATGCATTTTCGGCGCCCCATTTCTTATTTTTCCTTTCAAAAGCCGCCACAGCGAAAATCCTCCGAAAAAGCTCTTGACTTTTTGCAAAAAATATGATAGAATAAGATGTTAAATTGTGCGCAAATGCGGAAAGATAAGGAGGGATGCAAAATGGTCAGAATTTTAGCGGTACTGCCGAAAAGCTCGGCGGCGCATGCAGGCATTCGTGGTGGCGACGTGCTACTGACGGTCAACGGATATGCGATCAACGATGTACTGGACTACCGCTTCTACCTCACAGACACTACTGTATCTCTAACCCTTTCTCGCAATAACGAAGCCTATACCGTGCACATGAGCAAGGGCGAATACGACGATATCGGCTTGGAATTTGAAACCCCCTTGATGGATAAGAAGCACTCCTGCGCCAACAAATGCGTGTTTTGCTTCATCGATCAGCTTCCGCCCGGAATGCGCGAGTCGCTCTATTTCAAGGATGACGACGATCGCCTCTCCTTCCTGCACGGCAATTACGTCACACTCACCAACCTCAAGGACGCGGACATCGACCGCATTATCAAAATGCACATCTCCCCCGTCAACGTCTCGGTGCACACCACCAACCCCGAGCTTCGCGTCAAAATGATGAAAAACAAGCACGCAGGAGAGGTTCTGAAATATCTCGACCGTATGGCGGGCGCAGGCATCGCGCTCTGCACACAGATCGTACTCTGCAAGGGTCTTAACGACGGCGCGGAGCTTGACCGCACAATGCGCGACCTTGCGGCGTATCACCCCGCCCTGCGCTCCTGCGCAATCGTCCCCGTAGGACTCACCAAATATCGGGAAAAGCTGTATCCGCTTGAAGCGCTTACGCCCGAGGAATGCGCTGATGTGATTGATCAGGTCAATCGCTTCGGCGACGAATGCCTCAAGACATACGGTACGCGTCTATTCTATTGCGCGGATGAATTTTACGTTCGTGCGGGGCGCAAAACGCCGGACGAGGACTACTATGAGGATTACTCACAAATCGAAAACGGCGTCGGCATGCTGACCTCACTGGAATCGGAATTCGACTTCGAATTGGACGATCCCGATCTTCCCGCCACACTTCCGTCACCGCGCACCGTCTCGGTCGCCACAGGTGCCGCCGCATACGACCACATCACAATGCTCGCGTCGCGTCTATGCAACCGCGTCTCGGGGCTTTCGGTCAACGTCTATCGCATCATCAACCGCTTTTTCGGCGAGAGTGTCACCGTCGCAGGACTGCTCACAGGTAAGGACGTCGCAGAACAGCTTGCCGATAAGGCTTTGGGGGACGAGCTTCTCTTCCCCGCCGTCATGCTGCGCGCCGACGGTGACGTATTCCTTGACGATATGACCCCTGCGGAGCTGTCCGAACGGCTCGGCGTTCCCGTCCGCGCCTCGGAAAGCGACGGTAGAAAACTGATCAATGCGCTCCTCGGATTTTCCGAGGAGATTTGAGCACGAAATGGCTCTGATAGAAAGGATTTCACATGGCAAAACCGATAATCGCCATCGTTGGACGCCCCAACGTCGGCAA
>JAFTPJ010000011.1 GCA_017463405.1 Clostridia bacterium
CATTCGGGGACAAGCTCCGAAAGCTTTATAACTCTGCGGCTGTCGTAGTCCATAAGTATTTCGATATCGCCGCTGTCCTTGTCAAGCTGCATCATAAACTCACGGCAGGCACCGCAGGGAGCGCCGACCTTTCCATCGGGCATTACCGCAAGCACCTTGTCTATCCTGCTTTCGCCGCAGGTTATCATATTCGCCATTTCATTACGCTCGGCGCACATACCAAGTCCTGAGCAGGTGTCGATACACACGCCCACGTAGATATTCCCTGTCTTGGTAAGAACCGCTGCAGCAACGCCGCCTGCATCCATAAACGGAGAGATCTGTCTGCCGTTCTGCACACGCATTGCCTCATTATACAGCTTTTCCCAGATATCCATAATAACCTCCCAAAAACAGATCGAGGGCATAAGCCCTCTCCGTCGAATATTAAAGCAAAGCCCATTCAATATTAAACAGGCTGAAATCCTTATTTTTTCCCGCCTCAATAATATATACCGAAAAAGGGCGGTAAAAACCTTTTTTCTGCGAAAAGTTTGTTACTTCTGCGCAAAATCAAAGTTTATTTTTTGTGCAATCTGAACATCTACGCTGCCATTGCAGGTGTCTATAAGCTTAGCACGGAGCGCTTCACCGCTTTCCTCACGGATAAACAGCGTTATCTTTACATTATCCGCAAACTGCTCGTCTGTCACTCTAGCGTCAAAATCAAGGAACACCTGTGCAAGTCTGCCATATAATCCGTAATCCACCGTAACGACAAGCTCCTCGGCCGCCGCCATACACTTTATCTGCGCGGCATCCACAGCGTCCTTTGCGCCCTTTGTATAGGCTCTTACAAGGCCGCCTGCGCCAAGCATTATCCCACCGAAATATCGTGTGACTACACAGCAGATATCTGTAAGGACCTCTTTTCTCAGCACCTCGTATATAGGTACGCCAGCTGTGCCGCCCGGCTCGCCGTCATCCGAATAGCGCGCCACGATCTCACCCTTCATCAGATACGCCCACACGTTGTGCCGCGCATCCATGTAGGCACTCTTCTGCTTCTTCACGTACGCCTGCGCCTCTTCCTCGCTCTTCACCGGGATCGCGTGCCCAATAAACACCGACTTCTTCTCAATAAACTCCGCCTCGCCCTCTCGCTCCAGCGTCGTATACAAAACCGCTTCTGACATTGCTACAACCTCACTCATTATTTATGGGGCTTTGCCCCAAACCCCACTTAAGGAACTTTTTGAAAAAAGTTCCTTAAGAATCTTCAAAAACTTTAATCAGTATATTCAATAGAAAACCAATGCTTTTCAATCTGCCGCTTTGCGGCAAGTTACTTGCTCGGGAGTGCGGGCAGGGTCTTGGCGGCACCTGCACGCATGCGGGAGCTATTGAAACGGTAAAACGATGAAATGATAAATTACTATTTATCCCATGTGTTAAAGGTTTTTGGGAGTCAAGAGGACTTTTTTCAAAAAGTCCTCTTGCGGGGCATGGGGCAGAGCCCCAAAAACCGCGTCCCACAAAAAATCATTGTTCTTTTTCATCCTTTTCCATAAGCGCGAGCTTTTGGACGAGGCGGTTGAGGCGATGCTTTTGCACGGAGAGGTCGATGGCAAGATTGAAGAGCTTGATCAGCACGACGAAGATCATAAACAGGAACACGAAGTTTGCAGGTGACTGGATCCCCAAGAGGTCGGCGGCAAAGATCGCGATCTGCGGAAAGATACTGATAACGAACAACAGGAACGAGAACACGATCCAATAGATCGCGTCGTCGATATAAAGCTGGGTACGGCGGATCTTTTTCAGCACAAAGACCAGCACCAAAAACGAAACCAAGATCAGAGCGATACGCAATACGAGACTCATTTTCCGTCACCTCCGTGCAGATCGATTTTTTTGCGGCACCATTGAATGAACATAATGGAAAAGCACATATGCAGCATGTATTTGATTGAGCGCGAGAGGTTGAGATAGCTCTCTCCCGCGATCCGCTCACGCATTTCCACCTGTACCTCCTTGACCACAGCCCCACTGCGGATCAGATGTGCCAGCGTGTCGGGCTCGGGGCCATAATCGGCATGCTCCGCCATTGCCTTCATGGTCACGCGGTTGAACATACGCATGCCCGAGGTGGGATCCTTGATATTCTTTCGCGTGGTCAGCTTCAGGGTCAATTGAATGATGTTACTGCCCAGCATACGCATGCCACCCGGCTTTTTTTGCTCCACGAAGCGCGACGCCACGCAAATGTCGCAATCCGACATTGCATCAAGCATTGTTTCGATATACTGCGGATCGTGCTGTCCGTCACCGTCAAACTGAAGCGCGTACTCGTAGCCGTGCTTGTAAGCGTACATCATGCCCGTCTGCACGCCGTCGGTCAGCCCCACGTTGATCGGCATATCAATGTAATTGTAATGCTTTCTGCGGCAGATCTCAAGTGTGTCGTCACGCGAGCCGTCGTTGACGATCACATAGTCGTATTGCGGGTAGTTTTCAATCAGATCGTCCACCACGCGCTCAATGTTTTCGGCTTCGTTGTAGGCGGGGATGATCACCAACACGCGAGATTGATTTTCTTTCTTCATTGTTTTTTCCTTCCTGTCATTTTTTACGCAAAAAAACTGCATATATCCATTTTTTCAGCCCGGGAGGGATCAGAACGAATATCCGAACGGTGAGCATGTTCCGAAACGCTTCCAACCGATTGATCAAACGGTGTTCTAACATATAATTTTGCAATGCCTTCCAGCTTTTGATCTGCACCGAGGAGCTACGGCGGTTATAAAAGCCGTTTCCTACACGCACCCAAACAAGCGGCTCGTGCAGATTGGCAAAGCGGCACCCCGCCGCCAGCATGCGCACCCAAAGATAATAGTCCTCCATAAGCAGCATGCTTTGGTAATTGCCGCAACGCAGCAAGGCTTCTCTTTTGATGCAAACCGACATGTGATTGATCGGATTGCGGCGTTTTGCCATTTTCAAGATATCCTCGTGCTTTTCGGGGAATGAACAAAGACGCTTGTCCTCATCGGGTGAAAAATCAAATTCGGCGGTATCGCTCCCCAATACATCGGTTTGGGGATGCGCCTCCATATACGCCGCCTGCTTTTCAAAGCGCTCGGGCGCACTGATATCGTCGGAATCCATACGAAAAATATAATCTCCCGTGCATTTCTCGGCACCGATGCGTAAC
>JAFTPJ010000060.1 GCA_017463405.1 Clostridia bacterium
AAGCGCTACTATCTGGAGTGCAGAAAGATTAAATGATGAGAATAGTAAAACCGCACCGAGTGTTCGCTCGGTGCGGTTTTTGTTTGGGATGAAGTCGAAGTTTTGCGGGCTGGGCGAAGCGAACCGGCGGATACGGTGTATTTTCCGGTATCGATTCAATCATTATGAACTTATACCAACACGCGTTCCAGCGCTTCCGTTGCCGAATCGACGACGGCAAGGCAGGGGGCTTTTTCAAGCACGTCGCGCGCTTGGTGCCCTGTGGTGAGGAGGATGCAATCGATGCCCATCGCCTTGGCGACGGCGGCATCATGATCGGTGTCACCAAGCATCAATGCCGTTGCATTAGGATGGGATGCTCTCCACGCCACGCCGATTGCCTCTTTGCTGTGGGCGTGGATGGTATCCATGCCGAGGATGCCGTCGAAGCGGTCGCGGATGCCGAGCCCCCCGAGCTGTCGGGTGAGCATGTCCTGCTCGGTGGCGGAAAGCACCCACTGGGAGAGTCCTGCGCGCTTTGCACGGTCGAATGCGTCGGTCACACCCGCACACAGCGGCGCATCTTTGACATTTTCCATGTAATAGCCGACCCACTCGGGAGCGAGCTTTTCGTATGATAGACGGTCGAAATCAAAGCCGAGGCGGCGGTAGTAGTCGATGATGGGAAAGCCGAAATACCGCTTGTATTCCGCACGGGAAGGGAGCATGGGGAGGTCGTAAGCCGCGAGGAGCATATTGGCGCTTTTGATGCAGGCATCGACGTCGTCGAGAATGGTACCGTTGAAGTCCCAGATGAGGTGCGTGTAGTGTTTTTCTTGCATTTTTTAGTTTCCTTTTTTTACCGTTTCTGTATTTTTGGCGCAAAAGCGCGGCTTTTTTGCCGTATTGTGGAAGATGTAGCAGAATGCCCCTCGGTTGTCGGAATCTGTGGGTTGCAATCGGCGGTTTTTTCCTGTATAATGGGGACAAGCAAGACAGCATGTGCATTCCTCTTTGGTGCAAATCTACATGGAAGGAGTGATTGATTTGATCACAAAAACAATCCGAAGAAAGGAGAAAAAACGCGGAAGATTCCGACGTGGCATGTGCGCCCTGCTGGCATCGCTGATGCTGATGGCGGTGATGGTGCTCGGCGTCAGCGCGGACGGTGTGGTGTTTCCGAGCGACAGCACGCCGACCGATATCTATCTGGACGGCGCCGAGGTACTGGACGGTGACTGCGTCATCTGGAATTCGATTACCTACGTTCCTCTGCGGAAATTCTGCAATCTGTTTGACGGTTGCACATTCGAATGGAACGGGGGAACCTCCACGGCAACGGTGCAAACCGAGCACGGCATGACGCTGATTGTGCAGTCGGGCGCGCTTTACATCTACGCAAACGGTCATTATTTTTATACCGTCGGCAAAATTCAGAACTGGAGCGGCAGTCTTTATGTGCCGATCCGTCCCTTGGCGCGTGCGTTTGATTCCGAGCTGACGTGGAACGGGGCACGCCATGCGGTGGAGCTGCTCTCGCCCGAGGGCGCACCTATGGTGGCATGGGCATCGTACAATGAGAGCGACCTGTACTGGCTGTCGCGCATCATTTCGGCGGAGTCGCGCGGCGAGCCGTTTGAGGGGCAGATCGCTGTTGGAAACGTGGTGCTCAACCGCGTGCGGCACAAGTCGTATCCCAACACGATTTATGGCGTGATCTTTGACCGCAAGCACGGCACGCAGTTCTCGCCCGTATCCTTTGGGACGATCTACAACAAGCCGTCGGCGTCCGCGGTGATTGCGGCGAAGATTTGTCTGGAGGGATATTCGCTGTCGGACAGTGTGCTGTTTTTCATGAATCCGCGCATTTCAACCACCAACTGGATTTCCAAAAACCGCCCGTACGTGTTTACAATCGGAAACCACGAGTTTTACAATTGAATATTCGGGGCTGTCGCACGTTGCGGCAGCCTCATTTTTTTGCCTTCCGATAGGCAAGCGGGAGACTCCTCGTGCTTTTGAAGCAGGTTGAAAAATAAAAGCTGTCGGCAAAGCCGCAACGTGTCGCTGCAATCGCGCCGCCCGGATCAAAGTCGGATTTGGAAAGGGTTTCATAAAGCACGTCCCGAAAGTCGCGTATAAACGGATATTTGATTTTTACCTGTATGTTCTTTTGGCGATAGCGCAAAATTGCATCGGTCAAGGATTCGATGATGTCCTTGTAATACGGCTCCTTTTCGGCGTAAAGCTTCAATATCCTATTCATCAAGCGTTCGACATTGCCGTCGGTGTCTCGGAGCAGCATCGGCTCGGGGCGAAAATCGCAGTCTGAACATTGAATAAACATATCGTCAAACAAGCTTTCGTTTGCACAGTTGTGCGGCGGAATCAGCATGAGCTCCTCGGGATTGAACCCAAATGTCTTGCCGCCTACGTGCGCGTGTGCATGCCCAACACATTGCAGGATCAGCTCCCAAGCCTGTATGGGGGTGCATGGGGCAACTGTGGAGCATCTGCTTGCCCGACATGTGATAAGATTGATGATTCCCCCTCCTTTTTTGCTTTTAGGATAACACAAAAAGTCGGTTTTGTCAAGGTTTTAGTCGGCTTTGTTGATTGGCTTTTTTGTGGGATGTGATATTATGATATTGCAAAAAGCATTTTGGAGGTGCACAATGAAAGCAAGAATGAAAAGAATCGTTTCGGTCGGACCGTGCCATAGCGTAATCGAGGAAGTGCCGATGCCCGGGACCGAGGTCTGCGTGGTTGGCGCGGGATATATGGGATGTGGCGGTGTGATCAATACGGTGGATTTTCCGCGCGAGCGGCTGTGCGCCGCTTGCGTCGGATGCCGGATGAGGGTGACTACGGGCACGTGGAGATTGAAGTGGAGGGCAACGTCTGCTTTGAGAACGGTCGCCTTTTGTCCGAGGCGGGAGCGAATCTCTTTGTTGCAGGCGCAAGCAGTGTGTTTGACCGCTTGTATGTACTTGAGGATGCCATCGCGAGGCTACGGAAATCAATTGAATAAAAAAAGATGAGTCAAGCACATACCTGACTCATCGTTTTGTTAATCCTCTGTCTTTTGATATTCGTTTTCGCGAATCCCCGGATATTTCTCATCCAAATATTTCTCACGGTAGGGGTTGACGCCGTCGGAGACCGTTTCGGGCTTGTTCGGCAGAGACCAGCTGTCCTTGTAGTAGAAACGGTTGCGGAACACATTTTCGATTCTGCCGCTCTTCTCCAGCATATCCATGCAGGCACGGATACATCCCTTGGCGCCGCAGATTGCGAAGTAGCCCGTGTGGTTGATGATGGAGTCGTAATACTCCATGACGCTGTTGGTCTCGGGCTTTCTGCCCCAGTGCGCGTTGGCGAGCGAGTAAGAGAGGATGTAAGCCTCCTCCTCGGTCATCTCGCTGTTGCGGACGTCGAACGCCATGTTCGGAAATTCCTTTTTGAGGAAGGGGGAGCATTCATTGTTCATGCCGTGGTGCGAGAGCGTACAGCGTCCCATACGGACGTCGCCGTACCAAATCTGCTTCTCGCCGAAATCGACGGTGAGACGCTTGTTTTCGGCTTTGACGGGAGGAATCGCATTGCCGGGGCAGGCACGTGTGCAGGCGCCGCAGTGCAGGCAAATGTCACCTGTGTCAAGAATCGGATCGGGCTCCAGCTCGCAGTCGGTGAAAATCAGTCCGAGACGCACGCGGGGACCGAACTTTTTGGTCAGAAAAACCTTGGAAAAGCCGATCTCGCCAAGTCCGCAGCCCGCGGCAATCACGCGCACGCTGCAAACCACGTCGGGCGGAACCTTACCCTCGGCGACGGGCTCCTTCATCGTACCGTTTCCCTCGGGAACGGCGGGGTAGTGCGCGACCGCCTCCCAGCCGTGATCCTCGATGAAGCAGCAGAGCTCGTAGGAAAGTCGCGGGCGGAAAAAGGCGTTGAGCTTGTTGTAGGAATAAAAGGTGTAGTTGTGCCAGTGCGTGCCTTCCTCAATGCCGCGATATGTACCGCGCGGGATGCGCATGGCAACGGCAATGACCGATTTCGCACCGGGGAAATAGGTCAGGGGCGACATGAGCTTCGGAGCATCCTTGAAGCGTTCGATGTTACCGATCGCGATGCAATCAATGCCAAGCTCCGCCGCACGGTCCTTGATCATCTGTGAAGTCAGCTTCATTTTCTGTTCCCTCGGTTTCCGTCCTTGCTGAATTCACCGCCCAGGACATTTGCACGCTCGGTATCGCGTCCGATGCCGTTTCCTGCGCCGATTGCCCAGGCGTCGCTCTGTCGGAAGACGTTTTCGAATTTGTTGTCCAACGTGTCGCTCTCCTCCAGATGGCACAGGCAAGTGCGGTTGCACAGTGCTGCGACACGGTCGGGGCGGGCGTAGGAGGCGAAGCGGTTGGGGCAGGCGCCGTTCTTGCAGATACGGCAGAGGTCGTAGTTGATGGTTGCAACCTCCATCTTTTTGCCGCAAATGTCAACCGTTTGCGTGTTTTCGGTATCCACGGCGCCCAAAGGACAGCTCTCGGCACACTTGCCGCACCTGTCGCAGACGCTCCCCCAAAACAGTGGCGATGGTTCAATCTCGGCGTCGGTGATGATCATGTGGAATCTCTGGCGCGAGCCGAAGCGCGGAGAGAGGAACAGACCGTTCAGTCCGATCTCGCCCAGACCGCAGGCAACGGCGGCGTGGTCAAAATCGGGATAAACATTCGGCTCGGGGCGTCCCTCTGCGACCGATACGCCGCTCGGGCGCATCTCGGAGGGATTGGGAAAGATGGGGCATGCCTCATAGCCCTCGTCCTCGATCGCGTTGACGAGATCGTAGCAGGCGAGCGAGAGAAATTCATCCTCCAGCCAGTTCTTGCCGAACAGGGCATAGTCGCCGAAATTCGTACCCTCCTCAATACCGCGCAATGCACCGCGGCAGATGCGCTTGCCAAGCATGATTACGGTTTTTGCCTCGGGGAAGATCGAAAAGGGATTGTGCTGTGCGTCGACGGTAGCGAATCTGTCACGGGACGCAAAGCCGATCATATCGATGCCGATTTTCTTGGCGGCATCGGTGACGTAGGTTTTGATGTCGGTGTTCATGAATGATATCCTCCGTTGTATGAATGGTGGTTTCATTATAGCACCGTACAAACGACTTGTCAATCGTAAATTTCGCCATCAAGTTTAGAAAAACGGAACTTGACAAATCAATGAAAATATGGTAGGATAAAGGAAAACGGAAAGGAGTGAGTACAATGGAGGGATATGAGCGAGTCGCGGTCAGCGACATTCACGTGATGGAGGTTTGCTCCCCGAAACATCGCGTACAGCGGGTTCAGGCACGTGATTTTTATGCATTATCCTATCGATTGAGCGGAAAAATCGTGTTGGAGGCAGAGGACGCGCGCGTGGTATCGGTTCCGGACAGCATCACCTTTACCCCGAAGGGAATGTCCTATCGAACCTCTGTGCGCGAGGATACGCGGATGATCGTGGTGCATTTCCGATTGGTTAAGGATATCGATTTTCGCGTCCCGTCGGTGTTCGACGCGTCGGGGAGCGGACTCAAGGGCGTATTTGAGCAGCTCGCGGTGGCGTACCGCGCGGGAAATCCGAACGATTTTGAGTGCATGTCGATCTTTTACAGTCTGCTCGCGGCATTGGAGCGCATCGGGATGCACCGAACGAGCGTGCCGCGGTGTGCCGTAGAGGCGCGATCGCAGATCGACACGATGTTTTCGGATGCGGATTTGAGCATCGCGGAGCTTGCCGAGGCGACGGGAGTCAGTGATTCCTATCTGCGCCGCGTATTCGGTCAGGCGTATGGAGAAAGCCCGTTGGAATATCTGATGCGTGTACGCGTGCGCAATGCAAAGGTACTGCTGGAGAGCGAGTATTTTACCGTGTCAGAGGTTGCCGCACGGTGCGGATTCCGCAGCTTGAGTTATTTCATCCAAAGCTTCCGCGCGCAAACGGGCGAGACCCCGGGGGCGTATCGGAGGCGGAGAGAGATGGGTGAAGCGCGGTCGCAGTGATATGCGCTTGACGCGAAGCGCCGTTGCAATCCGCTTTTTTTAAGTCCCCCACAAAACCGTCTCCCGCTAATATTTTCCTCCTTACTGATTCAACAGTTTCACTTTTTTTACCTGTATCTCGGCAGGATGGTAGAGCAGGCGATATTCACTTGACATGCCGTCGGAGGCGGTCAGACAGAGCGTCATTTCCGAAGCGGGGATGTCGGGGAGGATACAGCAGACCTGCGCGCCCTCGGTGTTTTCGTTGGCGGGGGCATATGCGGCTTTCCAATCCAGCAGATCGATCACACGTTCGCCGATGCGGAGCGTGACCTTGACGTCACCCGATGCGGCGGTGGGGGCATCGTTGAGCAGCCAGATGCCTGCGGTAAAGCGCTCACCCGCGCGCCAGTCGAATTTCGGGATGCGCGCGCTGAACAGCACGGGACGCAGGGCGTCCATGACCGCATAGTAGGCAGGCTTGGGCGTTTCGGGATAGGAAAGGATGTTGCAGTTTGCGGCGGTGTACCACGGCTCGTTGTAGCACCAGTTGATCGCGGCGGAGCAGTGGGGCCACTGACGGCGCATCTCCTCAAAGGACACACGGTAGCCGACGCATTGGAGCCAGTTGGTGTGTTCCACCATTTCTTCCAGCGAGGTTGGCTCGCCCCAATAGTGACGGAGCACTTCAGGGCAGATATGCGATTGCGGCTTCCATGCGCGCAGTCCGTGGTGGAGCAGCCACGACGGCGTTTCGGTGACGGGGAATCGCTCGTCTGCGGGGATGATCTTTTCCAGAATTTCCATCGAAGCCATCGACGGGATTCCGAACTCGGTGTAGGCGGTGTAGCGCGAGCGTCCGAAAACCTCGAATACGTCGCCGTCCATTTCCTTTGAAGGATCGTAGAACATATAGCCGCCGTGTCCCATGCCCATCAGGGGCGAGGTCATGAGGAACGGATGCGCGGGGTCCAGCGTGTAGCAAAGACTGTTGAGCAGACGCAGGGGCAGCGATTGATCGGTCATGCCCGACCAGCCGTTGAACAGCTCGTTACCGCCGCACCAAAGGGCAAGGCATGCGTGTGAGCGGAGGGCGCGAATGATGAAGGTCGCCTCCTCCTCCAATACCGCGAGGTAGTGCGGATCGTCGGGATAGTCGTTGCAGCCGAGCATAAACTCCTGCCAGACGAGCAGTCCCGCTGCGTCGCACATGTCGTAGAAGGAGCGCTTCGCAGGACCTGCGCCGCCCCACATGCGAAAGATATTCATGTTTGCGTCCTTGGCGAGCGCGATCAGACGCTCATAACGCCCGTCGGTGACGTTGCCCCAGAAAATGTCGGGATTGACCCAGTTGGTGCCCTTCATGAAGACGCGGCGACCGTTGAGCTCCAGCGTAAAAGGCGGAGCGTAGCGCGATTTCGGGAAGGCTTCGGGGTCCCCCGCGCCCTCGTTGCGCACAAGACGCACCGTGCGGAAGCCGACCTTGCCCGTGCGGCTCTGTGTAGCGTTTGCGACCGTCCACGTGTAAAGATAGGGAACGCCTTGTCCGTTGCACCACCACAGATGCGGTGCGACGATCGAAAACTGCTTTTCCGTGCCGCGACAAACGACGTTGCCGTCCGCATCGGAGAGCGTGATTGTACACCCGTCGGGACAATCGACCGTGACGTCGGCGCGCGTGCGGTCGGCGTTGAATTGATAGCGCACCTCGCACTCACCGATGTAGTCTGCGCCGCGCGTTTCGATATAGGCATCCTGCCACATCCCCGAGATGAGCAGACGGGGATTCCAGTCCCAGCCGTAGCAAACGGGAGGCTTACAGGAATGATCGGCTTCGCTTCTGCCGTAGTCCGCGCCGATTCTCTTGGGGTGCGGATGGATGCGCACGCAAAGCTCGTCCTCGCCTGTGAGATGCTCGGTCAGATCGAGATCGACGGCGCAAAATACGCCCTCGCGCGAGAGAAGTGTTTTGCCGTTGAGAAGAATGTCGTACTTGTAATCGATGCCGTGCGAGAAGAAATGCACGCGCTCACCGCCCTTGGCGGTAAATTGCAGACGCGCGCGATATTCCCACGTGTCGTTCTCCAACGCCTCGAATTGACGGCATCCGTCGGCGTACATCACGTCGGCAAAATCGTGCGCGACGGCGTAATCATATTGAATATTGCCGGGTACGCGTGCGGGAAACCCGTTTCCGCGGATCCCGTTTTCGATGCGGTAGCCCGTCCATTGCTGTTTGAAAATCATAGATATCTCCTTTTGAAAAGAATTTGATAACAGTATAGCATATTTTGGAACGAATTACAAGAGCGATATAAAAACTTGTGTTACAATAGATAAAAAAGAGAAAATTCACACCTGCTATTGTTTTTTTTACCGACTTATGGTAAAATATAAAGAAGTGAGAGGACAGTGATACGCAAATGCTACGCGCGGTTCTGTTTGATATGGACGGAACGCTGTTGGACACACAGCGCATTTATAACGAATGCTGGCGATACGCCGCGAAAAAGCTGAACTTCCAAGGGGACATCGACGCCGACATTATCGCGTTTGCGGGAATGAACCGTCCGGATGCAATCGCATATTTCAAAGGGAAATACGGCGCGGATTTTGACGTCACCCCGATGATGAAGCTGCGCGATGCGTGCGAGCCGGAAATCATGTCGCAAATGGGACTGAAGCGCAAGCCGGGTGTCATGGAGACATTGAATCAATTGCAGCAAATGGGCATCCGCCGCGTAATCGCAACCGGAACCAATTTTGAGCGCGCGAGCCGTTTTTTGAAGGCAACGGGCATTTTCGACCGCTTTGATGCCTATCTCACGGGCGAGATGCTGACTCACAGCAAGCCCCATCCCGAAATCTTCCTGCGCGCCGCCGAGGCGGTGGGATGTACACCGGAGGGATGCGTTGTCGCAGAGGATTCGCACAACGGCGTGCGTGCGGGATACGCCGCAGGGATGCGCGTGGTCATGATTCCCGACGTACAATCTCCCACCGACGAAATTCACTCTATGCTGTGGCATTGCATCGATACAATGGATGCACTCCCCGCGTTGATCAAAGAAGCAAATAATAATGAAATTTTATAGATTTGGAAAGTGAGAATGAATGATGATTGCAAAAGCTTTGGCTGAAGAGGTCCTTGCCTGTGCGATGGGCGGCGGCGCAGATTTCGTCGAGCTATACGGCGAAATCACCCGCAACAACCGTCTGTCCATGGTGGACGGTAAGATCGACCGCGCGACCGACGACCTGATCTCGGGTGTCGGCATCCGCGCTTTTCTCGGAACAAAAACGGTGTTCGCCTCTACCTCCGACACCACGCGCGACGGACTCCTCAAGTGCGCCCGTGCGGTCGCGGCGGCAATGGGCGAGATGCGAACTGTAGAACGCATCGTCCTGACCGAACGGATGTTCCCGAACATCCACCCCGCACGCGTAATCCCCTCCTCCGTAGACGCAAAAGCACGCGCCGATATTCTGCGCGCGGGCTGCTTTGCCGCAAAGGAATACGATCCCGCGATCTCGCAGGTCAGCGGCGTTTTGATGGGCGTGGATCACACGATCCTCGTGGCAAACACCGAAGGACTTTACACCACCGACCGTCACATCCGCACCCGCATGGCGGTCTCGTCGGTCGCGAGCGAAGGCGGCGTAAACCAATCGGGATTTGACGGACCGGGTGCGGGCATGGGACTCGAATTTTTCGACACGGTCGATCCCGCAGCGATCGGACGCGAGGCGTCGCGCTCGGCAATGGTCAACCTGAAGGCTGACTACTGCCCCGCTGGAACGATGACCGTTGCCATCGAAAACGGCTTTGGCGGCGTGATCTTCCACGAGGCGTGCGGACATTCGCTTGAGGCAACCTCGGTGTCGATCGGCGCATCACAAATGGCAGGCAAGCTCGGTCAGCAGATCGCCAACCCGAAGGTCACTGCCATCGACGACGGCACGATCCCCGGTGCATGGGGCTCGGTCAATATCGACGACGAGGGTACCCCCACGCAGAGAAACGTGCTGATTGAAAACGGCATCCTGAAAAATTATATGATCGACCGCCTCGGCTCGCGCCGCATGGGAATGCCCATGACGGGAAGCGCACGCCGTCAGAATTACGGCTACGAGGCAACCTCGCGTATGACCAATACCTTCATCGCAAACGGTCCTGATCAGAACGAGGACATCATCGCGTCCATGGAATACGGTCTTTACTGCCGTAAGATGGGCGGCGGCTCGGTCAACCCCTTGACCGGCGCGTTCAACTTCTCGGTTGCAGAGGGCTATATCGTCCGTGACGGTAAGATCTGTGAGCCGGTTCGCGGTGCGTCACTTGTCGGCACGGGCTCGGAGATTCTGCAGAACATTGACATGGTCGGACAAAATCTGGAGCGCGCGCAGGGCATGTGCGGCTCTGCCAGCGGAAGCGTCCCCACCGATGTGGGACAGCCGCTCATCCGCGTGTCGTCCATTACCGTAGGAGGTCGCTGATATGTTGTTTGAGCAAATGAAACAAGCGCTGATCACCGCCGCAGAGCGCGCGGGTCTTGCGCAATATGAAATCTATTACCAGGTCGGCGAGAGTGTGAGCGCCGACACCTTAAAGGACGAGATCAGCTCGTTCTCCTCCGGCGTCAGCGGCGGCATCTGCTTCCGTTGCATCGTCAACGGTAAGATGGGCTATGCTTCCGGAGAGCTGATGACCGAGGAGGCAATGGCGGAGCTGGTCGAAAAGGCAGTCTCCAACGCAGAGTGCATCGACAGTGACGACGAGGTGTTTATCTTCGAGGGCTCACCCGCATACGCCAAGCGCGAGGCGGTCGAATTGAAGCTGACCGACCCCGCAACCGTCCGCGACAACGCACTCCGTCTGCAACGTGACACCTACGCGCAGAGCGATAAGGTTACCGACGGCACGCAATCCTCGGTGATGTCGTCTGTCACCGAGATCCGTCTGTACAACTCCAACGGTCTGGAGCTTTCCAACCGCGTCGGCGTCAGCTGTGCGGTCGCGCAGGCGATCGTCCGTGACGGCGAGGAGGCGCAGGAAGGCGCAGAGTTTGCCGAGGGCGAGGATTACGAATGCCTCAAGGAGCTCCCCGCCAAGGCAGTACGCGAGGCGATGGAAAAAATGGGCGCCGAAACGGTGGAAACCGGTAAATACGACGTCGTCTTCGACGGCAAGCAGTTCCGCCAGTTCCTCTCGGCATTCTCCTCGGTCTTCTCCGCAAAGAATGCACAGCTGGGTCTTTCCCTGCTCGCGGGCAAGGAGGGTGAAGTCGTTGCCGCACCGTTCGTCACGGTCACCGACGACCCGATGCGCACAGGCTGCCCGATGCAAACGCCGTTTGACGGCGAGGGCGTTGCAACCGGCCGCCGCGCCGTGATTGAGAACGGTGTGCTCAAAACCCTGCTTTACGACCTGACCACCGCGAAAAAGGCGGGTGTGGCATCCACGGGCAACGGACAAAAGGGCGGATACTCCTCGCCCGTTGCGATCGCGCCCTACAGCTTCTCCATCGAGGCGGGCGACGCATCGCTTGATGAGCTGCTGGAGAAAATCGGTGACGGCATCTATATCACCGAGTGTAAGGGCTTCCACGCAGGCTCGGACGCCGTCACGGGCGACTTTTCGATCGAGAGCGCGGGATTCCGCGTACGGAACGGCAAACGTGCCGAGCCGATCAAATCCTTTACGGTCGCGGGCAATTTCTTTGACCTACTCAAGGAGATCGACACCTTGGGCAACGAGGTGCGCTGGGGCATGCCATGGGGCTTTACCGTCTTCGGCTCGCCAGACGTCCTCGTACGCAGCATGAGCGTGGCGGGAAAGTAAAAAAAATAAGCTGCTTATAAGCATAAAAGAAGTCTCAAACGCAAGTTGCGTTTGGGGCCTCTTTTTTACTTTTCAGCATTGAATATTTCAAATACAGGAGCCTATACTAAAATATCGTTATTCGCAAGGATGATGATCGTACGACCTTGCTTTTTTGCATATTTTACTAATTTTGCGGAATTTCCAATTGCCGTAGTCACGTAGACAATAACATATTCAGAACGGTCTATCATCCATTGATTACGTCGCCGTACCGATCGCAAAATAAAAACAACTATAAAATATAAAAAGAGAAAGCAACGGAAGTGCACGCATCCTCCGTTGCTTTTTGCATATCAAAATGATTCCTCCAATGTCACTTCCACCTCAACGGCGTCGTCGGCATCCGACAGCGACGTCAGCGGGATCACGACCTTGCTCGTCGGCTTCTCCTCTGCTCCGCTGTTCTCCTCCGTTATCGGTGCTGTGGGCGTATGCTTTGCCTGTGCGGCTTGCTCCTCACGCGCCGCCGCTGCCGCACGCGCCATTTCCTCCGCAACGCGCTCCGCTTCGGCTCTCGCCTCTGCCTCTGCCTTTGCCGCACGCGCTGCCTTATCCGCCTCATATGCAGCGTTCTGCGCCTCGGCGCGTCTGCGCGCCTCGTTGATCTTCTCCTGCGCGTCCTTGACCTCCTCCCTTGCCTGATCAACCGCTTTGACCGCTGCGAGCACTTTCTCCGACAGATCGTCGTCGCCCGAAAAATGATCATAGGAAACGCGTCCTAAAAGCCCGTATGCCTCATCCAATTTCTTCTCCGCCGACGCCAGCGCCACCTGCAGAGTCGCCATATCGGCGGTTTGATTGAGCCTTACCGCCGTGTGCGCGGCAAAACGCTTGAAGCTACCGTAAACATCATTCCAATTCATAAAAAGCTCCCTCGTCAAAACACTTGATACCAATAGTATATACCGATTTTCAAATTTTGTCAACCGCATAAATCGAATTTCTGGCGGGAATACTGTAAAAAAAGAGAAAAAACGCGAAAGGAATCGATCAAATGGATAAGCAAACCTACAAGCGCTTTACTGATGCGCACGCGCCGCACTCCCCCATCGGCAAGAACTGTCTTTGTGCTTTTGTCGTCGGAGGCGCGATCTGCACGCTCGGACAGGGACTGCGCGATATTTATGGACATCTGTGCGGTATGGATGAAGAGAGCGCCGCCACGCTGACATCAGTGACGCTGATCTTCGTCGCCGTGGTTCTGACCGCGCTCGGGCTGTTCGACCGCATCGCAAAATTCGCGGGGGCGGGAACGCTCGTGCCGATTACGGGCTTTGCCAACTCGGTCGTTTCGCCCGCCATCGACAGCCACGCGGAGGGGCTCGTGCTCGGCGTCGGCGCCAAGATTTTCACCGTTGCGGGTCCCGTCCTGCTCTACGGAACGCTCGCAGGGACGCTATACGGCGTGATATACTGGACCGTGGGGCTGTTTTTCTGATCCTACGATTGCCATTCTACACAAAACCGCCGCGTGGGCTTTGTCATATTTGCACATTGACAGATCGGCGGTTTTGTGGTATACTAATGATATGCTGTCGTCACTTTTATGCACTGCAACGAAAACGGCAAAAAAAAACGGAAGCGTGAAAGGAACCCCATGAAAAGAATATTGATTTTACTGTTGCTCTCCGCGATGCTGCTGTCCGCATGCACCGCTCCCACTTCCTGCAATGCACCAACCGCCACCGACCTGCGAACAGGTATGTCCGAGAAGGAGGCCATCGAGATCCTTGGCGAGGTCTCCTATGTCAAAGCCTCGCAGTACATCTTTTTCGAAAACGAAAACGGTCAGTCGGTCGTTCTGTACTTCAATGAAAGCGCCGTGCTCTCCCGCATCGAGACCTACGATGCCCCGGAGACGACGCCGGATGTCGATGATGTCCTCAAGCTCGCTCCCGATACGACGGTTTATGAGGTCATCAAAGCTTTGGGCGTCCCCACAAAACACACCATAGGCAGTCACTTCCAGCTCTCCTTCAAATTCGGAATGCAGGTCACCGTCATCACCACCTGGAAGGATACAACCACCGATCATATGTCCCTCGTCTATAAGCCCGTTTATATCGATCACACCGCCACCACGGACGGTACGGAGCTTGATACGGAGCTTAATTCGTAAGCACGTTCTTGAACCGATTTCTTCGGGTCGCGCTCTCAACTTTGGTAGGGAACGGCGCCATCGACGCCCCGCTTCGAAAAAGATTCAATCCGTGCGCCTTACATGATCGAAGGAATCAGGATGAGAATCAGGGATAGATCCGTATTGTGCAATTTCCTAACCGTTATCTTTATTTCCAACAGTTTGAGCCGCGCATGCGTGTTGCATGCGCGGCTCCTTTGATATCCCCCATCACTTCTGCGGATCCATGTACTTCCAATACGACACGATATAATTGATGCCCGACCACAGCGTGAAGAACAACATCACGGCGGTTGTCAGCACCGAGAACGGCAGATTCCTCCAAAAGAACTCGGGAACCGAGACATTCTGATAGATGATGCGCTCCAAAATGCAGACGATCACACACGCGATCTGCGTGCAGGTCTTGATCTTTCCAAGGTTGTTCGCCGCAATCACAATGCCGCTCGAGCCGGACACGACCAGTCGGATCGACGTTACCGCCAGCTCGCGGAAGATCATGATCATCACCGCCCAGAAGAACAGCGTACAGAACAGATCGTTGCGCGGGAAATCCGCCATCGCCTTGTAAAGAATCACCATCATGGCTCCGATCACCATGAATTTGTCCGCCAGCGGGTCAAGAAACTTTCCAAAATCGGTCACAAGCCCATGCTTACGAGCAATCGATCCGTCCAGATGGTCGGTGTAAGCCGCAACGCAAAACAGCACCAGCCCCACAATGTTCGCCCACAGCGCATCCGATACCATCATCACCACCACGAACACCGGCACCATGCAAAGGCGCAACACGGTCAGTTTGTTCGGTAAATTCATCTTCATATCCGTATCCTCCCTCATTTCTTCGTCACTACATTGCCGTACAGGTCGTAATCCACCACATCACGCACCTTGACCTTGACAAAGGAGCCGGGCGCGATCCGCTCTGCAGAGCGGAAATACACCTTTCCGTCGATCTCGGGTGCGTCCGCCGCGCTCCGACCGAAGTGGATCTCGGCTACGGGGTCGTAATCCTCGCAAAGCACGTCCACGGTCGTTCCGACCTTCTCCGCGTTCAGCGCCTCCTTGATCTCCATCTGCATCCGCATCAGACTATCCATGCGGTCTTGCTTAACCTGCTCATCGATCTGATCGGGCAGATCGTATGCGGGTGTTCCCTCCTCGCGCGAGTAGGTAAACACGCCCGCGTGGTCGAATTTCTGCTCCTTCACGAATGCACAAAGCTCCTCGAAATCCGCCTCCGTCTCGCCGGGGAAGCCGACGATAAAGGTTGTGCGGATGACGATGTCGGGAATCTCCCGACGCAGCTTTTCCACCACGCCACGCACCGTTGCGCTGTCACCGTGACGGTTCATCGCTGTCAGCATGCGGTCGCTGATGTGCTGCAGCGGCAGATCAATGTATTTGAGGATGCGCGGGTTGTCGCGCATCTCGGCAATCAGCTCGTCGGTGATCTTGTCCGGATAGCAATAGAGCAGACGGATCCACGGGATCGCGGTCTCCTCGGTGATGCGGTGCAAAAGCGCCGCAAGCGAATATTTACCGTACAGATCCAGCCCGTAGCGCGTGATATCCTGCGCCACCACGACCAGCTCGCGCACGCCGAGCGACTCCAGCTGCTTTGCCTCCTCGATCAGATCCTCCATGGATCTGGAGCGGAAGCCGCCGCGGATCGACGGAATCGCGCAGTACGCACAGCGGTTGTCACACCCTTCGGCAATCTTGATGTACGCCGTATAGTCGGGCGTCGTGATCACGCGCTCGCCGCCGAGGCGAACCGTGTTGCAATCCTCGTGTGAAAAATACTTCTGCTTCGAGCCCTTTTTCTTGTTGGTCACCGCACGGATCGCATCGACGATATTGTGGATACTTCCCACACCCAGCACCGCGTCGACCTCGGGCAGCTCCTTGAAAATCTCCTCGCCGTAGCGCTCCGCAAGACATCCCGTGACGATAATCGCCTTGAGCTTGCGATTCTTCTTCAACCACGCAACGTCCAAAATGTTGTCGATGGCTTCCTTTTTCGCGCTCTCGATGAACGCGCAGGTATTGACAATGATCACGTCTGCCTCGATATCCTCCGGCGTGACCTCATATCCCGCCTGCAGAATCTCGTGCAGCATGACCTCTGTGTCCAACTGATTCTTCGGACAACCGAGTGAAACAAATCCGATTTTCATAACTCACTATATTCCCTTTACTGCTTTAATATTCCGATGTTCGTCCACGCCATTTTCCCCTCGGCGTCTGTGACCTGTACGCGCAGAAACGTCTCATTGTCACGCGGCATATAGGTTGCCTCGGTCAAGCCATCTCCGACGAACGCACGCTGTGACCACGTCACGTTGGAAAGAAAAACGATCTCGGAACAGGGTGAACAGGTCGCTGTAAAGCTTCCATCCTCATTTTCGGTCAGATGCACCTCGGGTCCCTGCGTCGCATAAAAATGGCCCTTACGGATGGCACGCATCAGCGCCTCACGGGAGTTGTCCTCCGCCTCGACCATAATGTAGGCAAAGCATGCATCCGCATCGTAATAATGCGTATCGTCGGTCGCAAGCAAGGGGTATATGCGCCCACGTGAAGCGAGCATATCCACAATCAGAGACGAATCCGCACGGCGGGACTGATGCACGCCCGAGACTGAATTGTAAATCTCGGTCGCATCGACACCGCGCAGAGGCATGATCTGCTCGGTGCTGTTGAGCGACCACGCGGGGTGCGCCAGCACAGCGATGCCACCCGCCTCATGAATGCGATCGATCAGCTGCTGTGCACTCATACTCTTCATGACCGATGGCGTACGGCTCATGCCGATGCCGAGAATGTGAAACACGCCCTCACCTCCGCCGTCATTGCCGCCAATGTTGTATTCCGCACCCGAGAGGATCGTCATTCCCTCCGCTTCTCCCCCCTCACCGTAAAACCAGTGATCGGTCAGCGCAACGGCGTCATAGCCGTTATTACGGTACAACTGTACCGCCTCCGCCGGAGAAAGATCCCCGTCGGAAACGGATGTGTGCATATGTAAATTCACCTTATACCGTTTTTTGCCCAACGAATCAATCTGCATACCATAACCTCCATATGAATTCAGCCTTACCTATTATTTTATCATAATACGTTCTTTTTTACAAGGGATTTGCGTAAAAATTCACGGATTTCAAAAAAATATTCCCGCTCCGTGCGAAAAAAGCGGCATACCCCTTGCAATTTTGTCAAAAAAATGGTATCATTAAAACAGAGTAACAACAGCAAGGCAGGTAAACCAATGCAAAACCGTTACATCCCCGGCATCAACGTCCTCGGTGACACCAATCAATATCCCGTCGAGGAATAGCTCTCCATGCTCCGCAGCGTCGGTTGGGGTGGCTTCTTCACCGGATGGAGCTGTGAGCACACGACCGCATGGGCGCATGCCGCCGACCGTCTGGGTCTGATTTACCAATCCATTCACGCTCCATTTCACGGCGTGAGACGGATGTGGGAAGAGGGCGACGGCGGCCGTGCGGAAGCGCAGATGCTGATTGATTGCGTCTCCGATTGCGCCGCGCATCACATCCCTGTCATGGTCCTCCACCCATTCATCGGCTTCGACGCGCACACCCCCAATGCCGTTGGAATTGAAAATTATGCCCGCGTGGTCGACGCCGCAGACCGTCTTGGCGTAACGCTCGGCTTTGAGAACCTTGAGGGCGAAGAATACCTCGCGGCGCTGATGGATGCCTTCCGCGACAGCCCTGCCTGCGGCTTTTGCCTGGACACAGGGCACGAGATGTGCTACAACGGTGGGCGCGACATGCTCTCTCTTTACGGCGACCGTCTCTGCCACACGCATTTCAATGACAATCTCGGCGTGTATGCCCCCGACTTGACATGGGAAAATGACCTGCACCTGCTTATGGGCGACGGCATTGTGGATTGGAAGCGCGTGATGGATCGCATCGACGCAACCGCCTACGAGGGCGTTCTGATGTGCGAGCTGAAGCTCACCAACAAGCCGAATCTCCACACGCACGACGGCTATGCCGCTATGCATCTTGAAGCATTTTACGAGCTGGCGTTTGAACGAATGCGCGCCGTGCTGGACCGCACGCTTGTTTCCGCTCCAATGAAAATCAAATAAAAAACATAGAAAGAAAAGAGGACAAACCTATGAAATTGAGTGTTCTTGCAAACCTGTACGGACAAAAATCGCTGGAGGAAACGTTGCAAATTCTGACCTCCCTCGGCGTTCACACCGTGGAGCTTGGTGCCGGCGGCTATCCCGGAAAGGCACATTGCAACCCCGCGGAGCTGTTGGCGGATGAGAAGCAGTACGACGCCTTCATCGCGCTACTGAAAAAGTACGACGTGACCGTTTGTGCGCTTGCAACGCACGGAAACGCGCTCCACCCCGACAAGGCAATCGCCGCGCAGTTCGACGAGGACTTCCGCAACGCGGTGCTGCTTGCCGAGAAGATGGGCGTTGACACGGTCATCACCTTCTCCGGTTGCCCCGGCGACTGCGAGACGGCAAAATACCCGAACTGGGTCACCTGCCCCTGGCCCGAGGACTTCCTCGCGATTCTCGACTGGCAGTGGAACCAAAAGCTGATTCCCTACTGGAAGGAAGCGGGCGCGTTTGCGGTTGCACACAACGTACCGCACATCGCGTTTGAAATGCACCCCGGCTTCTGTGTTTACAATCCCGAGACCCTGCTCCGTCTGCGTGCCGCTGTCGGCGACGTCATCGGCGCAAACTTCGACCCCTCTCACCTCATCTGGCAGGGCATGGATCCCGTTGCGGCGATCCGCGAGCTGGCAGGCGCGATCTACCACGTCCATGCAAAGGACACCAAGATCGATCACTACAACACCGCCAAGAACGGTGTGCTTGATACCAAGCACTACAGCGACGAGCTGCACCGCGCATGGGTGTTCCGTACCGTCGGCTACGGCAACGGCGAGACCTACTGGCGCGATCTCGTTTCCAACCTCCGCCTGTGCGGCTACGACCGCGTGCTCTCCATCGAGCATGAGGACAGCCTGATGTCCATCGACGAAGGACTCCGCAAGGCGGTCTCCTTCCTGCAGGACGTCATCATCACCGAAGAAAAGCCCACCGGTATGGCTTGGGCGTGATTGAGAGGAAATGTTTTATGGGGGGAACTTTTTTCAAAAAGTTCCCCCCATACCCCTTCAGAAACTTTCACAGAAGGGGGATTATCTACCCCCCATTGGGAATCGCTTTCAAAGCGGTTCCTTTTTTGATCGGTGATGTGAAAGTTTTGCTTGTGCAAACAAGGTTCTATCACGCTACGGTGTCCCCTCCGATGAGGGAGGCTCTCAAAAAGCGTGACATCCGTCGAGTTGCCGCAGGCGAACACCATTGCGACCGCAGGTTGATCTCCCTACTCCTCAAACACCTCGACTAACATTTCCGCAAACCTTCGTACATAGAGCGGTTGTGTAGCAAAATGATGGAAAAACAGGTACGTATCACGATAAATCTCGCCCACATCACGCAAAATCACGCGATCCGAAAACTGTCCGTCCCACGAGAACTCCGGCGCCAGAACGACACCCATTCCCAGCTCCACGTATTTGCGAACGTATGCGGGATCGTCGCTCTGCACCGTAAATTTCGGCAAAAAGCCCACGTTCTTGCAAGCCGTCTCGGTCACCTCGCGCAGACTGCTGCCCTCGTGCATGGAAACAAAGCTCTCCCCCGCACAATCCGAAAGTGTTAAACGCTCCCTATCGGCAAGCGGATGCATCCGTGACATCGCCAGATACAGCTTTTCCCGCCGCAACAGCCGCCGCTCCATGCCCGCACAGCGTGCAAGATCGTGCGAGATCACCAGATCGTACGCGGATACATCGTTCAGGGTACTGTGATTCAGCAAAAAGCTCACGCGCGGATACAGCGCGCGGTATTTTTCGATCGCGAGGGTCACCGAACGTCGGTTGGCACCGATAAACAGACGAATCTCTCCGCACACACCGTTTTTTCGTTCCTCCAGCTTCGCCTTGGCATTTTCGAGTGACGTCAGCGCATCCTTCACCGCATCGTAAAAAAGCTTCCCCTCGGAATTGAGCTTGACACGGTTGGCATCGCGGTAAAACAGCACTGTGGACAGTTCGGTCTCCAGACGGTGCACCGATTGCGAAATCGCCGACGGCGGCACGTGAAATTTCTTTGCCGTTTGTGAAAAATTCTCGGTTTTCGCCGCATCGCAAAAATAGATCAACTGTAAAAGCTCCATGCATCTCTCCTCCGAATCTTATTCCTTTCACTATTATACCACAACATCGGTATAATAGCAAGTATATTTGATTTCATTCTTTACATAAAATTATTTTTGTGTTATAATATACAAAAAAGGAGTTTTTTTACCATGAGCGAAATTTTTGAAATCATTATGATCGTCAGCTTCGGCATATCCTGGCCCGTCAACGTCGTCAAATCCTACAAAAGCAGAACAACCAAAGGCAAGAGCCTGATGTTTCTATGCCTGATCTTTTTCGGCTACATCGCGGGCATCACCTCCAAGCTGGTCAACGAGGCATACATGGCGTCATTTGGACAGAAGTGGTACGTCCTCATCTTCTACGTCCTCAACTTCCTGATGGTCGGCGCGGACATCTGCATGTACGTTCGCAACTACCGTCTCGATCAAAAAAGAAAAATTATGGGAACGTCCGTATGAAAATCATCGAAAACATTTTCTACACCGCCGACCGTCATCCCGCACGCATGCTTGACCTCTACCTGCCAAACGGCGACACCGAAGCCGTATTCCTGTATTTTCACGGAGGCGGGCTCGAACACGGCGATAAAAGAAGGGCATCGGCATTTGCGACGGAATTGACAGACCGAAGCATCGCCGTCGTCAGCGCGAACTATCGGATGTACCCCGACGCCGCCTATCCCGACTTCATTGAGGACGCCGCCGACGCCGTTGCGTGGGCAAAAAGCGAGTTGAACGCATACACGTCCTGCAAAAAGCTTTTTGTCGGAGGCTCATCCGCAGGTGGTTATCTTTCTATGATGCTCTGCTTTGATCCGCGCTATCTTGCCGCACACGGCATTCATCATGCAACCGATATTACGGGCTACATCCACGATGCGGGACAACCGACCTGCCATTTCAACGTCCTGCGCGAGCGTGGGATCGATTCCCGCCGCGTCATTGTGGACGAATCCGCACCGCTGTGGCACATCGGTACCGCCCCCGCGTACGCACCGATGCTGTTCATCGTTTCGGACAACGATATGCAAAATCGCCCCGAGCAAACAGAGCTGACACTCTCCACTCTGCGCCATTTCGGATACGACAGGGATTGCATCAACCTGATCGTGGCACATGGAAATCATTGCGCCTACGTTTCCCGCAAGGAAGAAACCGGGGACAGCACATTTGCAAATATGATTACACCGTTTATCAAAAAACACTGATAAAGTATAAGAGGATCGGCTCGAATGGAGCCGATCCTCTGTTTTATTGATTCATTATTCGTCGTAGCGATACAAAGCGTCATCCTCGTCACTTACCTCGGACGCGCGATTGTCCTCGGCGTCAGCGTCGGTATCCTCCGCATAAACCGCCTCATCGGCGTAGGTCTCCTCGTCCGCATAGACGATATCCTCGTCCGCATAGATGATATCCTCGTCCGCATAGACGATATCCTCGTCCTCATAGACGACGTTTGCGTCCTCGCCATCATACGCTGCAAACAGCTCCTCGTCCTCCAGGGAGTAACGGGGATCGGGCGCAGGCTCGATAAAATCCGCATCCCCGCCGTCGTATTCCTCTGCGCCGTATGCATTTTCCTCGGTCGCATCGGTCTCATCGTAAACGGCAAACGGATCATCCTCGTCCTCTGCATCCTCAAAGAGGTCCTCGGCTTCGGTTTTGTCCTCGACCTCGGACGCCTCCTCAAACGTCTCAACGGATTCCTCGGAAGCCTCCCCGTCCTGCTCCTCAACGTCCTCTACCGCGACTGCGGTCTCGATGCTTTCGTCCTGCGCATTTCCCTCGCCGTCCTCGGTGTCCTTGCCGCTGTCCTTGCGCGATGCGCGCTTGACGCTGTGTCCCTTAAACACCGCGAAGGAGGTCAGCAGGAGCACCATCAGAACGATCTGCAAAACGATTGCCAGCACGCTCATAATCATCACGAGCAGCTCCGCATTCACGGGAACGAACTTCACAGCCAGGAAGACTGTGGGAAGTGCCGTGCATGCGTGCACGGAATTTTTCTTTCCTCTGACGCGTCCGATTATCAGTGCAACAATCGCAACGATCTGGCACAGCAGAACCGCGCCCAAAGCTGCGATGACGCCGATCAGCTCAACGGTCGCATCGGCAAGGATGACGAAATTGGAAACTCTCGAGGATTTGAATATCAGCTCGCTTCCGTCCTCCGAAAGCTCGGTTTCCAAAAGCTCCAGCATGCCCGTCTCGCTGTTGTAATAAGCCACGTGCAGACCGGTATGCCCCTTTAATTCATCGGTGATCTTCAGGTGCATCGTCAGCATATCACCGCTCTGCACGTCACCGTCCAGCTTAAAGGTATAGTTTGCGATGACATCCAGCTCGCGAAGCACGCGCTGTGCATCGCGCACCGTCATAAAGTCGCCGCCCACCGAAAGCTTGCCCGCGCGGATTGCCTCGATCACGGCACGGTTAACCGACTCCAGATTCTGAATCGTCAGATTCAGATGGCTTCCGTACGGAAGTCCCAGTTGGCTTTCCAGCATGATCTGACGGTCATTATCGTAAAGATAAGTCACGGGAATCGCACTCATGTCAACCACTGCGGAATTGTAAGCATTCTCCACGTCGGCAGACGCCGTTGCCGCGGCGATTGTATCGTAGGCTCTCTGATAGATATCCTGCAATTTCTGACGGTTTTCCGCTGTGTAGGAATCAGAGCCGAGATACTTGTCCAAATCGGTCTTGAGAGCCGCTACTCTGTCATCCTTCAGCTTCTCCAGCGCGATTGCTTTCTCTACTTTTGCAATCTCCTGATTGATCAGCTCGTAGAGATTTTCGGGGTTCTTCGCCAACTCCTGTATTTTTTCCTTTGCACCGTTGATCAACTCGGTCACGTTCGGTCCCTCGCCGTATTCCTTGGCGAGAGAATCCAGATAATCCAAGCGGTCCTTGATATAATTACTGCTTGCCGTCGTGTAGGGATCGGTCACGTAAATCTCACCGTGCGGTGCGGTATCGGTCGCCTTGACACGGACAAACACATAGTAGCGGGTACCCGGCTTGAGATGGTCCGCCTCATCGGGGCCGATCGCCGTCAGTACGGTCGAGCTCTGCCACAGCGAATCGGGCAGAAGCGCAGGGTCGTTTTTGTTCCAGACCGCAAACTCGTACCAATCCACCTCGACATCGGGCTTCATGGTAACGATCAAACGGTCCTCATTGGTATGGTCGACATTGTCGATGTCGTTTCTCGGTTGCTCGGGGCGCGCCGCGAAGCTGATATCAAATGCATCAGTATCGGCATTGGAAACACCGTCGCCGTAGCGTACCAGCTTCACGTTGTCCTTACCGAAAAAGTCGTTGGGAATCGCAACTGCGCTCACAGCTTCACCGTTGACGGTAATACTACCGCTGTTGACGGTGATCTCCAGCGCAACGCCCTCCCAATAGATGCGGTAGCTTCCGTCGGGGAGTCCGCCCAGCGTCTCGGATTTATAATCGATCCGGATGCTGTCCGTGGGATCGGCGATGACGGGAAGAATCACTGCGTGCAGTGCCACGTCGTGCGCGGGCATCGCGATCATTCCTACCGTAAAGGGATTGGCATGAGCAGGAATGGCGTCATACTCTGCCGTTCCGAAGCGCACGACCTTGTAATTTCCGTTGACGGTAACGGTCACCTTATATTCGGTCCCGTAAGGGACGTCAATGCCCGTGCTTCCGACCGTTACGGGATTCCCCCAGACACCGTCTGCACCCTTGCAGGAAATCTGCACGGTCACATCCTCGGAGGTGATGCCGTTGGGGATATCCACATCCACGGTCACGCGGTAATCATTGACGATCCAGCGCGCGTAAAGCACCGCATCACCGTTCTCGTCGGTTTCATAAATCTCCCACGCTTTTTCAACGGCGACACCTTCTGCATCAATATACTGCACGCCGCCCTCAAGTGCACTCCAGAAACCGTCAAAGGTATGTCCCTCGCGCACGGGCGTCTTGAAGTCTTCGGGAAGCGTCAGCCGGGTATCAAAGATCACCTCACCGATCGAAGCGGTTCCCGCCTCGGTCGCACCGTTGCCGTTCAGCGTCACGCTATACTTGTTAGCACTCCAACGGGCAGTCAGTTTCAAATTCTTATCGTATGCATCCGTTGTCAGCACATATGAGGCATCGCAATTTTCTTCGGTGCCTGCAATTGCATTACCTTCTTCGTTCAGCTGTACCAGCGTCCAGCCATCAAAGGTATAACCCGAGCGCTTGGGATCGGAAATTGCCAGCAGCTTTTCGCCGTCCTCATTCAGCGCATCAAAGGTAAACTGTGCGGGAAGCGTTGCGTTGTGTGTAAGATCGGCTTCAACCTTTACACTTCCCAGGTCGTAGATTATATTGTACGTGTTCGCCGACCAACCTGCGGTCAGACGGATCTCGTATGCATATTCCGCCTCGGGATCAACGTTTTTCTCGGACGCATAAATTGCATTGGGATCGACCAGCTGATGCTCGCTGTCAAAGCTGATTGCCTTATCACCGAAAACAAAATCGGGAGCAACGGTATCCACAGTCACCCATTCACCGTCTCTGTAAATCTCGATCGTCCATCCCGTGAAGGTGTAGCCCTTGCGTACGGGATTCGGCACCTCGGTGTGTGTACCGTAGGTATAGGTCGAGGAGGTCATACTGTATGCATTCAGAAAGGTCAAACGGTACTCGATGGGGTCATACAGGCGGTAGACAATATTGGTGATTTGGTTGGAATCCTTGATATACACATCCGGATAGTGCAATACAGCCGTAGGATCTTTCGAAAGATCGGGACAGCTCTCATCGCACACATGCAACAGGTATCCGGGGTAGGAATTGTAAACACCGGTTTCCTTTTCCTGATCGGTCATGGTAAGACCGTTGATCGGCTCGCCCATCAAAGCAGAGCCGAGAAGTGCGAATGCATCCTCCACCTTCGCTTCTTCAAACGAAAGCGGGTTTCCGCGATAACCGTTGTGCTGCACATTCTTGAAAATGTAGTCGTAGCGGATAAAGGTCTGCGGCAGCGGCTTCATTTCGGGATAGATATAAATCACGCCCGATTCCTGTGCGTAAGTATTACCTACGCCCACAGTCGTGGCATTGATTTGATTGGAAAGAAGTGCGCTTGTTCCGTTTTCAATGGTTGCAAAGGAATCGGACAGTGCAGTACGCACGCGCCAGC
>JAFTPJ010000061.1 GCA_017463405.1 Clostridia bacterium
GGCGTTGAGCAGTCCCGAGTAGGTCGAGACCTTGCCGCTTTTCACAAATCCCTTCGGCACGACCGTGATAAGCATCAGGTTGATGCCATGCATTGAGCCGATGATCAGGGCGGCGAGCAGGAGCGCGGGAATCTGGAGCGGGAAGAAGCTGTTGATGAGGAAGAGCGCGAACGCACAGACGGTCGAACCGACGAAGATAATGCCCGCGCAGGTCACCTCGTTGCGGAACAGCTTACGGTGCAGCAGGTCAAAGACGAAGAAACTGATGATGCTGAACACGGCGGGGATGACCGAGGCGATGATCGCGTTTTCCTCGGGGACGCCGAAGCTCTCCAGAAGGAAGGACGGGAGCCAGTTGGTCACGCCGTCGCGTAGCATTCCCTGCATGATGATGGCGAGCATGATCAGTGCAATCGGGATGAAGACGTATTTTGGCACGGGGATATACGTTTTGGGGGATTCGGGTGCGTCGGTCTGTGTAGCGGCGGAGGTATTGATGTCTCCCTGCAGCAAGCGGCGGTTGATTGCCACCCAAAGTGCCAGTACGGCGATACCGAACGCTGCGCACAGGAGCATGATGCTTCTCCAGTTCATGATGTAAAGCAGGAGCGGGCAGACAAGATAGAGCAGGATGGTGGCGCCCGACGAGCCCCAGGAGATGCGCACCGCCGCGTAGCTGTACTCAATGTCCGAGAGGTTTGTCGACATCAGTCGCACCATCGGAGGCCACAGGAGCGCGTGCGCCAAGCCGTTGATGCTCCACACGACCGTCATGGCGGGGATGGTGGTGCAGAAGAACATGGCGATGTTACACAGCGCGGCAACGGCAAGTCCCGCGGTGAGCAGGTATTGCGGCTTGATCTTGTCGCCGAGCACGCCGCTGATAACCTGTCCGATGCCGTAGGTGATTGTGAGACCGGTGATGACGACCGAGAGTGCGGTTTTTTCAACCTGCATTTCGCTGATAACCTTAACCAGCATGACCGCGAAGTTGATGCGCATCACGTAGCTGGAAAAATAGAGCAGTGAGAACATCCATGCGATCTTTGTTGCTTTCGGGCTGATCAATTGATTCATGATTTTTGACCTCCGCTGAAATGTTTTCGAAAAATTCTCCACACGCTTCGCATGTTGCTTGGCGTGCGGAGGATAGGGGTTCATCAGTTATGTTACGTCCTTTTTTGTTGATTTTTATCCCACACCAGGCGCAGACCCTTGAGGAGCAGATGCTCGTCGAGCGTGAGCGTATGGCGGCAATGGGTATAAATCTGCGGCGCGATGCCGCCCGTTGCCACAATCGACGCAGGCGGCGTCGGAAGTGCCTCGGCAAATCGCTCGAGCAGACCGTCCACCGCGCCCGCCGTACCGTAAACAATCCCCGATTTCATGCAGTCGACGGTGTTTGTGCCGATAGGGCTTTTCGGCGGCTTGAGCTCGATGTTGGGAAGCAGTGCGGTTTTTTCCGCGAGTGTGCCGAGCGAGATGCCTGCGCCGGGGAGGATCGCACAGCCGATGAATCTGCCGTCCGCATCGAGTGCCGAGATGGTTGTGGCGGTTCCCATATCAACGATCAGGCAAGGCAGAGGATATTCCGCCTTTGCCGCGACGCCAGCGACCACAAGATCGGAGGCGACCGTTCCGGGGTCATTGATGCACAGGTGTAAGCCCGTTTTGACGCCCGCGCCGATCACGAGCGCGTCCACACCCATCATCAGACGGACGGCGCGAACGAGCACATCGGTAACGGGCGGGACAACGCAGGAAATTGCCGCTCCCCTGATATCGGACAGCGTGGCGCTGTTCAGTTCCAGAATCTGTTTGATTTTTGCCGCATAGCCAAATTCGGTTTCGCTGCGGTCGGTGGGGATGCGGAATACGGAGGTGACGGTGCGATTTTCATCCACACAGCCGACGGTCGTATGCGTATTTCCGCAGTCGATGGCGAGGATCATGCTCCGCGCTCCTTTCGGTTAAAAATGAAAGCGTTTTCCGATGATCGTGATCACGCGGAGGATCACGGGGGTCAGGACGAGGTTGATGACAAGCTCGACGATAAAGTTGAGTCCTACCATGCCGAGAATGACGTATGCGAACGCGTTGGCAAAGCCCTCACTGATTGCCCAGCCCGTGGCAAGCTCATGGTAAAACGTGAGAATGCCGATACACAGAATGCCCGTGTTGCAGATGGGGCAGGCGATTGCCGACAGCGTGACGGCGAGGACGTTGTTTTTGTTTTGTAGAACTCGCCAGATCAGACCCGCCACAAGACCTGCCGCCGTGCTTTTGAGCAGGCAGAGGAAGAGCGTGAGAACGGGGAGCTGCTGGAACATCAGAAATCCGCCGGGATCGGCGCCCGTGACGACCGAGATGCATACCATGCCGCCGAATACGGCGCCGAGGACAGCACCCGAGACGGGACCGAACAGAATCGCGCCGATGATGATCGGTACGAGCGAGAGCGTGATGGTAAACGGACCGATTTTGATGCCGCTTGCCACCAGTTGCAGCACGACGATGATCGCCGCGAGGACCGCTGTTCCAACGAGACGTTGGATCATTTGCTTGTTTGTTTTCATGTTTTTTCTCCTTCTGCTACTGTTTCGGTAAATCCGAATATAGTGCAATGGTATTATAACACAATTCTTTGAAATTGTCAAGCATTGTGCGATTTTTTAAAAATGGCACTTTCGATGAAAATCGGTGAGGGAGTGTTCGATTTTCGGTTATTTTTGGCACAATACCTTTTCGATCTCGCAGATATACATCCGATGGAAATCGTCGGCGGCATAGTGAGAAAGTAGGGCAGGATCGATAAAGGCGTTCTTTTTCAGATCGTCCGCGTAGAGCTTGCGGCAGACCAGTACGAGAGAGGCTTCTGCAGGGTAGGGGACGCCGTCCTCTGTGTGCGCGCGGGTGAGTCCCGCGCCTGCAAATTTATCGCCGTCGCGTCCGCTGTTTCTGCCACAATAGGTCAGCGCCTCGCGGTACGCGCCGTCAAAAAAGGAGAGCGTCAGGCTGTCGGATGCCTCGACAATCGGGTAGGTATAGCGTTGTGGGCGGATGAAGCAGATGGCAACGGGCTTGTTCCACAGCACGCCCATGCAGCCCCAGGAGGCGGTCATGGTGTTTTCTCTCTTGCCGTCGGAGGCGCTGATGAGCATCCAGTCCTTACCGATGCGGTCAAGGATGCGGTCGATCTGTTCGGGAGCTACGGTTTCAAAACGGTTCATGGTGAAAAATTCCTTTCATATGTGTTTGATATTATCATACTCCGTTTTCTGCTGTTTTGCAAGTGGGTGGAGCAATATTTACATAAAATTTAACAGGATTTGTACTTGAATTGTCAAGGAAAATGCTTTATAATAGAATTAACAATCGGAAAGAGAGGAAATGCTATGATATTCGATAGGTTGAAGGATGTCGCATTCTGGAACGGCGTGCGCAAGGATGCGCGCTATGCACCTCTGATCGCAGAGGCCGAGGCACGTTGGGTAGCTCTGCGCTATGAGGGGGAGATTCCCGTTCTGTCCTTTGCGGATCGGATGCTGTTTTACAAAACGGGGGATCGCAAGATTTTTGAAACGCCGTATTTCCGACGCAGAAATTCTTTGTCGGTTGCGGCGGTATTGGCTTTGATCGATCCCGAAAACGACATCTATATCGATTACGTGCAACGTATGCTGTGGGCGATCTGCGACGAATATTCCTGGGCGGTGCCCGCGCACACGAAGGGAGACCCCGCGACCGACGTGGATGAGATCGATCTGTTCAACGCGGAGACGGCGTTTGCCGTGACCGAAATCTGCGAGGTGCTCGGGGCACGCATCGATTGCGCGGTTCGGGAGCGCGTGAAAATCGAGGTCGAGCGTCGGATCTTTGCGACGTATCGCACGCGTGTGTCGTGGTATGAGACGCTGGACAGCAACTGGGCGGCTGTGTGCGGAGGCAACGTGGGAGGGGCGATGATGTACCTCGAGCCTGCGCTGTTCGAGCATTATCTGCCGCGCTTCCTGGACACGATGCGACGTTTTATCAGCGGATTCTCCGAGGAGGGAATCTGCATGGAGGGAACGAGCTATTGGAATTACGGGTTTGCCAATTTCACATGGTTTGCCGATATGCTGTTGGATTTTACGCACGGAAGGGTGGATCTGTTCGACGATGATAAGACCGCGCGCGTGGCGGCGTATATGCACAAGAGCTTCCTCAAGGGCAACACCACGGTCAGCTTTTCGGACGGTACGCGGAAGGGGAAAACCTTTGATGCGCTACAGTATTATCTCTCGCTGCGCTACCCCGATACGGTGTCGCTTTTGCCGCGGGATTGCAGCTACGTGCTGGGCGGAAACGTGATTTGGATGAATCTTTCGCGCGCGTTCGTCTATGCGCCGCCGCTTGATGCTGTTCGTGTGATGCGGACGGAAAATTATGATCTGCCGATGGCACAGCAGGTGATTGTCAATGAGGGGCGCTACTCGCTGTTTGCCAAGGCGGGACACAACGCCGAGCAATACAACCACAACGATGGGGGCAGCTTTATTCTATCGACCGATGCGGGGCAGGTGCTCTGCGACATCGGCTCGGGACTCTATACCAAGCAGTATTTCCGATTCGCTATGGACAAGCGCTATGCGATTCTGTGTAACTCCTCCCTGGGACACAGCGTACCGATCGTGAACGGGATGCCGCAGCTCTGCGGCGAGCAGTATGCGGGAAGTATCGTGCATACGGAAAACCGCATTGAAATCGAGATGGCGGGCGCGTACGGGCAGGCTGATTTTACAAGCCTTTCACGCGTGCTGGAGCATCATGATGGCGGTGTGACGCTGACTGATTCCTTCTCCGCATGCCGCTCCTTTACCGAGCGATTTGTTACGATGCTGGAACCGACGGTGGAGGAGGGGAGCGTACGCATTGCCGACGTGAGGCTGGTCTTTGACCCCTACGCGATGACGCCGACGGTTTCGACCGAGAAGCACGTGACGCACGAGAGCGGGGAGGAGACGGTGTATTGCATTGATTTTGCGGTGAATCCCGCACACGGTCGCGCGCGGTTTGATTTTGTGATCGGGTGATCCGGTATTTTATCATTTCGGCGCAAACCGTCTTTGCTCGCATGTTTTCGTAGGCGAAAATATGGCGGTGCAGCCAAACAAGCAGGAGCCCACGCAATGCAACAGTGCATTGCGTGGGCTCCTGCTTTTTCTGTGATTCCGATCAATCGATCGACATATCCAGCTTGAATCTCATAATCTTTCGCAAGGTGTTCTTCGGGAATTCCTCCTGACGCACTTTCAAAATACCGATCTTCTTGTAAGGCACTGCCGTTTTGTTGTAGTCGTCAACGTACTTCTGCAGATGTGCCTGAATGTCCTCAATTCCGTTCTTTTCGATATAATCCTTGTCGGGATAAACTTCTGCAACGATCGCGTTGTGCTCCATACCTCTCTTGCTCTGTCCCTCGTAAACGATGATATCAAGCACGCCGGGAACTGCCACCAGCTCGTTCTCAATTTCCTCGGGATAGACATTCTTACCGTTGGAAAGAATGATCAGGTTCTTCTTCCGCCCGGTGATATACAGCACGTTATTCTTATCGAGCTTGCCGTAGTCGCCCGTCTTGAAGAATCCGTCCTTATCGATCGCCTCTGCAGTCGTCGCCTCGTCCTTGTAGTAGCCCAGCATCACGTTGGGACCAGTGACCCAGATCTCACCCTCGCCGTCCTCGTTCGGAGAATCGATCTTGACGTGGTCGATATCCAGCACGTTTCCAACGCTTCCGGGAACGACGTTGCGGCTTCTGTTGACCGCAATAATGGGAGCGCACTCGGTGATACCGTAGCCGTTGAGCGTCGTGATACCGATCGCATCAAAGAAGTGAATGATCTCGGGATTGATCGGAGCGCCGCCGGAGATGATCATCTTGATCTCGCCGCCGAATGCCGCACGGATCTCCGCAAAGATCTTTGCACGCACGTCAATACCAACCTTGCGCATGCCGTTGCTGACCTTGATCATACGTGCTACCAGCTTCTCCTTGCCCTTCTCCTTCAGCGTTGCTTGAATACGGCGGTAGAAGGTCTCCAGATACAAAGGAACCAGCACCAGATGCTCGGGCTTCTGCTCCTTGAGCTCCTTGACCACGTAGCGAAGCCCTGCGGAGAGATAGACCTCGCAGCCGATCATCATATGACCGATGAGCATAACGGAGGAGCCGAAGGTATGGTGTGGCGGCAGCACGCTGACCGTGCGCTTACCGAAATCGATATAGGGGATGACCGAGGAAAGGTCGGACAGGAATGCGTTTTGCGACAGCATAACGCCCTTGCCCTTGCCCGTGGTGCCCGAGGTGAATACCAGGAGTGAGAGCGCGTGCGGATCGATGGGCGCGTTGTGGTACGCGTTGGGATTTGTGTCGTATTTGATGCGTCCCTCCTCGATCAGCGCGGGGATATTTCTCGTCTGCTCCGCCTTTGCGTTCAGATAGACCACAGGAGCGGAAAGCTTGACGTGTGCGGAGATGACCTCGGCTTTTTCCGCGATGTCACCGTCGCAGAACAGGAAACTTGCATCCGCCTTTTCCACCGTATCGGCGAGATCGTTTGCCTGCCACTCGCGGTCAAGCGGCACCAGAACAGCACCGATGGATTGCGATGCGTAGTAGGTCACTGCCCACTCGTAAGACGCCTTGCCGATCAGCGCGCAGTGCTTTCCCGCGCATCCCATGGCAAGCATCTCGCTTGCCAGTGCGCGAACGTCGTCGCGCAGCTGAATATAGTTGACCGCTGCAGTCTCCGGCTTGTGCGGATTGAGACGGTACGAGAACGCAGTGCTCTCGCCGTACGTATCAGCAGCCCATTCGACCAGCTCACGCACGTTTGTAAAGTCTTTTCTCTCATGTAACATCTGATTTTTCATATTTGAAAATTCCTTTCAAAATTATAATTTACAAAATTGCAGATCATACCTATTAGTATGATACGATACGGCACGTTCATGTACGCGCCTTATTTTTTTAAGCCGTCCAACAAAAATCCGAAGCTGTAACGAAAATTTTTTACCGCCTCGTCGCGCGGGATCTGCCGTCCGACGGCATCCGCATTGTAGCCGCGGCAGAAGCACCAGATCGAATAGCTCAATACGTCGGAGTCCACGTTGCGGATCAGATTGTGCGCTTTTGCGTACTCAATCAGCTTTTTGATCTCCCCCGTCCACCACATGTAGTTGGACGTGGAATGCGAATCGCTTTCGAACATAAACTGATTGAAGCGCATTTTGTTGTCGTAGGTAATCAAGAGGGATTTTTCGACAACGTCCTTGACGTATTCAAAAAAATCCTGCTTTCCGTCATACTCCGAAACGATATCGCGCCGCACCTTGACGATCATGTCGCGGTACACGATTTCCAGCACCTCGTCCACATTGCGGAAACGGTTGTAAAACACGCGGTTGGTAATGCCGAGCGTTTGCAGGATTTTGCGTACGGTGACCGTATGCGCACCTCCCGCGGTCGCCAATTGCTCGGCGGTTGCGACGATCTTCTCGGACATCTCATCTACGATCAATTCATCCTTTGGTTGTGTCAGCGAATCCTTTCGCAAAAAACCACCTCCATTCAGCACACAGTGTGCTAATATATTATAGCATACAGAGACCGCCTTGTCAATTGCTTCCTCCGATTGTTAACATTTCGTTCAAATTCGCATAACGTTCGGCAGGAGGTTTGATGTTACACGCGGGGATTATGATTTTGCCGCAGGGCACTTTGAATGCCCCTGCGGGGGATGTGCGAACATTCCGATAAAAATCGATAGATGAAAATATCGGTTGTCCGATTGGCGGCATTGCGTCATTACAGCGGACGCGAAAAGGTGCAAGCGCCGCGCCCCTATCGCGGAATTATATGTGATGAACAAAGGCGGACGACCGATGGCCGTCCGCCTTCGCATTATTGCGCACTCTTTTTAGTACTTCCGGGGGACTCCCCCGTGATTTTTTTATAGCATCTGCAAAAATATCCGAGGTTTTCAAAGCCGCATGCGTATGCCGCCTCGGATACGGTGCAGCAGCCCTCGCCGAGCAACATTCCGGCATGCTTGATGCGCAAGACATTCCGGTATTGCACGGGGGACATTCCGAGCTTTTTGTGAAACAGATTCCGAAAGCTGCTGACACTGATGTGGCACGCATTCGCAAAGGTTACAATCGGCAGATTTTCCAGATACGTCTGCTCCAAAAGCCGCACACCGGGCAGAATTTGCGGATAGAGCGTTGCGTTGACCGACGGAGCGGTGATGTTCTCATAGATCATGCCGAGCAGGCGATACACCAGCTCCTGCTTTCGCAGGGTTGCCGTAAAGCCGCGAAGCGTACCGCAGGATTCAAACAGCGACATCATATGCTCGATCCGACCGGCGGCACTGTCCTTTAACAGCACCGTGAATTCGTCGGCAAGCGTGCATTCCTCACCGCCCGGGACAATCATCTCAAAATTGATCAGCACGAACGACGTTTCCTTGGCGGTGTACTGCATTTTGTATTTTTTGTATTTTGGAAGAAATAACAGCTCGCCGTCGCAGACCGTCAGCGTCTGTCCCGTATCACTGCGGAAGTGTGCCGCCCCGTGCTTGATGTATAGCAGCCCGTGGGTGGTTCTGCCTGTTGCAAGATGCACGGTTGTGCGTCCGCTCGGACGTGTTCCGGATAACGTAAAGACGTTGTAAACGCACAGCTCGTCAAGGGATCCACCGTCAATCAGCCTCATACGCCGCCCTCCGTGTTGAATAGAACCTTTTCAAGCACTTCCTTACAATAGCCGCAAGTATGGCACTGCTTGTTGCAAGACGTAACGTGTGCAAACCAATCGGCGGGGAAGGCTTGGTTGTTGATGATATAGGGAGCGAGTGCGATTCCAAAGCCGGGTTCGCAAAGATCCAGCGTATTGCCGTAGAAGCTTCTGCGCGCATACGCGTCAATTACAAGTCCGGGTCGCTCGTGCATGCGTGTTGCCAGCTTCATAGTATCAATCAAACCATCGTAATGATGTATGTCTTCAGGGCGTATCCAGGTGTTTTCCAAAAGCATGTGCCAGTTTTCGCGCTTTTTCAAAGTGCGCCAGCAGACGTATGGTGTGAAGTCGGTCATGTTCTGCACCTCGCAGATCTCCGCCTCGTGCGCGACGAGATTGTCGTGAAAAGTCTGCCCGGAACAATGCGAAAAGCAACCGCTGTTGGCAAGCAGAATCAGCCGTTTTCCGTTTTTGTCCGCCCATTCCCGAAGCATTTCGATGTGTCCGAGATCGCGATTGTATTCGCGGCGGACGTGAAAGGAATCGAACAGGTCCGCAAGGTATTCCATGCCCTTAACCGACCCCACGCGCATATTGACCGAGGCTCGTACTTCAACGGCGGGGAAATGCTTTTTCACGATATGCGCAATGGCGGGGGAGGCGGTGGTGATAATCTCAACGCCGCCGACCGTCTCCTGCAGATGGGAAAGAATCGAGATGACCGTGTTTTCCAGCTTTTGCGACATGGCGTATTCGCCGTAGCAATTGCCGTTGAAAAGCAGATCCAGCTTGATGTCCATCGCTTTGATGGCGCGCAGCTCTTCCTCGAGCCTTGCCTGCGCGGTCCAATCGGTGTATCCGTGCCGTGTGGCGATGGTGCTCCTTCCCGTGGGGATGTCCTGCCATGCGAAAAATACCTCGGAGATGTGCTCCCGATAGGCGCTGACGGTATTGGAAAACGGCTCCTCACCGTCCTCGTACAATTGGAATCCTACACTGTATTTCATCACATTATATCAGTCTGTATCTGTGTCGTTGGACTTGATGTTATTGGGAGAGTCCTTGCCCTCATACGGCGGCGTGTAATCCACCGCAATCGCTTCCTGTGACCAATCCACGTGCCACGGCTTGGAGGTGCGGAACGGATTTTCAAACTTGTTTTTCAGAACGCCGCGCTTCTCCAGGCTGATCATGCATGCACGGGTACATCCCTTTGCGCCGCAGACCGCTTTTCCGGAGTTGTAAAGATGCGGAGGTGCTTTATAGAAGGGGGAAATGTCCGACGGCTTATATTTGCCGGATTTCCAGTTCTCGTTGAAATAATCTCCACGCTCGCCTTCCTCACTTTCGGCACCGCCCTGGAATACCCAGTCGCAGCGTTCCATATCCACGTCTGCCCACTCAAGCTCGTATCCGCCAACGTTGTCCTTGACGGTTCTGTCTGCGGGAATGCATCCACCGGGGCATTCGCGTACACACGCCATGCAACGGTTGCAAAGCGTACCGGGCTCGATGATCGGATCCGGCTCCAGCTCCAGCTCGGTGATAATGATGCCGACGCGCACGCGGGGACCGAATTCGGGGGTCAGAAGCATTTTTGAGTATCCGATCTCACCGAGTCCGCACAAAAAGCCCGCGATACGCAAGTTGATCATAACGTCGGGAGCCGCCTTGCCGGGAGCCACGGGTCTGGAAAAATTCTTCTTCATGTATCCCGAATTATCAATTGCTCTCCAGTCACTCTGATGTCCCATCGGTACTGCCTCATAGCCCGCATCCTCAATCATTTTGGCGAGATTGATGACCGTCATCGGCATATACAGATAGGTGATACCACCATATCCCATTGCGGAATAGTTCGAGAAATAGGTTCCCTCCTCAAGTCCGCGCAACGAGCCGCGCAGCACACGGAAGCCCATGCAGATGATGGATTTTGCCTTCGGCATGATCTGTTTAGGGTCCATCTGAATCGGAGCGGTGCTCCAGCGGTCGATCGAACCGATGCCGACGATATCGGCACCCATACGCTTTGCAGCTTCTTTAATGTCTTTTGAAGTAATCATAACATTCTCCTTAATTATTGTATCGGTATGTTCTATTATACTTTTCGAGTGTGAAAAATACAAGATCTAAAAGAACGGATTTTTACACAAAACGCCAAATTTTGCAATCTGCCTTAAGAATGTTTTGCCGAAAGGCTGTTCCAGAATCGGAAGGTCATGGGCCAGAGGATCCCCGCGACGGTGACGATGATAAAATACCGCAGACCGCTGCCGAGATTGACACCGAAGAGGGCATTGAAGGGGGTCTTGAGCAGGGTGCGCAGCAAAACAAGAATCAGGGTGCCGCCCGTGAGCTTGATGATTTGTACCCACCATACACCTCGCGTCTCAAAGCGCAGGACATGGATATCAAGCGGATAGATCAGGCACATGCCGAGAATGATAAAGAAGAACTGCCACGCGACCTTTTGCGCGTCGGTAAGATTGACGGGATCGACGTCAGCAGGGAACGGGTAGAGCGAAACGAACAGAAGATTTGCAAGCGTCAGCAGTAGCAGTACGCCGATGAAGATATACATCTTTTTCGGTCGGTCGTAAAATCGATAGACGATGGGGTAAAGCAAGAAGATTAGTGCCGCCGCGACCAGGAGTGACACGCCGACGTCCAGCGGAGTATGGACGCCGAGATACATCCGCGAAAAGCCGACCAAGAGGCACATGGCGATGCCGCCGATGCGGATCAGGCGCTTTTTGGATGAGCGAGCGATGCCGCCGTAGAGGTCCGCCGCGCATTGCGTGTGACCGCTGGGAAAGGAGTAGCCCGTTGCCGCCTCGCGCGCGCTTTCGACGATCGTAAAATTTGGATCGAGCACCCACGGGCGGGGGATGCGGAAAATCATTTTCAATATCTGAATGATGACTGTGCCGGTAAATCCAGCGAACAAAAGGTAGTAGCCGCGCCGCTTGTCCACGCACCAGAAAAAGATCAGCCCCGCGATCATAAACAGCGTTTCCTCGCCGAAGAGCGTGACGATCGACATCAGCATATCGAGAAACGGATTGCGTATCTGTTCAAGAAATCTTAAAAATTCCATAATGTCTTCCTTTCGGTAAGCGTTACCTTTATTATAACATTTATCGGAAAGATTTTCAAGGTTTTTGTTGATTTTTCTGCTTGGATATGGTATACTGAACAAAACGAAAAGACGGAGGTGCGTTATTATGCATTTTTTGGAACAGGATTGCCTTTGGTATCAAAAGGAGGCTGTCTGTTTTGAAGAGGCGCTGCCGCTGGGCAACGGAAAATTGGGCGCGATGGTGTACGGCGGTGTTAGGCACGCACGCATCGGTCTCAATCACGACGAGCTTTGGACGGGTGTGCCCGGAGATGGGCTCAACGGCGTTGACAAGAGCGCCTATCTTGAGGCGCAAAAGCTTGCGCTGGACGGAAAATTCAAGGAGGCGCAGGATGTTCTGGAGGCGAAATTTTGCAAATGCGCCCGCGTGGCGGCGTATCAGCCGTTGGGCGACGTATATCTGGATATGCGTGCAGAGGTCGTGGAAAACTACAGACGTGCGCTGTTTTTGCGCGAGGGGCTGGCGACCGAGGAGTTTGTGGCGGACGGCGTAAGGGTAACGCGGGAATCTCTGGTTTCCTATGCCGATCATTGCCTTGCGTGGCGTGTGAGCGTGTCCGAGGCGCGCGATTTTACCCTTTCGATGACGGCGCCGCTCGGAACCGATTGTGCGGTGGATGGGAATGAGATCACGGTGCGCGGTGTTGCACCGACTTTCTCTCCCGTTCAGAACACGCGAAACGCGCGCGATACGGCAGTCAAGGATGCACACGGTATGCGTTTTTGCATGCGCTGTGCGGTCGTGACCGACGGAGAATGTGTCGGCGCGGACGGCGTGATCGCGATTCGCGGCGCGAAAGAGATTTTTGTTTATCTGACTGCCGAGACCTCGTTTGCGGGGGCGAACAAGCATCCCGTGCGCGAGGGAAAGGACGAGTGCGCGCTCTCGCGTGCGGCATTGGATGCGGCGCTGGCACGCGGCTACGGGGCGATTCGCGACGCACATATTGCGGACGTGTCGCGCCTTTACGACCGTGTGTACTTCTCGGTGGGGGACGGCGGATGTGCCGCGCTTCCGACCGACGAGCGTCTTGCACGCTTTGACGCGGGCAGAGGAGGGGCAGATCCCGGACTTTACGCGCTCATGTTCAATTACGGGCGGTATCTGACGATTGCGGGTAGCCGCGAGGGTTCGCGCGCGATGAATCTGCAGGGCATCTGGAACGATAAGGTAGACCCGCCGTGGTCGTCGAACTATACGGTGAACATCAACACCGAAATGAATTATTACGGGACGCTTGCGGTCAATCTTCCCGAGATGACCGAGCCGCTGGATTCCTTGATCGCGGCGATCGCGGAGAACGGCAAGAAGACTGCCGAGGTGCTGTACGGCGCGCGCGGCTTCGTTTGTCATCACAACAGCGACGTCTGGGCGCATACGGTGCCGATCGAGGGCTTGGCGGTCTATTCATACTGGCCCTTTGGCAGTGGTTGGCTTTGCAGGCATCTGATGGAAAAATACGAGTATTTGCAGGACAGGGATTATCTTGCGAGGGTCTATCCCATTCTGCGTGACGCGGCAAGATTTTATCTGGATATTCTCACCGACGTGGACGGCTACCGTGCCGTTTGCCCCTCGACCTCGCCGGAGAATTATTTCGTTGTGGGGGATGCGCGGGTAGCGACCGCAAAGAGCACGGCGATGGGAATGGCGATCGTGCGCGAGACGCTTGAAAATTGCGCACGTGCTGCCGAAATTCTCGGAATTTCGGATGACGTATGCGCGGAAATCGAACAAGAGCTGCCGCGCCTGATGCCTCTGCGTATCCTGCCCGACGGGCGGCTCGAGGAGTGGTATTGGGGAGACGGTATCGAATATCCCGAGCATGAGCCGCATCACCGCCACACGTCACAGCTGTATGCGCTCCATCCCGCGCGGCAGATCACCGAAAAAACGCCCGATCTGATGGCGGCGGCGCGAAAAACGCTGGAGGCAAGAGGTGACGACGGCACTGGCTGGTCGCTGGCTTGGAAGATCAATTTCTTCGCGCGTCTTTGCGACGGCGATCATGCATTGAAGCTGATGAAGATGCAATTGAAGCTCGTTGCCCCTGCGGCGGAAAAGAATATGCACAACGGGGGTGGCACGTATCCCAACCTGTTTGACGCACATCCGCCGTTCCAGATCGATGGCAACTTCGGCTTTGTCAGCGGTGTTTGCGAGATGCTGGTGCGTTGCGACGGAGATGAAATCGTGCCTCTGCCCGCACTTCCCGCCGAGTGGCGGAACGGTGAGGTACGCGGACTGCGTGTCAAGGGCAACCGCCTCGTTGATCTGAAATGGACGAACGGAGAATTGACCGATATGAAGGTATACGATGCATAAAAACGAATTGACGGCATATTTTACAGAAGATACGGTGACGGCGCTGCTTGCGTGGTACCGTGCAAACCGACGGGCGCTTCCGTGGCGTGAGACCACCGATCCGTACCGCATCTGGCTCTCGGAGATCATGCTCCAGCAGACGCGGGTGGAGGCGGTCAAGCCCTACTACGCACGCTTTCTGGAGGCGGCACCGACCGTCGCTGATCTGGCGGCGCTGGATGAGGCGCGCCTGATGAAGCTGTGGGAGGGACTTGGATACTACAGTCGTGCACGGAATTTGCAGAAGGCGGCGCGGATTGTGGTCGAGCAATACGGAGGACGGATGCCCGACAGCTATGAAAATTTGTTAAAGCTTCCCGGTATCGGGGAGTACACCGCGGGGGCGATCGCGTCGATCGCGTTCGGAATTTGCGTGCCCGCCGTGGACGGAAACGTCCTGCGTGTGCTCTCGCGTGTGGCGGGCTCGTACGAGGATATTGCCGAGCAGGCGACGAAAAGCGCCTTTCGTGACGCGCTTGCCGAGGTTGTTCCGACCGACGCGGGGGACTTTACGCAGGCGATGATCGAGCTGGGGGCAACGGTATGTGTGCCGAACGGAGAGGCGCGGTGCGGCGTTTGTCCGATGGTATCCGTGTGCGAGGCAAAGCGGCGCGGCTTGACCGACGAATTGCCCGTACGTGCCGCAAAAAAAGCGAGACGTATCGAAAAAAAGACGGTTTTACTGATCCGCGACGGTGATCGGACGGCACTGCACAAGCGTCCCGACAAGGGGCTTCTGGCAGGGCTTTACGAGCTGCCGAACACCGAGGGGCATCTCGGCGAAGACGAGGTGCTGTCCTACATCCGATCGATCGGCTTTGAGCCGTTGCGGCTTGCAAGGCTGGAGGATGCGAAGCATATTTTTACGCACATTGAATGGCACATGATCGCCTACGACGTGCGCATTACCCCCGAATTTGACGGCTACCACGGCGCGTCGGGGATGCTGCTTGTGCCGAATGACGAGATGCGGGAGAGCTTCGCGATTCCGTCGGCTTTTTCGGCGTACACGAAATATTTATAAGCATTGTAGGGAACGATATTTTTGAGATCAGAGGAGGATGAATTATGAAGCACATTTTTATCATCAATCCCGCGGCGGGAAAGACGGATTCCTATGCGAATCTGAAGGCACTTCTGCAGGCGCAGAAGACGAAGGTGGATTACGAGCTTTACGCAACGCAAGGTCCGGGAGATGCAACCGCATACATCCGCAATTGGTGTGAGGAGCATCCGGATGAGCGCGTGCGCTTTTACGCGTGCGGCGGTGACGGAACGCTCAACGAGGTTGCCAACGGTGTGGTCGGCTTTGAAAACGCCTCGCTCGGCTGTTACCCTTGCGGATCGGGCAACGATTTTGTCAAGTACTACGGCGGCAAAAAAACGTTTTTTAATCTGGAGGAGCTCTTGGACGCACCCGAGGAATATATCGATCTGATGCGTGTGGGGGATCAATACGCCATCAACGCCACACATTTCGGCTTTGATTCCACGGTTGCCGAGACGATGATGAACGTGCGCCGCAAGAAGATCATCGGCGGTAGCAATGCCTACACCACAGGCGTGGTTGTCGGATTGCTGAAAGCGATGAAAAACAAATGCAAGGTGACGGTGGACGGTGAATTGATCAACCCGGAGGGGGAGATTCTTTTGTGTACGATCGCAAACGGACAGTACGTCGGCGGTGCGTTCCGCTGTGCACCGCGCTCGCTCAACAACGACGGACTGTTGGAGGTTTGTCTCGTGCGTCCCGTCTCGCATATTAAATTCATGAAGCTGATCGGTGGATATCAGGCGGGAACGCATCTGGAGGATCCGCGCTTTGAAAAGTATATCGAGTACCGTCGCGGTAAGAGGATTGAGATTGAGGCGCCCGAGGGCTTTGTGTATTCCTTTGACGGCGAGCTGATCCGTCAGAACCGCTTTACCGTGGAGGTGGTGCCGGGTGCCGTGCGCTTTGCGGTGCCGCGGAGTGCACAGTTTTTGCCGGGTGCACTTCATATCTGTCGGTATGCACAGACGGTTGGGACGGAATGAGGGACGGTATTGCGTTTTTGGAGAACGGAGAGCTTCGCGAACCCGTGCAGGCTTCGGGGGAGCTTGCGTGTCTGTGTGCGGAGGCGGTGACGGAGGCGAGGGCACGTGCAGACGTGCTTGTACGCGATCTTTCCGCATGTACGCGCACGTGTGCGCACGCTTTGCGCAGAATTGAGGAAGAAATTCGCGCGCTGACGGACAGCCTTGCGCCGCGCGACGTCGGATTCGGAGACAGAAAGCGGACATATACTCTTGTGTGTCGTTTTTTGTTGCACATGGAGGATGCGAAGAACGAACTGCAGGATGCGGTTCTGCCGTTGCTTTCCGTAGGAGAGCAGATCGATGCCTGCAGGCGGACGCTGTATGAGGCACAGGCGGTTGCCTCGCAGGTCGGTGCGCTTTCGGATTTGCGGGAGGTACGGGAGCGGCTTATGGAAGCGGAGCACACGTTTTCGGCGCTTTGCAGCGGGATGACGATGCTTTGCACGGAGGGAATGCCTCGGTTTTCGGAGCGCCTGTCGGTGTGTGCCGATCTGCCCGGAAAGGGCGCGGAATGTGACGTGACGTCGATCCTCCGCCTGTGCGACGCATTGCTGTTCTCCGTCGGACAGATCATCGCTTTTTGAGGAAGGCTCGATGATACCTCTACGGGAAGTAGGAAAAAAACGCTGAAATAATGAGGAGCCGCGCGAAAAAAACGCGCGGCTCCCCGCTTTTTGGAGAACTTTTCCTTTTCTTGCCGTACAGTGGCGAAAATTGCGATAAAATCCTGTAAAAAACGGAAAGTTTTTTCTGTGAACATATTGAAACTTTATTTCTTTTGTGTTAAAATATAATATAGATTCCTGTCGCCTATCCAAATTGCGGTTTTGGGAGCGCGCGGCAGAACAGTAAAAAGAACGGAGGACAAAATCTTGTATCTTCAACACATTTTTGCATCGGCAGCGAATCTGGGATTGAGCGTGGAAAGTTCCTTTCTGATCGCGATCGCCGTATTGGCATGCTTGTTTGGCGCGGAGGTTGCCGGCATTTGCATTTTGATCCGAAAAATGCAGCACGCCCATAGGGACAAGCTGCAGGACGAGCTGGAGGATGAGTTGAACAGCCGTCATGCAAACGACGGATCCGCTCACCTCGCAATCACCGCCCTGTCGTTCGGAGCGATTCCGTTGGCGACCCAGGTGGCGTTTTTCGCACTGGCGGTTCTGGCGGCGGTCGGCGCTCTGGTGTTCGCTATTGTTCTGATCGTTTTCCTTGCCAAGGGATACGTGCTTGTTTCCCGCACGGCGCTCAAGCAGACCGTGGAGGAGAGTACTGCCGAGGCGGAAGCACCTGCGCAGGAGGAGCCCGTAGAGGAATCTGCGCAACAGGAAAATCCTTATGCGTATGTAACCGATGAGAGCGAGGAGCAGGTGCAGGAGGCGTATGTTGCCGAGGAGTCCTTTGAGGAGGAGTCCGTATCCGACGACGCTGTGGCGGAGGAGCCTGTCATTGCCGAGGAGCCTGCGGAGGAGACTGCGGCAGAGGAGACGGCACCCGTTACCGTGATTCCGAAGGCAGAGCCGACGGTTGGACAAGCACCCGCGGCAGGCGGAATCCCCGTATACAGCTCGGCATATCCGGGCGGACAGATGCCTTATGTTGAAAAATACATCTCCGAAACCTACAAGGAGGTCATCAAGGAGACCACGACCACCACGACCACGCCTGCGGCAAAGGCAGAGGAGCGTTACAGCCCCGCGACTGAGGAGATTCTCAAGGCGATCGCAGAACTGATGAAAATCAGCTCGCAGCTTCGTACCGAGCATGAGATGGCGGTGGAAAATCCCGCTGTGAAGAATGACGAGAGCGTCCCCACCTTTGCGGACGCGGAGGAAGAGGACGAGGACGTCGAGGAAGTTGAGGAGCTTGATGCAGAGGACGAGGACGATTCGGATGCAGAGGGCGATGCGCAGGAGGACGGCGACGGTGACGATGAGTACGAAAGCGACCTGTTCTCGAGCAACGAGCGCATCGTCGGCTTTGACGAGGAGACGGGTTGCTATATCGTGGCACACTATCGCAAGAGCTTTGAGGCAAAGCTGATCCAATCCCGTCCCAACGTCAAAAAGTATTACAGCGCAATCAAAAACGCACTGCTCGCATATGAGGGCACAAAGGACCGCATCACGTGGACGATCAACAATTACAGCAACGACCGTACGCAGATCGCGAAAATCAACGTGCGCACCCGTACGCTGGATCTGTACCTGGCGCTCGATCCTGCAACGCTGGAGGACACCGTGTATCACGGACGCGACGTGGGAAGCAAGAAAAAGTACGCGGAGACTCCCTTCCTTTACAAGGTCAATTCCCCCCGCAAGCTCACGCTGGCACTGGAGCTGGTTCAGCGCGCATGCGAGGAGCAGGGGCTCTCTCCCATCGATATCGAAACGGTCAATTACGAGGAGCAGTATCCCTTTGATACCACCGAAAACTTGGTCAGCCGCGGCTTGATCCGTGAATATCTGCGCGAGGAAAAACCCGCTGTGACCTTTGAGCTGGATCCCGACCACGTTCCGCAGGTTCCCGAGGAGGACAGCAGTGTGATCCCCGTAAACGCAAACTTTACGTGGGAATTTGACAACGAGCAGCCCGAAAAGGAGGAGCCCGTAGCTCCCGAAGAAGAGCCCACAGAACCCGAAGCGCCCGCGCCGGTGGTGGAGGAAGCTCCCGTTGCCGAGGAGCCCGCATCTGCCCCGACGGTTGTCGAGATGCCCGCTGCGGGAACAACCACGACGACGCACGAGACCGTAAAGACCACGGAGCGCCATTACACCGAGCGCTATTACGGAACCCCCATGCAGATGCCGTATCAGGCACAGCTGGCTTCCAACGCACAGCCCATTGAGGCACTGGCGGTTCCCGCAAAGGAGGAATCTGTTGCCGGGCACGAAGCGCCTGCGCCCGTAGCAGAGGTGCCCGCCGCCGAAGAAATGCTTGCGGACGAGTCCGTCGCAGAGATTCCCGAGACGGAGGAGACTGACTTTGCCGAGTCCGAAGCTTCCGGGGCGGAAGCTACCGAGACGGAAGCGGATCCCGATGAAATTTTTGTTTGGGAGCCCCTTGAGGAGGAAGCATCCGCGGATACCGGGGAAACGGCTTACGCGGAAGCCGAAGAAGAAGCTTACGAAGAAGCCGAAGAAGAGGCTTACGAGGAAACCGAAGAAGCTTACGAGGAAGCCGAAGAAGAAGCTTACGAGGAAACCGAAGAAGCTTACGAGGAAGCCGAAGAAGAAGTTTACGAGGAAACCGAAGAAGCTTACGAGGAAGTCGAAGAAGAAGCTTACGAGGAAGCCGAAGAAGAAGCTTACGAGGAAGTCGAAGAAGAAGCTTACGAGGAAGCCGAAGAAGAAGCTTACGAGGAAGCCGAAGAAGCTTACGAGGAAGTCGAAGAAGAAGTTTACGAAGAAGCCGAAGAAGAAGCTTACGAAGAAGCCGAAGAAGAAGCTTACGGGGAAGCCGAAGAAGAAGCTTACGAGGAAGCCGAAGAAGAGGTTTACGAGGAAGCAGAAGAAGATGTTTACGAGGAAGCAGAAGAAGAGGTTTACGAGGAAGCAGAAGCGCCTGCACCTCAACCGATTTCCAATTCCAATCCGAGTGTAGCACTCCTGGATGTTTGCACGTTCGACGAATATTTCGAGAGCGGATCGACCATTGACCTGAACGCCTTGAAGGAGGTCGGCTTGGCGCCCGAGAGCGCCGTGACCCTCAAGGTTTACGCAAGCGGTGCGGTCAAGGGACAGTTCACCGTGGAAGCGAACCACTTTACGCTGGATGCCATCAAGGCGATTGGTGACGCGGACGGCGATTCCATTATGATTCGGTGAGAGGAGGCAGGATCACGATGAAAAAGCAAATGAATAACAAGATTTTCAAAGCGATGCTGTCGATTCTTGTATTGGCAGTGACAGTTGCTGCACTTTGCATGACGATGCTTTTCGCAACTGCAGGGGCGGAAACCGGAAAAAAATCGTTGACACTGCTTGCGCAGGGCGAGGCAGCTGAAAAGATCAGCGATTATGTGGTGACCTATGTTCCCGAGGGAAGCAGTGTTCCTGTAACTGCGGTTCCCGTAGAGAAAAATGCAACCCCATTGGTTTACAGCATTCCCGTCGGTTCTGCGGTTACGGTCAAGGTGGTTTCCATTCATGGTTGGATTCAGACCTTGGACGATACGACGGACATTGTAGAGCTCGGAAATACAACAGGGATTCGCAACTATAACTGGACAGAAGGAACACAGACAATTCGCTTTACTCCATTTTACTATGACAGCACGGTGACATTGACTTCCTGCCAGAAGCGTACCTACAGTATCAAGGCAGTGGATTACAACGCTGTGGATGAGAAGAATATCTCTTATGTGCAGAGCACGTGGGATAATGAAATGTGGCAGACGCTGAAGGGCGGACAGCTTACCTATACCTACGAGGGAGAGCAGA
>JAFTPJ010000062.1 GCA_017463405.1 Clostridia bacterium
ACCGCATCCAGATTGAGGCTCTTATCCTCCAGCATTTCCTTGTGAGACGCATAATCGGTCTTCACACCCTCAACACCGTACTTTTCAAAAAACGCCTTAGCCTTACCGGGAATCAGATCTGCGCCTGCCACGATCTCAACGTCGGGCTGGTTCAGATAAGAGCTGATATGCGAACCTGCAATCCAACCGGTACCGATAATACCGATGCGAACCTTCTTATTCGCGTCAATAACCTTTTTTTCTTGGTTTTTCTTGAAATCATCCAATCCCATGATTCAAATCCTCCGTAATTTTAATATTTATGGTAGCTTTCGATCAGCAACCGATGGTTTTCAAATATGCGCGGCTCTTCTCTGCGCATTCCATAGGTGTCAGCCCCAGTGCGGGCTTATCCTGTTCAACGATCACCCAGGATGCACCGGCCTTCTCCGCAGCCGCCAGAATTGCGGGGAAATCCTGCTTACCGTAGCCGACGGGACGGAAATCAAACGCCTCACTGTCAGCCTCAGCCTTTTTGTCAATGCCGATCAGCTCGTACATGTTCTCGGACTTGGAGCCGACAAAATCCTTCAGATGCACCACAGGAGAGCGTCCCGCATACTTCATGATATAATCGGAAGGATTCTCTCCGCCGACGTTGACCCAACAGGTATCCAACTCGGTCTGGAGCAGATCTGCAGACACGCTGTCGTAAAGAATATCCAAGGCATACTTGCCGTCTATCTTGGTAAACTCAAAATCGTGATTGTGGTACAGCAGCTTCATACCGAGCTTATTGGCAACCGAACCGAACTTTGCGGCATTTTCGATCACTTCAGCGAACTTCGGCATACCCGGACGGTACTCCTCGGTCAGGTACGGAATGACCACATACTTGCAACCGATAGCGGCATACTGCTTCAGCACACCCTCAGCATCCTCAACCAGATCCGCATACGGAACGTGAGACGAGATCGGAACAAGACCGATTTCCTCACACATTTCCTTCAAACGCTCGGGAGCGTTACCGTAGAGTCCTGCGAACTCCACGCCGTCATAACCAATGCTTTTTACTTCCTTCAGGGTGGCATACATATCCTTTTCTACGTCACCTCTGACGGTATACAATTGCAGTGCAACAGGGAAAGACATATCGATATCTCCTTTGTTTATAATACAGAACATACGTCCATATCAATAATTATAAGACAATTTATGCGATTTTTCAAGACACTTTTTGATAATAAGCAGACAAATATTGCTGTCAATGTGAGGTAAGCAGGCGAACCAACGTCTCGTCGGCGCAGATGCGCACAAAAAAGTCGGTTCCGTCCTCCTCAATATTGAGGCAATACTGCACCTCATCGAACAAAACGCCCGTATAAATGTAAGCCTGCTTGCCCTTCTTGGTTGCGGCAAAGCTTTTTTTCGCCTCATCGTTCCACGGCATCACCGTCATCACCGAGGTAACCGCCACGCGGCATACCACCGTCACACGCATGCCGTAATGCTCGGTGATGATAAAATCGGGAGCAGCGCCCTCGCGCTCCTCGATGCTATAGGTATACTGGCGTGCAATACACATGGAAAAAATCATAATCATCGCCACCAGCGCTCCCAAACCGAGAATCTGAATCATCCCGGGATACGGCATATTTGGAAGATAGGACGTAACAAACAAGAGCGCCGCCAGCCCCAGCATTCCGTACGCCAGCAACTTCTCCTTCTTTTTGGGAAATCTCGGTGCATATTCGTAATTCATATCGTTTTATCTCCACTTTTCAGTTTTTCCAACAACAGCTGCTCACAAATGATGGGATCAGCACGACCGCGGCTCATCGCCATCACGCGACCTTGCAACGACTTGATCGCGGCGCTTTTTCCGCTGCGGTAGTCCTCCACGGCGCGCGGCAACTCCGTCAGGGTCGCATCGACCCACGCGCCGATCGTTTCTGCATCCGTAATCTGCGTCAAGCCCTCGTCATACGCGACCTTTCGTGGCGAAATATCCTCTGTGAGCATTCTTGATAACAGCTTCTTTCCCGTCGCACTGTTGACCGTCCTCTCACCGAGCAAATCGGCAAGCTCTGCCAACGCCTCCGAACGAATGGGAGACACGAACGGGTCGGCTTCACAATGCCGTAACAGCTCGGAAAGCAGCAGATTCACCAGCAGCTTCGGATACTGCGTCCGCTTCGCGCCCGCCTCAAAATAATCCGCCATTCCGAGTTCACTCACCAATATCCGCGCATTCTCGGCGGTCATACCGTATTCCCGTTCCAACCGCTCCGCGCGTGCGGATGGAAGCTCGGGAATCTGCGCACGCAAGCGCGCGATATCGGAATCGGTCAGGCGGATCGGCAGCATATCGGGCTCTGCAAGATAGCGATAATCCTCCGCCGTCTCCTTGACACGCATCCGCACGGTCTCGCCGCGTGCCTCGTCATACCGCCGCGTCTCTGCCACAACCGCGCCACCGTTTTCGATCACCCCGATCTGCCGCGCCGTCTCGTATGCAATTGCCTTTTCGACAAACGCAAAGGAATTGATATTTTTGATCTCGGTGCGCACGCCGAAGGTCTCCTCGCCGGATCTTCGCACCGATATGTTGACGTCACAGCGCAACGAGCCCTCCTGCATCCGACAATCGGACACACCGCAGGCAAGCAGAATCTCCCGTAGAGCCTTGAGATACGCCGTCGCCTCGGCACCGCCGCGCAGATCGGGGCGCGAAACGATTTCAATCAGCGGTACACCGCAACGGTTGCAATCCACAAGCGTTTCATTTCCCTCGTGAACCAGCTTTCCCGCGTCCTCCTCAATATGAATCCGCTCAATGCCCACGCATCGCGCAGCACCGTCCTCCGCTGTCACAGTCAGGTGCCCGTTCCGACAGATCGACGTCTCCGCCTGCGAAATCTGATAACCCTTTGGCAGATCTGGATAAAAATACTGCTTCCGATCGGTCCGCGAGAGAGCCGCGATCTCGCAATCCAGCGCCAGACCTGCAATTACTGCAAGCTCAACCGCACGGCGGTTGAGTACGGGAAGCGTCCCGGGAAGCCCCAGACAGACGGGACAGCAATGCGTGTTCGGAGGTGCACCGAAGCTTGTCGGACACGCGCAAAAGATTTTGGTTGCCGTCTTCAATTCGGCATGCACTTCCAAGCCGATCACCGCTTCGTAATCCGAACGCATCCTATTTCACCTCCCCATCGCAAAGCAACCGCGCCGCCGCGAGCAGAAGATTCTCCCCGCATCGGCGTGCCGTCAGCTGGACTGCCAACGGCAGTCCAGCGGCATTCACACCGAACGGAACCGACAGCGCAGGAACCCCCGCAAGATTCGCATACACGGTGCACATATCGGCGCAGTAAAGCGCATCGGGCGAAGGCGTACTTCCCAAGCCGAACGCCGCCGTGGGCGCCGCTGGGGAGATCAGCACGTCATACCGCTCGGACAGTGCCTCCATCTGCCTGCGCACCGCCTCGCGTACACGAAGCGCGCGCAGATAGTATACCTCGCGGTTTCCTCTTACCAGCATATCCGTTCCAAACAGAATCCGTCGCTTGACCTCCGCGCCAAGCCCCTCGCCGCGGCTGTTTTCATACAGTGCGGAAAGCGTCTCCGATCGCGCGCTCCGTCTGCCGTAGCGCACTCCATCATAACGTGCGAGATTGGACGCCGCCTCGGTCGAGGACAGCACCGTGTAAGCCGCCAGCGCCTCGTCGGGCAACGGGAGCTCCACAGTCTCCGCCACGGCACCGCACGCTGTCAAGCGTTCGACAGCCCGTGCAGACGCCGCTTTGATTTCCTCGTCAATACCCCCGACACCGTCAAACGAAATTACGCCCAAACGGAGCACATGGTCGAGGGCTTGCACCGATTTCGGGGCATATACCACCGATGTCGCGTCGTGCGCATCCTGCCCCGCCAGTACATCCAAAAGCAACCCGCAATCCTCCGCCGTGCGCGCAAGAATCCCCACGCAATCCAGCGAGGACGCCATAGACGCCAAGCCGTAACGCGAGAGCACGCCGTAGGTCGGCTTGAGCCCGTACACGCCGCAAAACGCCGCGGGCTGACGCACGGATCCCCCCGTGTCCGAGCCCAGCGCAAATGCCGCCATGCCATCCGCCACAGTTGCCGCGGAGCCACTCGAAGAACCACCCACCACGCGCGTGCGGTCGTACGGATTTTTTGTCACGCCATAGGCGGAATACTCCCCCGAGCTCCCCATGGCAAATTCATCCATATTGTTTTTTCCGAGTAGAATGGCGCCCGACGCCTTCAAACGCGCAACCACCGTCGCGTCGTAAGGGGAGACGTATCCCCCCAGAATTTTTGACCCACAGGTCATCGGCAAGCCCTTTGCCGCAAAATTATCCTTCAGCGCGTACGGGATTCCGTCCAATACACCGCGACATTCCCCGCGCAGTCTGCGCACGTCGGATTCCTCCGCCGCCGCAAGTGCGCCTGCCCCGTCCACGTACAAATAGGCGTTGATTTCCCCGTTGCGCTCCTGTATCCGCTCCAGATATGCGCGTGTCAGCCTGACCGCGGTATATTCCCCCGCCGCCAATGCTGCCGCATGCTCTGCGACCGAGCGAAACAAAACCTTTTCCACTGTCATCATCAGCCCTCCACCGCGCGCGGCACGACCGTAGCGTCTTTTGCAACCGCGGGCGACAATGCAAGTACGTCCGTGCGCAACAGTCCTACATGCGGCGAGTCATCGCGCATTTCGCCAAGGCCGACCGCCCCCAAAAACGGGTCGGGCAGATCCGACGCATCCCGCAGTGTTTCCGCAATTGCACGCATCGCGTTCAATTCACAGCAAAGAGCCTCTGCCTCCGCATCTGCAAGAGAGATACGCGCCATCGCGGCAAGCTCCCGCACTCTTTCTACCGTATATTCCATCACCGTATCCTTATTTTCCGACGCAGAAATGCGAAAAGATCTGCGCAACGATATCTTCGGAAATCGACCTTCCGTCCAACTGTGCGATCGCCTCCATGGCACACTCGGCATCTGAACAACATAGCTCAATCGGCAGTCCCGCGGCCAGAGCTCCGCGCGCACTTCCGACCGCCTCCAGCGCCGCCAGTGCCGCACCGTTCTGCCGCGCATTGGACAGCACCACGTCTCGACGCACGTCAATGTCACCGCGCACAAACAGCGTCTCTGTCAAGTCCGTCAGTGCATCCATGCCCTCGCCGCGCTCGGCAGAAAGCGTCACCGCATGCGCAAATTTCGAGCGGTAAAAATCCGCCGCCGCCTCTCCGAGATCGCTCTTGTTGATAACCGCGATCACCGTCCCCGCGTGCTCCCGCAACTCCTCGATCAGGGCAAGCTCCTCGTCGTCCGGTTGGCGACTTCCGTCAAACACAGCAAGCACCAGCTCCGCACGGTCGAGCGCCTCCCGTGCCCGCGCAATGCCGATCTGCTCCACGGGGTCGGCGGTGTCGTGCAGTCCCGCCGTATCAAACAGACGAAGTGTCACGCGACCCAGTGCCGCCGTTTCGCACAGCACGTCGCGCGTCGTTCCTTCCACCGCCGTCACGATGGCGGCGTCACGCCCGACAATGCGGTTATAAAGCGAGCTTTTTCCGACGTTTGGGCGCCCGCAAATCACCGTAGAAATCCCCTCCGCAATCGCATGTCCCGTGCGGTAGGTCGCGCAAAGCGCTTTCAGCTTTTCCTCGCAACCGCCAAGCGCCGCATCGATCTCCGCGCGGCTCATATCCGCCAAATCCTCGTCGGGATAGTCGATCTTGACATAAATACTCGCCAGCACGTCACGCAGAGTCTCGTAAATCTCCCTGCACGCCTCCTCCAGCTTTCCGTTTGTCCCCGCATGCGCCAGACGCATCTGCTCGTGCGTCTGCGCCTCCAAAAGATTGCCCAACGCCTCCGCGCTCGAAAGTCCCATCTTACCGTTAACAAATGCGCGGCGCGTAAATTCTCCCGCCTCCGCCGCACGTGCCCCCGCCGAGATCAGTGAGGTCAGCACGGTCTCGGTCAGTAAAATTCCACCGTGACAGCAAATCTCCACCGTATCCTCACCCGTAAACGAGGCGGGCTCGCGGAACACCGTCGCAAGACCGTCATCCACCGTCTCACGCACACCGTCCACACCGTTTCCAAGGATCGCACCGTAAACCGAGGTACGCGCGGGGACCTCCGACAGTCCTTTTCCGCTCGCAGGCAGAAAAACCCTCTCGCAGATCTCCACAGCGCGCGGTCCCGAAACGCGCAACAGCGCCACGCCGCCCTTGCCCCTGGGCGTGCTGATCGCAGCAATCGTATCTCCAAGCATCATCATCGTTTTTACTCCCATTCTACTTTTGAAAAAAGGGGGAGAAAGCCTCCGTCAGGACGCCCTCTCCCCTGCTGCATTATTCTTCCTCATCCACAGCGGGCACGCCATTGTCTGCCTTCTTGGAATCGTCGAGGAACATGACCACGCGACGGTTATTTTCCGAACCGATCGAGTTGGTGGAAACGCCATCCACTCTCTGGATCTCGGAATGGATGATCCGTCTCTCATAAGGATTCATCGGCTCCAGCATCACGCTCTTCTTGTATTTAACAACCTTTGCCGCCATCCGTCTTGCCAGCGTACGCAGAGCTTCCTCGCGCTTTGCACGGTAGCCCTCGATATCAAGCGTCACCTTTACATACTCGCGCTTCTCACCCTTGATCTTCTTGTTTGCCGCAAGATTTGCAAGGTACTGCAGAGAATCCATCGTCTCACCGTGGTGACCGATCAGAACGCCTGCGCCCTCACCATCAATAGTAATCAGCACATCATCGTTGTGCCCCGCCTTCTTTTCAATGATCAGATTCATCTCCATGTCGGAGACAACCTTGCGGACAAAATCCAAAGCAATGTCCGCACCGCTCGGTACGTAGGAAGCGGAAATTTTCGCATCCACGGCGCCAATACCAAGAAAGCCGCGCTTGCCCTCCTCCAAAACGGTAAATTCAATTTCCTCGGCGGGAATGCCGAGCTCGGCAATCGCCTTTTCCTTTGCTTCATCAACGGTCTTTGCCGTTACAATGATTTCTTTTTTCACAATTACACCTCATCCTTGTTGTTGTCGTTATCCTGTGTATCGTTTGTATCGCTTGCCTCGGAAGCCTGCGCCGTCTCGTTTTCGACGGGTGCATCCTCCGCCTTCTGCTGTTCAGAGGGCTTATCCTTTTTCATGGGAACCGCACCGAACGGCGTCTTCTGTGCCTTCTTTGCCTGTTCCTCGCGCTCCCGCTCCTCAATCGCGGCGCGGCGCGCAAGCCCTCTCTCTCTCGTGTCCTCAAAGTCCTCGTCATCGATATAGTGGAGCGAGCGGACCTTTCCGGCATTCGAGGATTTCTTTGCCGTTGCCTTCTTGCCTGCCATCTCCTTGGCAGCCGCCTTATAATCCTCCTCCGTAAAGGTGGGAAGCGGCATCATCTTGGACAGAATAAAGGACTTGAGTAGCGTAACCCAGCTACGGAATGCCCAGTACACACCGATCACGGCGGGTACGTACAGCGTGAAGAACGCCGACATTGCGGGCATCGTGATATCCATCATCGAGTTGGAGCAAGCCATCTGGCGTGCATCCATTCCCTCGTTTGCAACCGACTGATACATCAGCTTACGGTTGAGCTTGGAGGTGATGAAATACGTCACAAAAGTCAGAACGGGGATCAAAAGCAGAACCCACGTCATCCAATCACCAAAGCCGTTTGCCAGAGGCGCAAGACCGAAGTTGATCGGACCGATATTGAAGTTCGGAACGGCGGAAAGCGCACTCTTCAAAGAATCCAGAACGCCCTCGCCATAGCTGAAGAACTGGAATCCCTCCATCATATCGATATCCCCGGCATTCAGCTTGGAGAGCAGCTCAATCGAGCCGCGGCTGGTATCGAAGCTCAAGCCAAGGCCGCCTGCGGCACGCGCCGTGCCCGCATACGTCGACAGTGCAGCCGAAACGCTTGCGCTCTGTCCAAGCACGTAGCGCAACGGGTCCATAACGATATTATAGAGCACCATAATAATGGGAAGCTGAACGAGCAACGGCAGACATCCGCTTGCAGGGCTGAAATTCTCGCGCTGATACAGCTCCTGAATCTCTGCCTGCATCTTCTGCATGGTGGGCTGGTCGTTGCGTCCCTTGTATTTGTTTTTGATCGCCATTTCCTTCGGACGTAGCTTTGCCTGCTTGATGGAGTTCTTCTGCTGCTTGATACCGAAAGGAAGCATCAGAATCTCGATCAGAATCGCAAAAATACAGATACCGACAACATAGTTGCCAAAGCCCACAACCGTCATCCAGCTCAATACCGTACCGATTGCGGAAAAGATGATTGCCCAGATATCGGACTCCTCCGCTGTAACTTCGGTGCGGAACGCGCTGATCAACAGCTCGACGTCAGCGGCGTTGAGCTTTTCCCGAACGGTTTCCTTCTGCGGGTCGGTCAGATTGTTTTCGGTCGCCTTGGCATTTGCAGCAACAATGACGTTTGCCGCCGCCTCCAGATTGACACCGACATCGGGCATCTCGCCCTCCTCCTTGAAATCCGACGCCGTCATGTCGTAGCCGCGATTAGCAGCCACCAGCATCTCGTACGAATTATACTCTGCCTTATCGGTCTGCTCCTTGGCGTATGCGGATTGGAGCATCTTTGCAATCTGCTTCAATTCGGACGGCTCCAGCTCGTGCTTTGCCATCTCGTCTTTGTCCAGAGAAAAGACATCCTCATTCAGTGTCAGTGTCGATATCGTCGTACCGCCCGCACAGCCCACAAGGGTCGTCAAGAGCAGCAGCACCGCCACCGTAATCAGGGCAATACGCCCCATAAATTTTCTTTTTAAAACTTTCATATTTTTGTTTCCGTAGTATTTCTACGGTAAAGCTCCCTTCGTTTTTTGGGATTTCACGCCGTCAATGTGGATTTGCCGCACGGCGTTGCGGAATCACTGTGTGTCGTCGCCGTTCTTTTCCGAACCGTACTCCTCGGGATAGTAATACTTCGTCAAGGGGGCTGCCTTGAATTTCGGATGCCGCAAGCCATGCTCGGGCACGGGATCGTACCCACCAGCGCAAAACGGCTGACATCGGAAAATTCTTACCACCGTGAGAATCATTCCTACGAAAAAGCCGCGCTTTTCAAATGCCTGCAAAGCATACGCCGAGCAGGTGGGGGTAAACCGGCAGGTCGGCTGTCCCTTGGCTTTCGAGAGATACTTCCTGTAAAAACGGATGAGCCATATACACAAATACTTCATAGGTTCTCGCTTGTCCGGAACATCTCCAGCTTGCGAAATCCGCGGCGCAGCTCACGCTCCACGTCGGTGGACTTTGCGTCAAGGATTCCGTCACGCGGACTGATCACAACAAGATATCCGGTTTTCAGCTCGGGCTCGACCGCGCGGTAGCCCGCACGCAGAATCCGCTTGACGCGGCTTCTCTGCACGGCACCTCCGACGCGCTTGGTCACCGCAACGCCAAAGCGGTTGTAGTACTTTTTCTCCGGATGCTCCTTCCGCAAGCGCTTTGCCGCAAGGTCGCGCAAAACGAACACGGACACGAGCCGCCCCGTAAACCGTGCGCCCCGCTGAAAGGTCTTGTTATACAAATGGTGTTCCTTAATGGTTGTGTACTTCATTGGCTGTTCCTCAAGGGTTTGCTTCCGTTAAAATGTGTTGTGTGTGTCAATCAATCGTTCCGCAAACAAAAACGCCGACTGCAAGGGCGGGATACGCTTCCGGCGGTCGGTGTTTTATGTTGGAATCGGCAATACCGGAAAATAAGACCGGCGGCGATTAGTAGGTCAGTCTTTTTCTGCCCTTTGCACGTCTTCTCTTGAGTACGTTTCTGCCGTCAGCAGTCTTCATTCTTTTTCTGAAGCCATGCTCCTTTTTTCTCTGACGCTTTTTCGGTTGGTAAGTTCTGAGCATCGTTTGCACCTCCTTTAGATGAAATCGGAAGCGTTTCACCTTTTCAAGCTTGGAATACGCTTTTTACACAATGACACGCTATATTATACCCGATTCTTTCCTTTTTGTCAAGAGTTTTTTGAAAATATTTAAAAAAATTACAATTATATCACGTTTCAATCGGTGCGACGTCAATCTTTGCAATGCCGAGTCGGCACAAGCAGCAACCATCCTCATCGTTTCCGCGGCAGTAAGCGATCAAAAGGCTTTCATCGGAGTTGTAAACACTCCCTCATGTGAAATATACGTAACAGGCGCTCTCACTCTCCGAAAAGTAAACCGCGCGCCTACTCAAACGTACCTTCGGCTGTACACTCTCACAATTGGTGCATCAACATCGCATGGACCGTACAATCGCCATGATCCGATATACCGACCTTGATATCCGGGAAATTGCGTTTGCACTCGGTTATGAATACGAAAACTACTTCTATACCGTCTTCCGCAAGCATTACGGCATCACAACCATTGCATACAGAAACACACATTTGTACGCCGCACCTCTTGACGGGAAGGAAGAAAAATGATATAATAAAAGAAACACAAGGAAGAAAGGAGATGCACCGTGGATATTCTCAAGGAAGCGGACTTCCGCAAGGAATTGAAAGCAACCCCGCGCACGGGCTATCTGTTCTTTGGCGACGAGGATTATCTCAAATCCTTTGCCGTCAAGCAGGCGCGCGAGGTACTCTGCCCCGACCCCTCCTTTGCATTTTTCAACGAAATGAAGCTGGATGCCGTGGACTTCGAGCCGCAAAAGCTGCTGGATGCCCTGATGCCGATGCCCATGATGGCGGATCGAAAACTGATCACGCTCACGGGGCTGAACTTTACCACCATGCGCCAGAACGAGCTGGATGCGCTTTGCGACGTGTTGGCGCTCCTGCCCGAATACGACTACAACCTGCTGATCGTCACCGCTTCAGCAGACTGTCTCAATGCGGGATACCTGCCGAAATCCCCCTCCGCCGTGCTCAAAAGGCTGGGAGAATTTCTCACACCTGTGCAATTTGACCGCTGTACCACCGCCAAGCTTGCCGCATGGGTGCAAAAGCATTTTGCGCATAACGGCGCGGACGCCTCCGCAGAGCTTTGCTCTCTGCTGCCCGAATACTGCGGGCACAGCATGTTCATTCTCGCCAACGAGATCGACAAGCTCGCCTACTACGTCCTCTCGCACGGTCGGAACACCGTCACCGAGGAGGATATGCGTCTGGTCTGCACACCCGCAAACGAATACGACGCCTTCGCCTTCACCAATGCAATCATGGAGGGGCGGCAGGAAGCCGCGCTCTCGATTCTTTCCGACTATCGCTTCCGTCGGATCGAGCCAACCGTGATTTTAGGCGAGGTTTCCCGCGTGATATGCGACATGATCGCCGTGCGCGCCATGAGTGACGAAGGAACGCCCGGCAGTGAAATTGCTGCGGCGCTCGGGATCAAGAGCGACTTCAAAATCAAGCTCTACCAAAGGTGCCTGCGCAACACGACCGAGGCACGGATGCACAACGCGCTGGAGGCTTGCCTTGACGCCGACCGTCTGCTCAAGCTCTCCCCGCAAGGTTATGCGCCACTCGAAAAACTGGTCTGTCAGATATAAGAAAAAACATGATGCGGTTGCAAATTTGCAACCGCATCATGTTTTTTCAGGTTGTAGAGCAAAAGAATCCCGTTTGTAAAATGCACAAAACCGTTAGCCGCTTTTTCTTTTGACCATGTAGGCGCAAGCGCGCGACCAAAACTTTTAGTAAACGAACGAAAACGGTTGGCTTTATCTACACCATTTTCATCAATACTTCGTCGTGTAATCGATCAGTTCCTTATTCAGGATCTTTTCAATATCAGACTCCATCTTATCAAGAATAGAACTGTTGACGTAAAATCTGCCGGCAAGTTCGTCACCCGAGGATACCCAGTTTCCGTTTTCGTCCTTGACCAACGCTTCGATGGTCACAAGCGACTTCCAGTCGGTGTACTGATAGAAGCGGAACACCAGGCATTTTTCGATATTTTCAGTATAAACGGGAACCAGCTTTCCGTCCACGTTTTTCTTTGCGTTGTTCAGCAGCTTTGCATAGTCCTCACACAGCGTCGTCACCGTCGCCGCGGGAACCGCCAGATCACTCGCCAAAAACTCCTCAACAGTCATTCCCTTACTGCGCTCAAACTCCTCCTCGTCCACATCACCGTCCAGCGAGAACATCAGCATCTGCATATGCAACTTACGGAAGTTATCGGTCGCGGTGACCGTCTCGGATTCGTTGATACCGCTGTCGTTCAATCCACTGTCAACAATCGTATAATCCAACAGCTTCGGGTTATCTCCCTCACCGCCTGTGAACTGATCGCAAAGAATCTGAAGATTGGAGGCATCGGTCTGGAAGGTCGTCTCCACGTGATAATACTCGATCTCACTCTTTTCAATCACGCCGTCGCCGTTCGCATCGACCTCCAGCTTTCGGTAACTCTCTCTGTAAATCAGGTCACCCGTCGTTTTGTTGACCTTGATCTCCTTCGTCTCGCCGCTCGACAGCGTATACACATAATAGTATTCACCGTCGCGCACCTCGATCCGATCGGTCGTGTAATCGGGATTGACGCGAACGCTTTGTTTATTTTCGTTGATATAATAGTAGACGTCCTGCACATAGAGCACATTGGTGAGGCTGGGCTTTTTAAGTGCAGTCTCGTAGGAGACCAGCTTCGCGCTGTCAAAGTCAATCAGCTTTACGGGACTGTAGATCTTTCCGTTGCTGTTCTTTTTGTAGCAGAGCACGCCCTCCTCGTTCTCATAAACAATGCCTTCCTTCAGGTCTACGAATTTCATCTCCACCTTGCTCTCCGCCGATGAACGCACCAGATAGTACGCATAGCTCAACGAGTTGTCAAGAATGAAATTATATTCCTTATCTCCGAATTGGAAATTGATCTTTTGCGCATAAACGATGTTCATGCTCATAAAATACTGGTTGTACCAGTCGATATCATCCCATTCGAGGAAGGAGAAATAGTACTGATCCACCTCTACGATCATATCGTAAAGGAAGGAGGCAACGTAATACACGCCATCTTCGGTCTTTTCGCTGATCAGCATACGGTTGATGCCGTACAGCTCGTTTCCGTCCTCGTCATACTCACCCGTTTTGGTTCTGTAGGTCAGATAGTGGACATTCTCGAGCAGATGATACTCCTCCAGTGCCTCGCGGGTAATTCCAAGCTTGACGCAGGCATTGGGCGTCATCTCATAAAACAGCGTCAACACCTCGCTCGCCTTCGTATCGTTGATGGTATAGCCGTCCATACCCTCCAGAAGATCGGAATCACAGATATAAGGATAGTTCTGCATCATCGTATTGATGCGGTAATCCAGCTCCTCATAGTCAAACGCAACAATCGGATCTCCCTCGATGTCATCCTCGCCCGTCCAGGCTTCCAAATGCGAAAGATAAAAATCCTTTGCCATGGGGTGCGAGTTCAGATCCACAGGGAGTGATACGCGGGGCGTCACCAGATTTTCGATCGGCTGCATCACGGTTGCATCAATTCGATCAGAGGTCAAAATATAAATAGACTTTGTATCGGCTAATTTCACGTAATATCCGGTGGCGGCCAGGGTCTTATCGCCGATCAGAACCGTATAGGTACGGTCGGGATCGGGCTCAAAGCTCGACGCATCCGGATCCTTTGCGGCTGTGATCGTAAAGGTCGCAACCGGCTGATCGAGACCGTAAACCGAATAATCAATCTCATCGGTTCCGGGAAGTCTTGGCACGGTAGAATCCTCGGACTTGGAATCCAGCTTCATCACCGTCAGCGTGTATCCGCATGCGGAGGCGAGCTGTGCATACAGATCCTGATCGTATTGCACCGTAGCGTTCTTGAAGCCATCGATGTAAACCTTCTTACCGTCGTTGATAAAGGTGTATCCCGAACCATCGGAACGCGTCACCTTGATCGAATACAGATCCTCGGATGCAATTTGCGCATACATTAGCAATCTTGTACCCGGAACGTCCTCGTAATCCTCGGTATCCACGCGTGCAACCAAGGAATAATCGCCCGTCTCGGCGTCGATCTTATATTGATTTCCGCTTCCCTTTGCGATAAAGACGTTCTCGTCCTCACCGTTGGTATCCATCAGCACACCGTCCTTGTCAAACAACATATAAACGCCGTCCTGACGCTTAATCGTATAGGTGTCACTGTATTCTACGTCGTCCTTGACGTAAACGTCGGTCAAGGAATATATGGTAATCAGCTCCAGCACTACGGCAAGCACCACAGCAAGCACCACCACGGCGGCAGCCAGCGCTACCAACGCGATTTTTTGCCGCTTCAGAGAAGACCGCTTCCCGCGGGTAGCCGCGCCGCGCTCCTCACGGATCCAGCGCGCCACCGGACGCAGATCCTCCTCGGAGTCCACAACCGTGTCGGACGTAATCCGTTCCTCGCCCAGATACCAGCCGTCAAAGCGGTATCCGCGGCGCACGGGTGTCGGTAATTCGCCAAAAGGCTCGCCGCACACGCCCTCACGGCCGGAAATAGAAACCTTCCCTTTGCCGGGGTCAAAAATGATGTTTATGATTTTTTCTTCAGTTCTCATCGATTTCAATCTATGTTCCCTTCTTCAAAGCTTCATGTTTTCAGAGGTCGCAAAAAGCTCGGACGGTCTCAATGACGCACGCGTCTTCTCACCAGAACGATCAGACCGGCTCCCAGCATCAGAATCGCAGGTACCGCTGCCATCACAACGGTGGCATTCGTAAACTCCGCTTCCGTAAACAGCGAATACTCATTTCCGGAGGAGTCGGAAACGACAAGATCCATTTCCGAGGTATACAGCGTGATGAAATTCAATCCTACGGGATTGACCTCCTTACCGATATAGCGCAGAACCGACAGCAACGCGTCCGTGTTACCGTAGGATGTGGTTCCGAGCAATGCATCGGTGGCAAAATCCGTCGAGCCGACGGCACACACGTAAGAGGTTTGATCGATCGTGGTATAGCCCTCGCCCTCACCCACGGTGCGAGATTCGGTCGAAAGCGTCATCACCTGATAGATTCCCGATCCTGCGATCGGATTGCCGTTCGCGTCGGTCACACGCTCTCCGTTTGCCGTTGCGTATATCTCCGCACGGCTGTCGGAGGTTCCCGCCTGAAACATATCGAAAATTGCACGAATGGTGCCACCCCGATCGTAATAGCCGTAGCTGTACGCCTCTGTACCGGCAGATTCATCCGCCATCACATAATTGTTCTCGTACGTATCGGCATAAGAGATCGGCATCGCATTACCGAACACGATCTTGGGAGGCGCCGAGGACGTCACGATATCACTCATCACGGCACTTCCCACGCCCTTTCCTTTCGCATACTGCGCGATAAAGAAATCACCCGTGGAGTCCAAGCGATTGGCAGCATCCAATACCTGATACGAGCCCTCTACGCGATTTCCGTCTGCATCCTTTCCGCTGTAACGCGAGAAGGAAATGCCCCAAAACTCCAAGTACTCCTCCAGATTCGGAAGATGCGGTGTATCCGCGTCCAAAAACACCATATAGGAGTACGCCTGATCCAGATATGCATCCAGCTTTCGCGTTTCCGATGTCTCGATGCTCGCATCGGTGTACGGAGACACAAAATCCGTTTGCGGGTCAAAGGTCAAAATCAAGCGGCAGTTTTCGGGAATTTCATCCTTCTCCAGATCCAGATAGCGGATCTCATAGCCCGCCCCCTCAATCACGTTGAGGAACTGCTTGTATTCGGGCCAATTTTCTCTGTCCGCAAGATCCAGCTCCGCAAAGGGCTCGCCGTGATTCACCGTCAGACAGCAGATCGGCGACTCGGCACCCGTAACATCAAGAATCTGCTTGACAAACTGCTTCTGTCCGTTGTAGCCGACCGGAACCGACATATCGGTATCCGAGTCATAGGAGTAGAAGGAGCGAAGCGTGCTGACGCGGTATTCCGTTCCGCTGGCAACAATCACGTTGGTCTGATAAATATTTGCATACGAGGTACTGCGGTACTCGTCCACCGACGAGGGATTGCTCCACACGTCGCGCCACGAAACGCTGATCGTCTCCGGGAATTCCTTTTGCAGGCTCAATGCCGTATAATACACAAAACGCATCATATCGGTCTGCTTCAGAATGTCGGGTGCGGCGCAGAAGATGATATCCACCTTTACGGGCTCATCCCCCTCCCGACGTGCATTCGCCTCATCAATGATATAATCCAGATAATCTACCGTCTCATCCATCAGCGTGTAAAGTTGCGCGGGTTTCTGCTGCGTTCTGTCACCGTACACGTTATAGTACGCCTCGGGGGTCAGATCATGATACCACAGATTTCCCGAGCAAAGAGCGGTAACAAATATATTCAGTATAAGCACGGCGGCAATGACAATTGCGGTAATCCCCGCAGATGCCGAGCCACGGAACAGCTTCCGCCGCCATCCGTTTCCGATTTTCATATTTCCGTTTTTCCTTTCTTCGGGACTTATTTATGCACGGCGACGCTTGACCAGTACAATCACTGCCACTGCGGTAATCAC
>JAFTPJ010000063.1 GCA_017463405.1 Clostridia bacterium
CGGCATTGCCGTGGCGGTGTTTCTTGCCACACTGATCTCGACGCTATCGGAATACGGCTCGGCACGCGCATTTGCACGCCTGTCGGAAACGAGTGCAAACGGTGTATGCCGTGTGCGGCGAGCGGGGACGGTGCGCGAAATTCCTATCTCCGAGGTTGTTGTGGGGGATCTGGTACTTTTGGGTGCGGGAGAGCAAATTCCGGCGGACGGTACCCTGGTTGTCGGTGAGTTGCGCACCGATCAGTCCGCCATGACAGGGGAGAGTCGGGAGATTAGAAAATATCCGAGCACGAGCCGTGCGAGCGATCCCGCCTCACCCTCCACACTGTTTCGCGGATGCACGGTGACTGTGGGCAGAGGAGAGATGACAGTGACGGCGGTAGGCGACCGCACAGCGCTGGGGGAAATCTCGCGCGAGATTCAGACCGAGCAGAGAGAGAGCCCCTTAAAGCTTCGCCTTGCCAAGCTGGCACATCAGATCAGTATCCTCGGTTATGTTGCCGCGGCGTTGGTGGCGCTTGCCTACCTGTTCAATGCTTTTGTGCTGGACAGCGGGATGCAGCCGGCTCTGATACAGCTGAAGCTGCATGACGTAGAGTATCTTCTGACCCAGCTTCTTCACGCATTCACATTGGGGCTGACGGTGATCGTTGTCGCGGTTCCTGAAGGGCTTCCGATGATGATTGCCGTTGTTTTGTCCTCCAATATCAAGCGCATGGTGCGCGATCGCGTACTGGTGCGCAAGCCCGTGGGAATCGAAGCGGCGGGAAGCATGAACATCCTTTTTACCGATAAAACAGGAACATTGACCGAGGGAAAAATGAGGGTCGCATCCGTTACACTTCCCGACGGTGTTGGTATGACGATGGCGGAGCTGATACGGCGCGGCGGCCGTTCGGCGGAGCTGATCTCCCTGTGCTTTCGGTACTGCAACGAGGCTACCGTGGGAAAAGATGCGGAGGGGAAAGCTGTTGCGCTTGGCGGCAATGCGACTGCGCGGGCACTGCTGGAGAGCGTGATTTCGTATCCCGTTCCGAAGGAGCGGCAGGTGACCTCGTTTCTGCCGTTTGACAGCACACGCAAGTATGCGGCGGTGAGCCTTGCGGGAAGAGAACGCATGACGCTGTTGATGGGAGCCCCCGATCGACTGTTTCCGTTTGTTGCAGACGAGGTGCGGGGAGACGACGGCATCGGTGCGTTCTCCCGTGCATCGACAGAACGTCATATTCGGGAATTGACCGCACAGGGTGGGCGTGTGCTCGCGCTGGCATTCTCGCGCGAGAATGCTTCGGCAACGTCGCACGCAGGCGCTATCCGTGGCTCGCTGACGTATCTCGGTGCGGTCTGCCTTTTGGACCCGTTGCGTGCGGAAGCAGGACGGTCGGTTGCCGAATTGCGGGACGCAGGAATACAGGTGGTGATGATGACGGGGGACAGCCGTGAAACCGCCGAGACGATTGCACGGCGATGTGGAATTCTTAACAATCGATGCAACGTAATTCTGTCCGGCGAGGAGCTGGCACGTCTGTCGGATGCAAAGCTGCGCGAGCTGCTGCCGCGCCTTGCGGTGGTGGCGCGTGCGCTCCCGACCGACAAGAGCCGACTTGTGCGTCTCTCACAGGAGATGGGAATGGTAACGGGAATGACGGGAGACGGCATCAATGACGCGCCCGCCTTACGCCGTGCCGATATCGGTTTTGCGATGGGAGGCGGTACACAGGTGGCAAAGGACGCGGGGGATATCATTATTCTGGATAACAACCTCGCCTCCATTGTCCGCGCGGTGCTGTACGGACGCGGAATTTTCAAGAGCATCCGCAAGTTTATCACGTTACAGCTGACGATGAATTTCTGTGCGGTGGGGGTAACGATGATTTGCCCGTTCCTCGGGGTGGATTCTCCCGTGACGGTGGTGCAGATGCTTTGGATTAACATCATCATGGACACATTGGGCGGTCTTGCATTTGCGGGCGAGCCGGCGCTTCCCGAATATATGAAGGAGCCGCCGAAGCGGCGTGACGAGTCGATTCTAAACCGTTATATGGTGAATCAGATTTTCCTTTTGGGTAGTTTTACGGTAGGACTGTGTATTTTCTTCCTCAAGTCGCCGACCGTGACCTCACTGTTTCGCGAGGCACCCGATCGGATTTATCTTCTGACGGCGTTTTTTGCGCTGTTCATCTTTTCCTCGGTGTTCAATTGCTTCAACGCGCGTACCGACCGATTAAAGCTGTTTGCGGGTCTGCGCAAGAATCCGATCTTCCTGCTTATTATGGCAACGATTCTGGTGATTCAGACCGTATTCGTTTATCTTGGCGGTGAGGTGTTGCGCACGACACCGCTGACCGTGCGTGAGTTGCTTGTGACCATGGTGCTTTCACTTTCGGTCTTTCCCGCAGAAATCATCCGCCGCGCTCTGTGGCGCCTGCGCGGGAAAAAGAGTGGATTTTGAACGTGGGGACGGAGCATTGCAGGCAGAGCAAGTGACATAATTGAGAGGATATTAAGCACGGACAGTCGGCGTAAGCGCCGCGAGTTTACATACGGCAACTCGCGGCAGCTCCTGTTGTGTTTATTACATTTTTTCAAAACCTATTGTAATGCTTAAATTTTTTGGTATAATAAATTCGCCAAACAACTCCATAAAAAATCCAAGTATTTTATATTAGGGATAACGATACTTTTTTCGGTATACCCTACATCAAACGAATTTGTTAAAAACGCAAATTCCGGCTGGTGTAGGGTAAGAGAAATCTTGGCTTTTCCGGAGTTGTTTGGCGACAATCGGAGTTTGCGTTTTTGGGTGCGTTGACTTCGGTTGGCGCGCCTTTTTTGTTTTTTGAAGGGAGGCACGGAAAATTACAAAAAGGATGGTGAATCATCATGGAAGAACTGTTTGAAAGAGATTACAGAAAGCATCGCTCCGAGAAAGACGATCAAAAAAGCGAGTCAGGACGCCAAAACCAATTGCGACCTGCTTTACAATATCGAGCCGCCGTTCGTCCTCATTCCCGAAAAAAAGCGGCAATACGATGAATGCTTGCGCCTGATGAACCAATACGCAGGCAGGGTGGAGGGCACGGTGTGCGGCTTTTTTCAACGATGAAATTTCATGCGCGGATATTCGGGTGCAGACTCCTGTCGTCGTGTTCGACGGAGCCGAGGATATGAAGCTCCTGACCTGCATTGCGGCTTGCGCAAGCAATATGATGATCCTGAAGGATGACGGTCATAGCGACATCACGGTATTCATCAAGTGCATTGAGCATGTTGAGAGCGACGGAAATGGTGAGAAGAAAATCTGAAATAAAAGAGTGGATGTTGACCAAATGCAGAATGCATTGGCAACACCCACTTTTTTATTGCTTTTTATTCTCCCTCGGGATTGTCAACAAATCTTGCCATGTATTCCTCGGGGGTAATTAGGATAGTACGCGGCTTGGAGCCGTCGGGGGGAGAGACCAGCCCCTCGGATTGCATGCGGTCGATCAGCTTTGCCGCACGGCTGTAGCCGATCTCCAGCTTTCTTTGCAACAGGGAGGTGGAAACGCGTTTTTCCTCGATGGCAATCCGTACGGCGTCTGCGTATTTGCTGTCGGACTTGTCACCGCCGTCCTCACCGGAGGGAACGAAATCACCGCTGCCGCTCTTGCCCTTGTTTCCGCACTGTGCGGCGAGCTCCTTGAGCTTGGAGATAAACTTTTCGTCGTATTCCGCCTGTCCGTTAGTGGCGCGGATAAATTCGCAGATTTTTTCGACTTCCTTGTCATCCACAAACGCACCCTGTACACGCGTATCTCTCATCGAGCCGATCGGTACGAAAAGCATATCGCCGCGTCCCGTCAGCGCCTCGGCACCGATGTGGTCGAGGATGACGCGGGAGTCGACCTGCGACTTGACCGCGAATGCGATACGTGAGGGGACGTTGGACTTGATCAGACCTGTGACGACGTCCGCCGACGGACGCTGGGTACCGATAATCAGGTGCATACCTGCGGCTCTCGCCTTTTGTGCGATGCGGCAGATGGCGGTCTCAACCTCATCACGCGCGGTCATCATCAGGTCGGCAAGCTCGTCGATGATAATTACAATGTGGGGAAGGGCAGGCATATCGGGATCGTCCGCCGTGGCGGCATTGTAGCCCTTGAGGTCTCGCACGCCGACGGTTTCAAACAACTCGAAGCGGCGCTCCATTTCCTCGACCGATGCCTGCAGAGCACCTGCGGCATCCTTCGGCGTGGTGACAACGGGTGCCATCAGGTGAGGAATGTTCTTGTAGATGCTGAACTCGACCTTCTTCGGATCGATCATTACGAGCTTGACTTCGTCGGGCGTTGCCTTGTACAGTAAGCTCATGACGATACAGTTGATGCAAACCGATTTACCGCTACCCGTGGTACCCGCGATGAGTAGGTGGGGCATTTTGGCAATGTCGAAGATTAACGGCTCGCCCGCGATACCCGCACCGAGGCAGGCGGTCAGCTTGTTTTTTGACTCGGAGAAGACCTTGGACTCAATCAGCTCACGCAGGTAGATCGTACTGCGCGTTTTGTTGGGAACCTCGATACCCACGGCGTTGGTGCCGGGGATGGGGGCCTCAATTCGGATACCTCCTGACGCGCGGAGTGCCAGCGCGATGTCGTCGGACAGATTGGTGATGGTTCTGACACGCACACCTGCGGCAGGCGTGATCTCATAGCGGGTAACGGTCGGTCCGCAGGAGTAGCGGATGTTGTCCTCGATGCCGACGTGGAAGCTGCGGAGCGTCGCCGCAAGTGCCTCCATGCTTGCCTGTAGCTCGGCGATGTTTTCTTCGGTCATTGGCTCACCCGGATGCAGGTAAGAGATGGGCGGGAAGATATAACGCTTGTTTGCGGGCTTGGAAGCGGGCTTTTCCGCTTTTTCGGAAGCGGGCTTTGCAGGTGCCGCTGGCTTTTTGTAGGCTGTTGCGGCGGCGTCTGCGGGCTTTTTCACACCGGGCTTTGGAAGTGTGACTTGCTGTGCTTCCAGCTTCTCAAATTCTTCGTTGGAAAGACCGAAATCCTGCTGTGAGGGCGCGGCTTGCTTAAAGGTCGGCTTGTCTCCTGCGAACGTCTTGCCGTCGGGGGCTTTGGGCACGCGCGGCAACGGCTTTGACGCGTTTGCCGCAGGCTGCTGCGCAGCGGACCTTGCGGGCGCCTTGATTGTGGTGGAACCCTGTGCGGGTGCGCCCGGGGTACGGATGGTATTGGCGACGGAGACGGGGCGTTGCGGTGCCTCCGCGGATGCCGCCGGACGCTTTGCGCTGCCCGACAGAGGAACCTCGGGAGGCACGGGAGCGTGCGTTCTTTTTGCGGTTGGTTTCTCACTCTCGTCGATATCAATGAAGATGGTTTTCAAATCAAAATTGCGATCCGAACGCGGAATACGGCGTAGCTGCTTCGGTTCTCCTACGCGCGGGAAGATCGGATCAACTGCCGTGTCGCGATTGGCGGCGGGGTTGGAGGGCTTTTGGGGTTGGGGGGCAGGAGCGGGTTCCTGTGCGCTTGCGGGCTTGGTCGGGGCAGATCCCGACGCGGGATGCGGTACGTAGGCATTCGCCTGCTTTGCGCGGTATTCCTGCTTGAACGCCTCATAATGCGCCTGCTTTTGTTCCTCCTCTTCTGCCTCCATGCGAGCGCCGATTGCCTCGGGGACAAATACATCTTCGCCGTCGTTGGGATCGAGATGAGGGTCGGGCATGGGTGCGATTTTATCTGCGGAATTGTTCTTCTCCGTCGCAGGACGAACGACGCGTACGGCTCCCAGAGGTGCCTCGGCTTCAAAGTCGCTTTCCGCGCGCTCCTCCGCCGTCCTTGACGTGGTTCGACGGATCTTTTCCTCCATTTTTGCGCGGTTGCCTGCTTCCTCCGCGCTTTGTTCCGAATAGGAGGGCGGACGCCTTGCATGAAGCTTGCGGCGGTTGCGGATGTGATTCCAAAGATGCTGGGGAGTCATGCCGAGAAAGTAGAATAGGGATGCCAGCAAAAGGAAAAATCCGATGATCAAAGCGCCCGTGTAGTGGCAGAGGCTATAGAGCAGGAAGCCGAGCTTTCCACCCAGCACACCGCCACCGGTCATTCTTGCGCCGTGCTCCCAGAGCTCTGTCACACTGAATTCGCGACCGCCGAGCGGGATCAGGCAGAACACATGGATCACCGAGGAGAGCACGAGCAGGAACAGAAGCGAAACGACGATCTTGGAGATTGTGATCTTATGGTCGATAAACCGTTTCCAGTAGATTGCCAGATTCAAAAGGAGCAGGGGAAGGGTGAATACGGCGGGGCCAAAGATACCGAACAGGATATTGCAGATGTAATATCCGAGCACGCCCATCCAATGTGCGGACGGGTTGTCGGCAAGGACGTTGTTTTGGTTGCAGAAGAGATTGAGCAAAAGGGAGACACCGATGAACACGGCAAAGCCTGCCAGTACAAAGGGGATCACTCTGTGCGCGGGACGCGAGGAGCGAGGAATATCCATATTGATTTCCCTGTCGTCCTGCTTCTTTTTTGCGGATGCTTTGTTCTCTGCTTGCGGTGCCGCGGTGGATGCATGGATGCGCTCGTCGGTCGTTTGCTTTTTTGTATTGCCGTTTTTTTCGTCTGTTTTCTTTTTCTCGCCATCGACGCCTTTTGCAGAGGCTTTTTTGGTTCCTGACGCCGTGCTTGTCTTTGTGGCGGGGGGGGTGGGGGAGGGTTGCTCTTCGGGTGCCTCGGATTCGTTTTTGACGTTTTTGATTACAGGCGGCTTTTCCTCAGGCTGCGGGGGATTGTTCTCCGCTTCGGGATAGGATGCGGTGATTTCATTGCCGAAGGGCTCGTCATAGGCGTTGCTTTTTTTCTTTTTTGCAGGCGCGGGCGCAGGGGGCGTCACGTCTGGCGTGGCTTTCTTTTTTTCTGCCATCGTTATGCGGATCCTTTCTTTCATATCATAAATGTGATCAATAATATTCCAACTTATAGTATACCATTTTATGAAAAGGATTTCAAGAGCGGGAATCAATTTTTTTCAGTTTTTCCTCCGCTTTTTCTGAAATCGCTCGGTCGGACGCCGACGCGGTTGCAGAAAAGTGTCGAAAAATAATGCTCATCCGAGATGCACAGGCGGTCGGCGATTTCCTTGACTGTCATCTGCGAGCTTTGCAGCAATGCCTTTGCAGCATCAATTTTGGAGGCAAGGAGATATTCGTACGGAGTAACGCCGTAGCGTTTTTTGAAGATGCGGATGATATTGGATTTGGAAATATGGAGTTTGACGGAGAGCTCGTCAAGGTCGAGCTTTCGATAGAGTGCGGCATTCAGCTCCTCGCGGATTCGATATTCGTCCGAATCGTCGCTGTCGGTACCGTGTGCACGCTTGGAGGCGGCAAACGAGATGATCTTATGCACGCAGTCGGCAACGGTTCGGCACAGCTCGATGCCGGATACCTCCATGCGGACAGCCTCCATTGCCAGATCGAAATACTTGCGGGTGTCGGTTGCCGGATAGACGTCGGAGCAAATGCCGTAGGCATCCATGAATGCGGCAATGTAGTCGGCGCGGTAGTTGATCCATAGCTTTTTCCAAGGATCGTTCGGGTCTGCACGGTAGACGTGCGCTTCTTCCTCACGTAGGATATAGGTGTCTCCCGCCTTGACTTTTTTCCACACCCCGCCGAGGCAGATTTCACCGCTGCCCTCCAGCACGTATTCCATCACGTTGAGCTTGTGCTTTTCACCTCGGGTAATGCGATAATCGGGATTTGGATAGGTAATTCCGACAACAGCGGAATGAAACGGTGCGTTGGAAGTGGCGACGCACGCATAAGCCTTTTCTTTTTGGGGATATTGAAGAGCAGTGCTCTCTTTGGAAGTGTTGCGCATATCTCACACCTTTTTGAATATATTTTGCATTGCATTTTGCCTCTGAACATATTATAATGGATATGGGGCCAAAAGGCAATACTTTTTTCAAAAAAAGAGAGGAGAAATTTGTTATGAGCAATCATGCAGTATGCTGTCCCCGCGCGGAGCATCCGAATCCGCAGTGGGAGAGAAAGAATTGGAAAAATTTGAATGGCGCGTGGATGTTTGAGATCGACAACTCCAAGAGCGGTGAGGCAAGAGGTCTGCAAAATGCGGACAAGCTTTCGGGGGAAATTGTGCTCCCGTTCTGTCCGGAGTCCAAGCTCTCGGGCGTGGGAGAGACGGATTTTATGTACTGCGTATGGTATAAAAAGGTGATCGCCTTTACGGAGGACGAGCTTGCGGGCAACCGCGTACTGTTCCACATCGGTGCGGCGGATTTCGAGACCAAGGTCTGGGTCAACGGTAAGCTGATGGGACTGCCTCATATCGGTTGCGGCACGCCCATCGATTGTGATATCACCTCTGCGCTGACGGTGGGCGAGAACCTTGTGACGGTCGCATGCTATGATGACACGCGCGATCCCCGTCAGGCGGGCGGTAAGCAGTGCATGGAGCATTTCTCGCACGGCTGTTATTATACACGCACTACGGGTATCTGGCAGACCGTATGGTACGAGATTGTTCCCGAGAGTTACATCAAATACACAAAGCTGCTGCCCGATCTTGCAAATGGCACGGTCACAGTGATGACGGAGCTGTGCGGCGCGGGTGACCTTTCGGCAGAGGTATATTATAATGGTAAGAAGGTCGGCGAGGCTTGCAAAAAGAATCTGTCTGTCACGGGACAGATGGAGATCAAGCTGACCGAGATTCATGCATGGGAGCTTGGCGACGGCAAGCTGTACGATGTGGTTCTGAAATTCGGCAAGGACGAAGTCAAGACCTATTTCGGTCTGCGCTCTGTCGAATTGAAGGACGGCAAGTTCCTGCTCAACGGCAAGAGCGTGTTCCAGAGACTTGTGCTGGATCAGGGCTTCTATCCCGACGGTATCTGGACGGCTTCCACCGAGGATGCACTGATCAAGGACATCGAGTGTAGCATGTCGGTCGGCTTCAACGGTGCAAGACTCCACCAGAAGGTGTTTGAGCCTCGATTCCTGTACCACTGCGACCGTCTCGGTTATATGGTTTGGGGCGAGTACGGAAGCTGGGGCATCGATCATTCCGATATCGCCAACCTTTCCACCTATCTGCCCGATTGGATTGCAGAGATCAGACGCGATTTCAACCATCCCTCCATCATCGGCTGGTGCCCGCTGAACGAAACCTGGGACAACGGTCCCCAGCGCAAGAGACAAGACAACAATTTCCTGCGCATTCTCTACGAGCAGACCAAGCTCGCAGATCCCACGCGTCCCTGCATCGATACCAGCGGTAACTACCACGTGGTAACCGATATCTACGACGTACACGATTACAACCAGGATCCCGTAACCTTTAAGGAAAACTACGACAAGCTGGTGAGCGATAACGAGCTGTACGATCAGGTCAACCACCGCGGCAGCGGAATCCGTCAGACATGGCGCGGTGAGCCTGTATTCATGTCCGAGTACGGCGGCATCGGAATTCATCTCGAGGATAACCACGGCGACCGTGCGAAGGCATGGAGCTATGGTAAGGCAACGCACAGCTACGAGGAGTTTTACGCCCGTTACAAGGGGTTGACCGACGCGATGCTGGATAACCCCCGCATCCTCGGATTCTGCTACACACAGCTGACCGATGTTGAGCAGGAGCAGAACGGTCTTTTCACCTATGAGGACAGAGAGCCGAAGTTTGACGTTAATATTTTGCGTGAAATCAACAGCCGCAAGGCAGCGATCGAAGACTGATAAATCGATTTAATTTGAGGAGAGTTTCCTGCGGGAGACTCTTCTTTTTTGGAATTTTACAGTTCTGAAAATCTCAATAAATCAATGAAGTCAAAAATAAAATTCCAAAAACGGAAAAATATATTTCAAAAAGTACTTGACAAATGCCAAAGGATGGAGTATAATAAAGAAAACCAAATTCCAAAAACGATGCGCGGGATGCTCCGTGCGATGAAAGGAACGTATTTTTATGGCTACTTCCAAAAAAGGCAAGAATCCCGTGCCGCAGAATCTGGACGATGCGGGCAAAAAAGAAGCATTGAGAACGGCGCTGACGCAGATCGAACGCAATTTCGGCGCAGGCTCGATCATGAAGCTGGGTGAAAACTCCCATATGGAGATTCAGGCGATCCATACGGGATCTCTTTCGCTGGATTTTGCGCTCGGTATCGGCGGCGTTCCGCGCGGACGTATTATCGATATCTTCGGCCCCGAATCCTCGGGTAAAACCACCGTGGCACTGCATATTCTGGCAGAGGTGCAAAAAAC
>JAFTPJ010000012.1 GCA_017463405.1 Clostridia bacterium
GCGCCGATTAGCCGAAGAACAAGCCGAAAAGGCAAAGGCAGAAGCAGAGGCCAAGGCAAAGGCGGAAGCAGAAGCCAAAGCAAAGGAGGAAGCAGAAGCCAAAGCAAAGGCGGAAGCAGAAGCCAAAGCAAAGGCGGAAGCAGAAGCCAAAGCAAAGGCTGAAGCAGAAGCGAAGGCAAAGGCGGAAGCAGAAGCCAAAGCAAAGGCGGAAGCAGAAGCGAAGGCAAAGGCAGAAGCAGAAGCGAAGGCAAAGGCGGAAGCAGAAGCCAAAGCAAAGGCAGAAGCAGAGGCGAAGGCAAAGGCAGAAGCAGAAGCGAAGGCAAAGGCGGAAGCAGAAGCCAAAGCAAAGGCAAAAGCCGAAGAAGAAGCACGTCTTGCGGCAGAGGAGCAGGCTCGCATCGAAGCGGAAGAAGCCGCTCGTCTTGTAGCCAAGGAGGCGGAAGAAGCCGTAGAGGAGATTGTTCCCGAAGAAACGCGGAAAAAGGAGAAGAAATCCTTCTGGAGCCGCGTCAAGGAGGGATTGACTAAGACAAAAAATGCGCTGTTCGGTCAGATCGACGATCTGCTCAAGAACTTTGTCAAGGTTGACGAGGAACTTTTGGAAGAGCTGGAGGAGATTCTGATCTGTGCCGACGTTGGTGTCAATGCCGCGGAGGAGATCATTGAGGAGCTACGCGAGCAGGTCAAGGACGGCAGACTGAAGGAAAAGGAACAGGTCACTGCAGCGTTGCGCGGCATTCTTGAGGGAATGATCGGCGCGGGTGAAGACCTGAAGCTGGAGACATCGCCCTCCGTGATTCTTGTCATTGGTGTCAACGGTGTCGGCAAAACGACGTCGATCGGTAAGATTTCCAATCAATTGCGCAAACAAGGAAAGAAGGTCGTTGTTGCGGCGGCGGATACCTTCCGCGCGGCGGCGATCGATCAGCTTGCAGTCTGGTGCGAGAGAGCCAAGGTGGAGTTGGTGCGTCAGAATGAGGGAAGCGATCCCGCGGCGGTTGTATTTGATGCCTGTCACGTGGCAAAGAATAAAAGGGCGGACGTTCTGATTATCGATACAGCGGGACGCTTGCACAACAAGACCAATCTGATGAACGAGCTTGCAAAAATCAACCGTGTTATCGACCGCGAGCTGCCCGGCGTTTCCAGAGAAAATCTGTTGGTCTTGGATGCGACCACGGGACAGAATGCGATTCTGCAGGCCAAGGAATTCAAGAATGCGGCGGCGTTGACGGGCTTGATTCTGAACAAAATGGACGGCACCGCAAAAGGCGGCATCGTTATCTCCATCCGTAAGGAGCTTAATATTCCCGTCAAATTCATCGGCGTGGGTGAGAAGCTGGATGATATGCAGGAGTTCGATCAGACCGAATTTGTCAGCGCACTGTTTGAATAAAAAGGGGAATCCTATGAAAATTGTATTGGCATCCCGCAATCAAAAAAAGATCGCGGAGCTTCGCACCCTGCTCGCGGAGGAATTTTCGGACATTGAAATTTTGTCACTCGACGATGCGGAAATTTACGGCGAGATCGAGGAGAACGGTACGACGTTTGAGGAAAATGCGCTGATTAAGGCGCGCGTCGCCGCCGCGAGCGGTTACATTGGCGTTGCGGATGATTCGGGACTTGCGGTGGATGCGCTTGGCGGTGAGCCCGGTGTTTATTCCGCGCGTTATGCGGCAAAATGCAATTTTGCAGGCGATCATGACGACGAGGGGAACAATCAGTGCTTGCTGTACAACCTGTGCAACGTTCCCGACGAGGCGCGCACAGGTGCGTACGTTTGTGCGATCGCGTGCGTATTTCCCGACGGCAGGGAATTCGTCGTGCGTGGAGAATCGCGCGGGCGGATTCTGCGGTCGTATCACGGGACGGGCGGTTTCGGCTATGATCCCCTGTTTTATTTCGATCAATTCCAAAAGACGTTTGCCGAGGTTAGCGCCGCAGAGAAGCATTCGGTTTCTCATCGTGGAATCGCAATCCGTACATTTGCAAAAAAATTGAAAGAGTTATTATAAACAAATGAAATTTACAGAATTTTTAACTGCGCCGTTTATCCGTTCCTTTGCCATCCGTACCGGTATTTTTATCGGATGCGGAACGGCGATCCTTTGGAATTGGCAATACGGTATTTTGGTGGGCGCCATATCAGTTCTTCTGATCTCGCTGATGCTTCCCGTTCTATTTTATTTTAAGTTTTTACCGTATAAGCGCTTGAAGGAAACTATCGAGGGACCGTTCCTTTTCGACGAGCCCGTGCGCTTTACTGTGAAAAAGGGGACTGTGGGCGGATTTTTCGTCCTGACCGAGCGGAGCATGGTCTTTCTTTCACGCGAGTGTACGACACCCGCATTGGAGCTTTCCCGCGACGACATCAAGACGGTGTCCCTGGGACAGAACCTGACGATCAATATCTATTTGAACAATACACAATTTATCAGGGTGTTTTCCGGTGTGAGCGAGGAGCTGATCGAGGTTTTGCGTGAGCACGGCTGGAATGTCGCTGAATGAAAGGATTTTTATGATCACATCCAAACAAAGAGCTTACCTGCGCAGTATGGCAAACAATTTGCCCGCGATCATGCAGATCGGCAAGGGGGGACTAAATGAAAATATGCTTAAAACTTTTTCCGACGCGCTGGAGGCACGTGAGTTGATTAAGCTGCACGTGCTGGAGAACAGCGGAGAGGATCCGAAAATGGTGGTCAACGAGCTTTCCGCGGCACTGGGCGCGGAGCCCGTGGCGGCAACGGGACGCAAGATCGTTCTTTACCGCGCCTCCGAAAAGAATCCCGTGATCGAATTGCCGAAGGCATGACGCGTATCGGTATTTTTGAGGGGACGTTTGCGCCGCCGCACAATGGACACGTGTCTGCTATCCGCTCTTTTATGGAGCAGATGTGGCTGGATTTCGTTTATGTGATTCCGCTGCTGATTGAAAACGAGACGGAGGCGGATACCGCTCACCGTTTGATGATGTGCCGCCTTGCGTTTGGCGACATTGAGGGTGTTTATGTCAGCGATGCGGGAGGCAAGGAGCCGTGCGACACCGCAGAAATTTTAGAGGAGCTTTCCCGCGACGACCGTCGGCTGTTTTTGCTGTGCGGAACCGACCGCATGTTCGAATTGGGCACTTCTCATCAAGCCGAGGCGATCTTTCGGCTCTCCTATCCCGTGTATGTGCGGCGTGAGCGGGATGCGCTTATCGATGGCAAAATCATACAAAAAATTTCGGACTATCAGGAAAAATACGGCAAGGTTATGCGCCGTATTGTCACCGAACCGTTGGAAATTTCATCACGAGCGGTCAGAGAACGCTGCAAGAACGGTGCATCCGTTTCCGAGCTCGTTCCTCCCATGGTGGAAAAATACATCGGTGACAATCATTTATACGTTTGAAGACGGGAGAGTAGAAGCATAATGAGTACGATCACAGAAGAAATGTTGGACCGATTGCGTGAGGACATTTTGCACAAGCTGTCTCCCAAGCGCTTCCGCCATACGGTAGCGGTGGAGGAGATGGTCACGCGGCTTTGCGCACTGTACTGTCCCGAGCGGACCGAGCAGATGCGCGCGGCGGCACTGCTTCACGATATTACAAAGGAGCTGGAAAACAGCCAACAGGAGCGGTTGTGCCATGCGTACGGACTCCCCGTAACGCCCGTTGACCGCATCTCCCCCAAGACCTTTCACGCTCGCACGGCGGCGAAACTGATTCCCGTTTCGTATCCCGATTTTGACGATCCCGTCATTGTAAGCGCCGTGCGCTGGCACACCACGGGGCATGCGGGCATGACCTTGACCGAGCAGCTGTTGTATCTGGCGGATTATATCGACGATTCCCGCACCTTTCAAAATTGTGTGATTTTGCGCCGTTACTTTTTTGGGGCGGAGCCGCAGAAAATGACATCGGAGGAGCGGTTGGCGCTGTTGCGCGAGACAATGCTTCTGTCATACGACATGACGATCCGCGATTTGCTCGACGAGGGAAAGCCGATTGCCGAGGACACCCTGCAGGCAAGAAACAACCTGCTTTTGGAGCTTGCCGCGCAGTAAGTGAGCTTCAGGACACCTTACATATCAATTTTTTGAAGTGTGAGGTGTCAAAATGGGGCGTTGCGTTCGCGGCTTTTCTGCTGTGTTACTGTTGATTTGCGTGTTTTTGGCGATACAGTTGTCTCGCTTGACAACGGTAACGGCGGTGGACACCGATGCAAAGTCCGCCGATCGGATCACCCGATTTCTGATTTTGGGATGCGACCGCTCTACGCATCTGACCGACAGCATTTTGCTGGTATCGGTCAACGAAACGACGAAGCAGGCGCGTATTTTGCAGATTCCGCGCGATACCTATGCAGAGTACACGGCGCAGGACTACAAAAAACTCAATGGAGCGATGAATGTACTGGGAGAGCACGGCGTAAAGCAGTTTTTATCTGAAGTGATGGGAGTGACGATCGATTACTTTGTCGTCCTGAAGCTGCAGATGTTTGACAAGCTGGTCGACGCCATCGGCGGTGTGGATATCGAGATTCCGCAGGATATGGAGTATTCCGACCCCGCACAAAATCTTCGGATTCACCTGAAGGCTGGAAAGGCGCATCTTGACGGTGCGATGGCAGAGCAGTTCGTGCGCTACCGCTCGGGCTACGTCAACGCCGATCTTGGCAGATTGGATGCGCAAAAGCTGTTTTTATCGGCGTTTGCAAAGCAATGCAAGTCTCTCACGCTTCCGCAACTGCTGCAGGTGGCGATGCTGGCGCTCACGGGCTTGCAGACCGACATCGATCTCCCCGCGGCAATCCGTATCGTCGGGGTTTTGAAGGAATGCGATACCGACAGTATCCCGATGGCGACGCTTGCGGGGCAAGCGGTCAAGGGGACGAGCGGTGCGTGGTATTATGCGGTCAACCGTGAGGGCGGGTGCAGAATGATCAATGCGTACCTGATGCCCGAGTTTCCGTTAGATCTTACGGAATTTGACCCGAACGGCGTTTTTGACCGTGAGCGCAATTCCGATTTTCATAAAATTTATCAGGCTTCGGAGTCAGAGCTTCCGATTGCGTGATTACGAATTACCAATGTTCCAAAGAAAGGAAATACCAAAGAATGGAAGAAACAATGCAACAAAGTTTGCCTCCGCTAACAGGGGCTTCGCCCGAGGAGCTGGCACACGCGATCTTTGATATTCTGGATGCAAAGAAAGCGCATAAGCTCAAGGTATTGCGTGTCAACGATCAGACCGTCATCACTGATTATTTCGTGATTTGTACGGGTAACTCAAGCACACAGGTCAAATCTCTCGGAGGAGAGCTGGAATATAAGCTGGGCTTGCGCGGGGTGGATCCCGGGCACTACGAGGGACGTGACAGCGACGGCTGGGTAGTATTGGATTACAGCTCGGTCATCGTGCACATCTTCAATCGCGAGCTGCGCGATTTTTATCAACTGGAAAAACTCTACGGCGACGCGGAGGAAATACATTTTGAAGGCATTGATAGCGAGGAAGCATCCGCTGATGCCGAGGAGGAACAGGAATGAAATACGATTTTAAACAAGTAGAACCCAAGTGGCAAAAAAAGTGGGAAGAGGCAGAGGCATTCCGTGCCGTTGACAACAGCCCCAAGCCCAAGTATTACACGCTGGTGGAATTTCCGTATCCCAGCGGCGCCGGAATGCACGTTGGTCACATCAA
>JAFTPJ010000064.1 GCA_017463405.1 Clostridia bacterium
CTGCTCTTGCTACACTTCGCAATTACAAGCTGACCTGCGTTGATACCGATATTGGTAAGACCCGAAGAAGAGTTACCCGTGCTGACGTAGCCGAAGATTGCCCACTGCTCGCCGTTGACATAGGTGGTATAGGTACCGAGAACCAAGTCAATAACAAACTTGATATTGTACCACGTATCCTGCTTCAGGTTTGCCACACCGGGAACCTTGTTACCGACGTTGGAAAGCTCACCTGTCTTCAGGTTGATCTTTGCCATCGAAATATTGCTGGTGGATGTACTGGTGCCTACCTTGGTATGCGATACACTCTTGAACTGGATTTCAGCCATAGGAGCCTCGGCATTTCCGCTGTACTCGTAGCCGCACTCCTCCATTGTCATATCCTCATAGTGCAGGAGAACGTCCATTTCCAGAACGATACCCTTATCACTTGCCGCAACGGAGTTATTGTTCACAGTCATATACTTGTCGTAGTTGCCTTCATTATAGGTTTCCATTGCCTGGGTCTGCTCGTACGCTATAACAAAGGTTGTCTGGGGACGGGTTGCAGGCTTCATCATAGGATTGCCGTCTGCATCATACAAGGGATTGCCGTTTGCATCAAGAAGAGGCTCATCCGTTACTTCATACAGCTTATTGCCGTTTTCGTCGGTCTGGTACACATAATTACCGTAGGAGCCGTTCTTCGGCTCGGTCAGCTCACGCTTCGGTCTGCCGTACTCGTCAAGCTCATACTTGTATGCAATCTCCATGACCGGTTCCTGAATCTTCTCACCCGTTTCGGGATCCTTTTTGGGAACCATTACGGGCTCGCCGTCATCTCCGATAACAACATTGCCCTCTTCATCGAGCTCCTCGGTCATAACGTCCTTCATGACAACCTCGGTTGCCTGTACCTGAAGCACGTTGCCGTCGGCATCCTTTACGGGGTTGCCGTCTGCATCCAGGAAGTCAACCATCACAGGATAAGGAATTCTCTGTCCAAATTCGTTTCTCTTATCCTCCATGACGGGGTTGCCTTCCTCGTCAAACTTCGGTTTGAGACCGCTGCCAATCCCCTTGAAGGGAACAAGCACAAATTTGTCATTCTCATCATCTGCCTTCGCAGTGATGCGTGAATACAAATGAGCACCTGTGATATTGGTCTTGTTCTCATCCGTGGAGACTGCGATCGTGTCACCGTTCTGTTCGATCGCGTTGAAGTCCTCCTTTAAAAACGGAATTGCATCAGGATCGATGTCCCATGCGGTTGTCGGGATGCTAATCATCGGAACAAGCATCATCGCAACCAGGATCAGAGCGATCAGCCGATTGGTTCTTTTGGTTTTCATAATAACCTCTCCTTTTTTGTTTTGTCAACGGGAACAAGCCTGCCCCCATTGAGTTACTTACATTATAGCACGCGCAGGCTATTTTTGTCAATTAACACATTTTACAATTCACCTCCGAAAATTTGTGCAATTTGTCAATCAAAAATCTCCCCTGCAACATTCGTGCAGAGGAGATTTTTTGATACAGCAATTACGCAAGTGTATACGTCATATATGCCTCGCCATCGAGAGCTTTCCACGTTAGCACACCGTCCTCGAACATCAGATAACCGTGAGGAGAGTCCTCCTTCGGGATTGACACCGATCCCGGATTGAGATAAATGTAATCTGCGTGCTCCGTACACTTCGGCACGTGCGTGTGCCCGTGCAAAAGTACATCCCCCTTTTTCAGGGCCGGGAGCTTATTCTCGTTGTAAACGTGCCCGTGCGTGGCGTAAATCATGTGCCCCGCGCTGTAGAGGATGCAGTAGTCTGCCAGAATCGGAAATTCCAGCACCATCTGATCCACTTCAGTGTCGCAGTTGCCGCGCACGCAAAGCAACTCATTCTTCACCGCGTTGAGCATGGAAATCACCTGCTTGGGTGCATAGCCCTTCGGCAGATCGTTGCGCGGTCCGTGGTAGAGGATATCCCCAAGCAGCAGCAACTTTTCCGCGCCCTCGCGTCGGTAGGCGTCGAGCAATTGCTCGCAATAGTACGCCGAACCGTGGATATCGGATGCGATCATCAACTTCATGGTAGCACCTCCTTCAGTTCTTCAGGCTGTGGATGGGCGCGGGAATGCGTCCGCCGCGGCGAATGAATTTTGCGGGAGAATAGGTGTTGAGATTCATGATCGGTGCCTTACCGAGCAGACCTCCGAACTCCACACTCTCGCCCGCCACCTTACCGTATGCCGGAATCAGACGCACTGCCGTCGTCTTGGTGTTGACCACACCGATGGCGATCTCATCAGCGATAATACCGTCGATAATCTCTTCAGGCGTGTCACCGGGAACAGCGATCATATCCAGTCCCACCGAGCAAACGGCGGTCATTGCTTCCAATTTTTCAAGCGTCAAGGCGCCTCTCTCCACTGCCGCAATCATACCCGCATCCTCGGAAACTGGGATAAACGCACCGGAAAGCCCTCCGACGTGGGAGGATGCCATCACACCGCCCTTTTTGACCGCGTCGTTGAGCATTGCCAGCGCCGCCGTCGTTCCGTGCGCACCGCAGGACTCCAATCCCATGCCCTCAAGGATATGCGCGACCGAGTCACCGACCGCAGGCGTGGGCGCCAGGGACAGGTCGACGATGCCGAACGGCGTATCCAGCCGCCGTGCCGCCTCGTTTGCGACCAATTGACCAACACGCGTAATCTTGAACGCGGTTTTTTTGATGACATCCGCCAGCTCTGACAGGTTGCAATCCCCCGCGCGGCGGATCGCGGACGCAACCACACCGGGGCCGCTGACACCGACGTTGATCGCCGCCTCCGGCTCACCGATACCGCAGAACGCACCCGCCATAAACGGGTTGTCCTCGGGAACGTTGGCGAACACCACCAGCTTTGCGCAGGCGATGGAATTCTCATCCTTGGTCAGATACGCCGCGCGCTTGATCTCCTTGCCCATCAGCGCAATGGCATCCATATTGATGCCCGCCTTGGTGGACGCAACATTGACGGACGAGCAGACGTTTCTCGTCTCCGCGAGCGCCTCGGGGATAACGGAGATCATATTCTCCGAGCCCTTCGTCATGCCCTTTTGCACCAGCGCAGAGAATCCACCGATGAAGTTGATCCCGAGCGTATCCGCCGCGCGCTGCAGCGTGTGTGCGATCTTGATGTAACCCTCGGGCGACGCCTCGCCGCCGATGAGCGAGATGGGCGTGACCGACACGCGCTTGTTGACGATCGGAATCCCGTACATCTTTTCGATCTCCGCGCCCGTCTCCACCAGACGCTCGGCACGCCGCGTAATCTTATCGTAGATTCTAGTGCAGAGTCTGTCGGTATCCTCGCTAACGCAATCCCACAGGGAAATTCCCATAGTGATGGTGCGGATATCGAGATTCTCCTCGCGGATCATATTGATCGTTTCCAAAATATCCTGGGTGTTGATCATTGCGCTGCCTCCTCAAATGTGGTGCATCGTGTTGAAAATATCCTCGTGCATCGCGTGGATGACAAGTCCTCTGCCCTCGCCCAGCTTTTCCAGCACGTCGATAAAGGCGGAAAACTCAATGTTGAGATTGTCGATATCCGCCAGCATGATCATCGCAAAATACTCAGAGAGGACGCTCTGCGTGATGTCCAGAATATTTGCGTGGTGCTTGGCGCATACGGTCGCGACGTCCGCGATGATGCCGACCGTGTCTTTTCCCGTTACGGTAATAACTGCTTTCATAATATACTCTTCCTTTCCCTTTGGAAAATAAATATTTGCCTATATTATAAAATAATGTGACCGAAATGTCAAGCCGAATCGCGGAATTTCGGTAAAAAAGCAAAACATCTATTGACAATCGGGTACGAAATATGCTATAATGCAGAAAAATAACAATCGGAGGATCATCATGAACAACGAGTCCGGCTTCGGTGCCAACGGTGCCCCCTACGAATACGCGGTCGCGGAGGCAAAAACAAAAAGACTGATGCTGAAAAAGCTACTCTTTATCGCGGCATATATTCTTTGGGGCGCGACGGTGCTGATCGTAGGTGTGATCACCAAGCTTATCCTCCCCCTCCTCTGCTTCATTCCGCTCTCCATTTGGATCATCGTGTTCCTGACGTGGCGATACACGCAGGTGGAATACGAATACTCCTATTTCTCGGGAAAGCTGACCGTCTCGAAAATTCTCGGCGGGCGCACCCGCAAAAAGCTGTGCGAGGTGATGTTGCGCGACCTTTCCGCGGTCTTTCCATACAGTGACGCCAACCTCTCCCGCACGCAAGCCTTTCATGCCGAGAAAACGGTGTTCGCGGCGTCGGATGCGGCGTCGGCAAATCTGTATATCGCGCTGTGGCAAGACACAGATAGCAGCAAACACATGATACTGTTCTTCGAGCCCAATGAAAAAGCAGTGAAAATCATCAAATACTATAATATGTCCGCTATTGCAAAATAATGAAATAGCAGAAATAGCAAACGGGAGCTCCACGCGGAGGCTCCCGTCTTGTTTTATTCCCTCAATTTGCGCGGACGGTCGATCAATCCGCAAAGATAGTCCAAAGAAATATTATAATACTCGGAAAGCGCAATATATTTATCAATACCCATGGTTTGCACGCCGCGTTCATAGCGGCTGTACTGTGTTTGCTGAATTTTCAGAACCTTGGCAATCTCGGCTTGGCTTTTATCGGCATCCTCACGCACGTCTCGCAAGCGCTGGTAAAAATTCACGGCTTCCTCCAAAAAAACATATCTTTTTCTCTATTATTTTTTGGCAGTATATCACAAATTTTTGAAAAACTCTTGAAATTAGAACTAAAAAGTACTATAATATAGTCAAGTACTGAAAAGTACTAAAAAAGAAAAGGAGAAAAAGAACATGAAAACAAGGATTTTAGCAATGCTGATAGCACTGATGATGCTCGTCACTCTGGCATCCTGTGCGGCAGGTGAGCCGGGACTTCCGGGTGCCGACGGCAAGGACGGCATCGACGGAAAAGACGGCATCAATGGTATTGACGGCGTCAACGGCAAATCGGCATACGAGCTTGCCGTTGAAAACGGTTTTGTTGGCTCGGAGACCGATTGGCTTGCCTCTCTCGAAGGAGAAAAAGGCGACAAGGGCGACACCGGCGCACAAGGCATCCAAGGCGAAAAGGGTGATAAGGGCGACACCGGCGAACAAGGCATCCAAGGCGAAAAGGGCGATAAAGGCGACACCGGCGCGCAAGGTATCCAAGGCGAAAAGGGCGATAAAGGCGACACCGGCGCGCAAGGTATCCAAGGTGAAAAGGGTGATA
>JAFTPJ010000065.1 GCA_017463405.1 Clostridia bacterium
ATGTGTGTCACGCTTGACGAGGCTGTTGAAATGATGCGTGCGGAAAAAAAGAGCGGCAAGATTCTGACCATTGGCTTCCAGCCCCGCTTTGACAAGAACATGCAGATGATCAAACGCATCGTTGAATCCGGCGAGCTTGGTCACGTATACTACATCCAGACGGGTGGCGGTCGCCGCAGAGGTATTCCCGCGCACGATAACAAAACCTCCTTTATTGAGGAGGAAACCGCGGGCATCGGTGCATTGGCGGACATCGGCTGCTACTCGCTCGATATGTGCCTCAACGCCATCGGTTATCCGAAACCCTTGACGGTTTCGGGCTTTAAGACTGATTATTTCGGTAAGGATCCCGCAACCTATGCCGCAAAGGAGAAGTATCCCGAAATGATCGCCTCCAAGTTTGGCGTTGACGATTTCGCAGGTGCGTTCATTCGTTTGGAGGGCGGTGTGTATCTCGATTTCCGTATCGCATGGGCGATGAACGTCGACACTCCCGGCGACACCATCATTCTCGGTACCAAGGCGGGTTTGCGCATTCCTTCCACCAACTGCTGGAACGGCACCACAGGAGGCCCTATGACGCTGTACCGCCAGGTTGCGGGCGAGGAGGTTGAGATCACGATCCCGTTGCTCAAGGACGGTCCCAACGACGGTACGCTTTGGGAAAGAAAAATTGCATCCTTCCTCGCGGCAATCGAAAACGGCACGCCTGCGCCCGTCCCCACGAGCCAGATCATCATTAACCAGGCGATCATTGACGGTATTGTGCGTTCTGCAGATGCGGGGAAAGAGATTGAGATTCACATTCCCGAGATTTGATTGACAGGAGATTTTTTATGCAAGATATGAAAGAATATTATCTGCAAAAGGCAGAGGAAAATACTCCGCCGCTGTTTTACGAGACGGTCAAGTCGACGAAGGCAGTGGAGATTGTCGAGGACAAAAATGCGTTTTTCGGCTGCTCTGCATTTGATTGTGGAGAAATCCCCGCAGTGGTCAAGACGGGAGACAAATTTGTTGTGGATTTCGGCAGACATTGCGTCGGACGCGTGTCCTTACACGTATGGGACAACGGCAGATACATTGACGCGCCCGTGCGCCTCAAGCTTCGTTTCGGTGAGGTACCGTACGAGCTCTACCGTGATAACGCATCCTACCATGGGAGTCTTTGCGCCTCGTGGCTGATGGAGGACATCATCAACATTGATCGAATCGGCAAGGTTGAGTTGCCGCGCCGATACAGCTTCCGCTATTTGGAGGTTACGGTGCTGGCGACCCCCAGACCGACGCGCCTGTACGATTTTGAGGTTGTTTGCGAGACGAGTGCCGATGTGTCCAAGCTCGTGCCGCTTCCCGCGGGGACCGATCCCGAGCTGGTGGCGATCGACCGCGTGGCAGCCGCCACGCTGCGTGATTGCATGCAATCCGCGTACGAGGACGGTCCGAAGCGCGACCGCAGACTCTGGTCGGGTGACCTTCGTCTGCAGGCGTTGACCGACCACGTGCTGTTCGGCAACGATATGCTTGCGCGCCGCTGCCTGTATCTGTTCGCGGCATGCCGCAGAGACGGCAAATATCTGCCCGGATGTTTGTACCAGTATCCCGAATTTTCGTTTGACAATGGCATGGAAATTCCCGACTATTCAATGCTCTACTGCACGTCGATCGCCGATTACTATGAAAAAACGGGGGATACGGAAACACTGACCGATTTGTTCCCTGTGGTGAAGAACGAGATCGGTATTGCAATTGATACACTGGATGAAAACGGTATTGCCACGCTTCCCGAGGGCGGTTGGCCCGGCTTTATCGACTGGGCACCGGGATTGGAGCGCGTCACGGCGGTGCACGGTGCATACCTGTACAGCTTGGAGAACGTGATTCCGCTTGCGGAAGCGATGGGGGAGACCGCGCTTGCCGAGAAGTGGAAGCAAGTGTTGGCAGCCGGACGTGCTGCGGCAATGAAGCATTTGTTCGATGCGGAATCGGGTGCGTTTATCAACACCTACGAGAAGCAGCAACAGGAGGTCGCGGACGCAGTGGTACCGCAGTCGGCGGTACGCGAGGCAGGCTCGCGGGGGCAGCTTTCGGTTCAATCGCAGGTGTGGATGGTGCTCGGAGGTGTGCTTGCGGGCGAGGCGGGTGTCCAGGCGCTGAAAATGGCGCTGGCGGACCCCAAGAGCGTCAAGCCCGTCACCCCCTATATGCACCACTATCTTGTGGAGGCATGGGTTAAGCTTGGCAGAATGGACGAGGCACTCGCGCATATCAAAGCGTACTGGGGCGCGATGGTTCGGTACGGTGCCGACACCTTCTGGGAGGTCTTTGTGGACGGAAAGTCCGAGGTATCTGCCTATAACGATCCGTTGATGCACTCCTTCTGCCATGCATGGAGCTGCTCACCGTCGTATTTTATCCGCAAGTATTTTGTGAAATAATAGCAAAGCACGGATTCCGTTCATCGGTTTCCGTGCTTTTTTTACAAAATTAAATTTTTTTTGAAAAACTATTGAAAAACGGAAAAAGATGTGCTATAATATTTGCATTCTGAAAAACGAATATTGCTAAAGGATGCGAGCAGGAAAGGGCGTAAGCCGCCGAAGGAGTAACACTCTCAGGTGCCGAAAGGTGGGGACTGTTCGCTGATAGCACTCCGGAGAAGTCCACTCACATGGGTACCGAAGGTGCAACGTCCGACGAATCAAACGGCGGGCGAATCTCTCAGGTAAAAGGACGGAGCTGATACAACCAATCGAAAAGGTGTTTTCGGTCTGGCTGTATTTACCGGAGTCAAACTGTCGTTTGGCTCTTTTTGTTTTTCAATTTCAGGAGGAAGAAAAAATGGACAAAATTACAGAATTTCTTTTGCCGATCGTGCAAACGATCAATGCGTATATGTCGGATTACATCCTCATATTCCTGTTGGTCGGAATCGGCCTGTTCTACACCATCCGCACGCGTTTCGTGCAGGTGCGTTGCTTCGGTGAGGGTATGAAGAAGGTGTTTGGAAGCATCTCCTTCCGCGGCGGAAAGAACAAGAGCGGTCTTTCCTCGTTCCAGGCGCTGGCTACCGCAATTGCGGCACAGGTCGGAACGGGTAACATCGTCGGTGCCTGCGGCGCGATCCTGATCGGTGGTCCCGGTGCCATCTTCTGGATGTGGGTGATCGCGTTCTTCGGTATGGCAACGATCTACGCCGAGGCGGTGCTTGCACAGGAAACCAAGGTCGTTCAGGAGGACGGCTCGGTGCTCGGTGGTCCTGTGTACTACATCAGACGTGCTTTCAAGGGGACGTTCGGTAAATTCCTTGCGGGATTCTTCTCGGTAGCGATCATTCTCGCACTCGGATTCATGGGATCGATGGTACAGTCCAACTCAATTTCCGAGGCGATCAATACGGCAATTCCCGCGATTCCCGTATGGGCGGTCGGACTTGCATTGGCGGCGATCTGTACAATTATCTTTATCGGCGGTATTCAGCGCATTGCCGCAGTTGCGGAAAAGATTGTTCCTCTGATGGCGGTACTGTATATCGGTATCGGCTTAGTGATTCTCGGTATCAACTTCACGAAGATTCCCGAAACCTTCGGTATGATCTTCAAATACGCATTCGTTCCGCATGCGGTCGTTGGCGGTGCAATCGGTACGGCGATCAAGAACGCGATCAGCCAAGGCGCAAAGCGCGGACTGTTCTCCAATGAGGCAGGTATGGGTTCGACGCCGCACGCGCACGCGCAGGCAAACGTCAAAACGCCGCACGAGCAGGGTGTTGCCGCAATGATCGGTGTGTTTATTGACACCTTTATTGTGCTCACAATGACGGCGCTTGTCGTAATTTCCACGCTGTACGCAGGAAATGGCCCGCTGTCTACCCCCGAGGGACTTGCAATCAGCCAACTTGCCGGTCTTGACAAGGCAAACCTGATGCAAACGGCAGTCGGAACGGCGTTTGGTAACCAGACGGTCGGTAATATCGTGATCGCTGTCTGCCTGACATTCTTTGCGTTTACCACCATCATCGGCTGGAACTTCTTCGGTAAGCAGAACGTACAGTATCTTTTGGGTAAAAAGGCGACCGTAGTATATTCCGTGCTGGCAATTGCTTTCATTTTCCTGGGCTCTCTCTTCCCGAACGATCTTGTATGGGAGCTGGCGGATACCTTCAATTTTATTATGGTCATCCCCAACGTCATCGCCCTTGCGGCGCTTTCGGGGATCGTTGTGATGTACGCGCGGAAAAAGAAGAATAAAGATCAGGATAATGAATAACGTATAACAGCAAAAAGCACTTATGCAACGATAAAATCGTTTGGCATAAGTGCTTTTTTAAAACCCCGCCGAGCCGTGTCACCGGGAAGGTAGAACCCTGTACTCCAGGGCGGTGTCCTCGTGTCGGCTTTACTGCTCCCAACGTCCGACATACGGTCGAGACAAGTCCAATCGTTACGCGTATGCGGGAGGTCTGCAAACCACCGACGAACTCAGACTCCTTTGATCAAATGTGGGTTCTTATCACCGCTGATCACGCACTAAGCAGGAAATGAAAATCAATCAGTTGCCGTCGTAGTCGATTTCCTCGGAGAACATATCGTCAAACACATCTGCGATATTATCAAACTCCTCGTCGTCGTCCACGCTGACCAAGGTGTCCTCACCATTCTCGTCCTTTTCCAAGCGCAGTACGACGTATTCACAAAATCCGTCATCACCGCCTTGATCTGCGGCATCCGCAGGGATCATGGCAAAATAAGTGACGCCGCCCATTTCTGCCTCGCCGATCTTTTCGAATTCGATTTCGGAACCGTCTTCGTCAACCAATGTGTAAAATTCGCGTTCGTTTTCTCTTTCGTTCATGTCAATGCTTCCTTTTCAGTATTTTGTATCTGATATTATTTTACACGAAAGTGCGGCAATTGTCAATAGTTTTTTTCGCTTTTGGCGGAAAAATCGAGAATATCGGACAGGATAGCATTGCTGACGTACATGCCACGCGGCGTAAAGGCGTATCCGTTCGGCGTTTTTTGAACGAATCCGCCCGCGATGTAGCGTGCAAGCGCGCCGCCGAAGCTGTCCGCAAACGAATGTCCGAACCGCATTTCGAAATCTGCGGCATTCACACCGTCGAAAAGCCGCATGCGGAGCATGACGTATTCGTTTTCACGCTCACGCTCGGAAGGCTTTTCGCGTTCCTTGCAGATATCACTACCCTCAATATATGCACCGAGGTCGCAGGAATTGCCAAATCGCATCCCCGAAAAATCCGAATACGCCGCGGGACCGAAGCCGATGTACTCGTCACAATTCCAGTATTTGAGATTATGGCGCGATTCATACCCTGATTTTGCAAAATTACTGATTTCGTACTGTTGCAAGCCCTGCTCTTTCAGATATCGGATGCCGTCGAAATACATCCGCTCGGTGGCGTCCTCATCGGGCAGAGGGAGCGTTGCTTCCCGATTGGCGAACGGTGTTCCGTCCTCCACGATCAATCCGTAGGCGGAGACGTGCGCTGGCGAGAGCGAGCAGACCAGCTTTAATGTCTCCAGCCAGCTCTCGGGTGTCTGATGTGGGATCCCCGACATTACGTCGACATTCAAGTTGTCAAAGCCCGCCGTACATGCATCCTCCCATGTCCTGCAAAAATCCGCAAAGGTGTGAAGCCGTCCGAGCGATTTCAATTCGTGAGGATGGATACTTTGCAGACCGATGCTGATTCGGTTGAAGCCTGCGCGCCGCATGCGCAAAAATGCATCTCTTCCACCCGTTGCGGGGTTACATTCGGCGGTGATTTCAGCCGATGTATCCACATGGTACAGGCGGAAAATTGCGGACAGAAGCTGTTCCAAATATGCAGGAGGGAGTATCGTCGGTGTGCCGCCGCCGAAATAGACGGTGTCCACCGTGTAATCACGGCATCTGTTCGCCCATGCCGCAAGGTCGCGGCAGAGCGCGTCTGTGTAGCGCCGCATGATTTCCTCGGTCGGCAGAGGAAAGGAGTAGAAGTCACAGTACAGGCATTTACTTTTACAGAAAGGAATATGAAGATAAAGTCCCAGTTTTTTCATCACGTATCCTCATTTCCGATCGGCGTGGCAGACCATGTAGATGATCTGATAGTTTTTTGATAGCGTTACCACCAGATGCTTGGCGGCGGAAAGACGGCTGTCGTCGAGATTAACGAAGGGATCATCCAAGAGAAGGAACGGTCGTTCTCCATCCTTGAAAAGCGCGTCAGCAAGCGAGAGGCGTACACAGAACTGTACGGCGTCGCGCCATCCGCGACTGAAGCTTTCCATGCTTCGTGTTTTGCCGCTCTTACGGAGAGAAACGTCGAAAGATGCGTCCATCACCGACTCAGGGACGTCGCCCTCGGTGAGTACGGCGAGAAACCGTTGGAAGCTTTTTTGCATATCATCGAGATAGCGCGTGGAAAGTGCGGTTTTTGCCTCCTCCAGCATGCGCGCGGTGTTTGCGATGGTTGTGCTGTTTGCCTTTGCCTCCGCAATCTCCTCGTTGAGCGCGATCAGTTGCTCCTCCAGATCGGGGATTCGGTCGGCGTCCATTGCGAGACGTTCCATGCGATGCGATAGCTCGGTTTTGCGGCTTTTTTGGGTAGAGAGAGTCTCCTGAAGTCTTTTTTCCTCTGCAATCAACGTGTCATAGTCGAGCACCTCGGCGGTCTGCGCGATTGCATCTGGATTTTTTTCTGCGAGAAACGCATTCAATGCCGCCGTTTTTTGCTTGATTTCCTGCCCGAGCCTGCGATACTCCGTTTCCCATGCGGCGACGGTATTCAGACATTCGGAGGCGGACATTTTTCGTTCGGGATCATAGCGCTTGAGGAAGGGGAGGATCTGCTGCTTCAGCGTGGTCCATTCCAGCTCCGCCTGCGTGCGTGCCTTGGTGCGTGCGCTTTTTTCTTCCTTGGCACGGCGAATTGCGTCTACGTCACGGCGCAATGCCTCAATCTCGTCGCGGTAGTCATTCTTTCGCGGCAGTGTAATGCCGTAAAAGCGAAGAGTTGTTTGTAAAAACAAGAGGGAGCGGTCGATTTGCACTTTGATTTCCTTGAGCTCCCCGTCAAGCTGTGTTGCTTTTTGCAGATCGTCACGTCGGCGGTGTGCGAGCAGAGAAAGCTCGGTCAGGGCACGGATTGGATCTCTGTCGGTTGGGAATCCGTGTGCGGAGAGAAGCGCACGAACCTGTGTCAGCCGTTCCTCGGCATCCCGACGGAGCGCGGCGGCATGCGCGTTGATATCGGCTATATGACGTTTGTTTTTCGTTACGGATGCGATAAAGAGGATGATGGCGAGTGCACCGACGGCACAGCCTACGGCGATTGACAGCGCATCCAAAGGCGCATCAAGCATCGGTAAAAATGCAGCGGCAATGAGTAGAATTGCCAATATTCCGAGCAACAGGGAGAAAATCGGAGCTCCGCTTTTTTTGGGGGAGCTTGTAAGAAGCGCATCGGCATCCGCATGGAGCTTTTTGGCTCGTTCAACCGATGCAAAGGCGGCGTCCAACTGCTCCTGCGTGGGGAACTTGCGTTCGCCTTCTCCCGTCATTGCCTTTTTTACAGTCAGTAGGCTTTCTTCACGGTGACAAAGATTTTGCAGACGCGTGTTTTCTACGGTCAGCTTCGTGAGCAATGCGTCGTCGGGGAGCGTTTCCACCGTTTCGCGGGGGAGTATTTCGGCGGTCACGACCAATGCATCGGGAGCGGGGAGTGCATCCAGACGCGCCTTTGCGTCACGCAATGCTTCAGATAATCTGCGTTGGTCAGATAGCTCACGGTCGGTCGGATGATTGCCGCCGAGTGAGCGCTCGAACACCTTTCTTTGCTCCTCCAATTGCTCCAATTCCGAGAGCATTTGTTGCTTTTGCTCCAGGAGGACGTCACGCTCACGCAGGCGTCCGGCGCGGTGTACATCTGTCCTGACACGTTCCAGCGCCTCCTCTGCGGTGCGGATCTGTCTGAGAAGGGCGGTGCGTTCGGCTTCCAATGCCTCCATAGCATCGCGTGTGCGCACCAATCTTTCCACCTCGGCGCGCTTTTCGTTTCTCTCGGTCTCCAATTCGGCGATGCGTCCGCGGTTTCCCGTCAGCACGTAGTGTTTTCTGCGCTTATCCAATGCCGCCATGGCATCGTCAAAGTTGCCAACGTCATCCACATCGTCCAAAAGATTGCCGAGCTTTGCGGTGATGCTGTTATTTTCCCCCTTCGGCTGTGCATCGCGTTGAGAGAGGTAGACGGTGCGCTCGAAGCCGTCGGCGTCGATGCCAAACAGCTCCTCACCGAGCGCTTCCGTATAGGTATTGCTCGGTTTATTCGTGGTAAGGTCATACAGCGCGAACGTATCCCCACTTTCCTTGGCACCGAAAAAGCGCTCGACGCGGAAGCGTCCCTTGTCACTTTCAAATTCCAGGCTACCGCCAAAGGCACCGCCCTGCCACGGTGTATATTTTTTGCGCTCGTTTTCGTCCAACGAGCGCTTGGAGGTGGCGGGGAGACCGTAGAGCATTGCCTTGACGAACACCGCCAGTGTGCTCTTGCCCCAACCGTTTTCCTTATGTAAAACGTTTAGCGTATCGCAAAATTCCATGCGATAATCCTGTAACGCTCCGAAATTTTCTGCATGTAACCGAATCAGCCTCATAATCCAAGCTCCTCTCCCGAAAGTGCGCGAAGACCGCAAGCGATCACGCGCTCCTTTTCGTCGTCCTTCAGATCGGATGCCATCACACGACGCACGAACTCGCCCTTGAGCGAGATGTCGTTGCGGTAATCCTCCGGGCGGATCTGAAGACGACTTTCGTCCTTGAGCTTGGCAAAGTAAAAGCGCTCCGCGAGGATTCCGCGCAGGCGTACGAAATCGAACACGGTATTCGCGGACGCCGTACCGCAAAGCACCAGCTTGACCATATCCTTTGATGGGATGTGCTCGGTGATCTTTATCACACGCTCCTCCAGAAGTAGCTGGGAGGTCACGTCGCTGATGTCACAGCTGACCGCATGTAGCTCGCGCGTTGCATGCGGAATAAAGCGGTGAGTTAGCTTTTTGCCGTCGGTTGTAAGGAGCACAAGGCCCTTGGTACCGCATTCGTCAAAGCCGCGTCCCTCGGGACAGCCCGCATAGCACGCGACGCAACGTTCATCGATTTTTGCGCAACGATATTCGTGAATGTGACCTAGCGCCACGTAGTCGATGTGCTTATTCTTGAGCTTTCCGAGGCGGATAATGTCCTCCTTTTGCGCACCGTTTCCGCGCGTTTCCTGCCCGTGAAGCACTACAATGTTAATGAGGTCGGGGGAGAGGGTGAGCGTATCACCGTCGGGGCGCTCACTTCCCGTGATTGTCACGTCGCCCATATCGTAGCTTGTCCAGCCGTCGCCGAACAGAAAAAGGTTTTGCGGACGGGGTTCTGCTGTTTTCAGAACACTGCCGCGATCGTGATTGCCCGCCAGATAAAAAAAACGGATGTCGGGGTGCGCTGTAATCAACTCCAGCACGTATTTCTCGGTGCTTTTGGTGATATGGTTGCTGTCAAACAGGTCGCCCGCAATCAGGATTGCCTCGACGCCGTTATCGTCGGCAAAGCGGATCAGGCGTGCGAGAGCGGCACGGAGCTCGCTTTTGCGTTCCCGCGCTGTTTCCGGGGAAAGGTTAGATTCCATCGGGGAATCGAGATGCAGATCCGCACAGTGAATCAATTTCATCGGCACATCGCTCCTTTCTGTGAGATTTCTGTATTCAGTATATCATATTTTTGCGAAAATAACAAGATAAACCGATCGACTTTTTTCGAAAAAAACGGCGCAACGGTTCAAATGTCTGTTCGCATTTGAACCGCCGTACGATTGCTTGTATCAATTTTCACTGAAATTCGGTGTAAACGCCGCCGTTGCGGAAGACGCATCCTGCGAAAAGCCCTCAAAGCCAAGCTCCGCGACGACATCAAGGACACTTTGATATTCAAAGGACGTAAGCTTGCGGTGCAGATTCCTGTGTGCGCAGTGCTGTGCGAAATCGGGCGTGTACTGACACATCAGTGAGAGCAGGAAGCGGTCGGTGCCGATGCTTTTGGCAAGCGTGTGCAAGAGTGCAATCGAATCCTGTCTGCAACCGGGCAGAACGAGGTGGCGCACGACGGTACCGCGTAAGAGCATCCCATCCCCGCCGAATTGCGGACGTCCGCTTTGTCGGCACATCTCACGCAGTGCAGGGAGCACGACTGAAAAATAATCGGGTGCGGCGGAATAGGCGGCGGAGAGCTCGGAAGAGAGGTATTTGCAGTCGGGAAGATAGATGTCGACAAGACCGTCAAGCATGCGGAGCGATTCGAGCGACTCGTAGCCGCCGCTGTTCCAGACCACAGGGATGCCGAGGTCTGGCTTAACTTTCTCCAACACGCGGACGAGCTGCTGTGTGTAATGCGACGGTGTGACAAGATTGATGTTATGCGCCCCCTCGTCTCGCAGGCAGAGCATGGTGCGGATCAACTCCTTCTCGGACATAGGCGTACCGATTGCGGAATGACTGACCCTGTAGTTCTGACAAAAGACGCATCGCAGATTACAGCCACTGAAAAAGATTGTTCCCGAGCCGAGGCTCCCGCTGATGGGTGGCTCCTCCCACGGGTGCAGTGCTGCACGTGCGACGGAAAACCCGCTTCCAACACCGCAAAAGCCGAGCGTGCCGCCTTCGCGGTTGATATTGCATTTTCTGGGACATTGATTGCAACGCACGGTACAGTCTCCTCTCATTTGCATTTCACGGAAATTATAGCATAGTCGCCGCACTTTTGTCAAGTGCGGAGCAGGATATTTTCGCTACGCGCAAATAGTTGCTTTATCAAAGAAATGAAAGTGAACAGGATTCACAAAAATCAGTTTTCAGAAAGCGTTTTTTTCAATAATTGCGTTGTTGACTTTTACGGCATTTTGTGGTAAAATACTATACATAATTTACAATATGATTTTAACTGATGATAAGAAAGGGAGAATTGAAAACACTATGCTAAAAAAACTGGCGGGCTGTATTCGGGAATACAAGCGGCCCGCAATCCTGACTCTGCTTCTGATGGTGGGAGAGGCGCTGATCGAGACGATGATTCCGTTTATCACCGCAGAATTTCTCATTAACCGTATCCAGACCGATGGCGCGAATCTGGATATGATGCACATCGTCAAGGTCGGTCTAGTACTGATCGCCATGGCGGTTTGCTCGCTTGCCTGCGGCGCCCTGGGGGGCTTTACCTGCTCACGCGCATCCGCCGGCTTTGCAAAAAATCTGCGCCACGACATTTTTGAGCGGGTACAGACCTTCAGCTTCGAAAATATCGACCGTTTTTCCTCCTCGTCTCTGGTAACGCGTATTACCACCGACGTCTCCAATGTGCAGATGTCCTTTATGATGCTGATCCGAACCGCGGTGCGCAGTCCGCTGATGCTGATTTTTTCGGTGGCGATGGCGGCGTATATGGGCGGCTGGCTTGCCGCAACATTTGCGGTGGTGATCCCCGTTTTGGCAATCGGTCTTCTGATTGTCAGCCGCAAGGCGATGCCCGCGTTCCGTCGTGTGTTCAAAAAATACGATCGGCTGAACGAGTCGATCGAGGAAAACGTGCGTGCGATGCGTGTGGTCAAGGGATTTTCTCGAGAGGAGTATGAAAAGAAGAAATTTGCGGCGGCTGCGGATTCCATCAGCGACGATTTCACTCGTGCCGAGCGTATTGTTGCGATCAATACTCCCTTGATGAATTTCTGTATGTACTTCAACATGACGGTCGTGCTTTTGCTCGGCTCCTTCATGGCGATCAATGGCATCGGCGGTGTCAAGATAGGTCACATCTCGGCGCTTTTGACCTACGGTATGCAGATTCTGATGTCCCTGATGATGCTGTCCATGATCTACGTCATGCTCACCATGTCCGCCGAATCCGCCAAGCGTATCTGTGAGGTGCTGGATGAGACGTCGTCGATGAAAAATCCGGAAGATCCTGTGATGCAGGTGACGGACGGATCGATCGATTTTGACGGCGTGAGCTTCAAATATTCCGAAAAGGCACAAAAATTTGCGCTGGCGGATATCAATCTGCATATCCGTTCGGGTATGACCGTCGGTATTATCGGCGGCACGGGCTCGAGCAAGAGTTCGCTCGTGCAGCTCATTCCGCGTCTGTATGACGTGACCGAGGGTTGTGTCCGTGTCGGCGGCGTGGACGTGCGGAGCTATGATATCCGAAGCCTGCGCAATTCAGTCGCGATGGTTCTGCAGAAGAATCTGTTGTTTGCGGGAACGATCAAGGAAAATCTGCGTTGGGGTAACCCCGATGCAACCGACGAAGAGCTGATCGAGGCTTGCCGTCTTGCGCAGGCGGATGATTTTGTGCAGTCCTTCCCGGAGAAATACGATACCATGATCGAGCAGGGGGGAACGAACGTATCCGGAGGACAGAAGCAGCGCCTTTGTATTGCGCGTGCCTTGCTGAAAAAACCGAAGATCCTGATTCTTGACGACTCCACGAGTGCCGTGGATACAAAGACCGACGCGATGATCCGCGCGGGCTTTCGCTCCTATATTCCCGAAACGACCAAGATCATCATTGCTCAGCGTATCGCATCGGTTAAGGATGCCGATCTGATCCTTGTGATGGACAACGGCAGAATTGATGCGGTGGGAACGCACGAGGAGATGCTGTGCTCCTCGGCGATCTATCGTGAGGTTTATGAGCAGCAAACGAACGGAGGTGACGGAAATGAAGAATAATCATCCTCCGATGAAGCGAAAACTCAACGGAGCAGTGCTCTCGCGCGTGATCAAAATGCTGTTCGGGTATTATCCCGTATTGATTCCTCTGTCAATTGTTTGTATCGTTTTTTCGGCGATTACGGCGGCAATCCCCGCGATCTTTGTGCGCGAGGTGACCAATGCCATTACCATCAGCTGGGAGGCTGGTAGCACGTGGGACGAGGCGGCAAATCTGATCGTTCCGAAGGTGATGATTCTGCTTACATTTTACGTGATCTCAATCATTGCCGTGACGCTGGAGACGCAACTGATGGCGAAAATTACGCAAAGCTTCCTCGGAAAGATGCGTAAGACGATGTTCGCGGGGATGCAAAGTCTTCCTATCAAGTATTTCGATACACACAAGCACGGTGATATCATGAGCTATTATACCAATGATATCGACACGCTCCGTCAGCTGGTCGGGCAGGCGTTGCCCACCTTGATCCGCGCAGGTGTGATCGTCGTCAGTGTCTTTTTCATCATGCTGTACTACAGCTTATTTCTCACGTTGCTGTTGGTTGCCGGTGTCGTTCTGATGATGGTGGTGACCAAGGTGTTCGGCGGCGGCTCGGCAAAGTATTTCATGCGCTTGCAGAAATCGGTTGCCGTGCAGGAGGGCTTTGTGCAGGAGATGATGAATGGTCAAAAGGTTGTCAAGGTGTTCTGCCACGAGGATGCAAGCCGATTGGGCTTTGACCGATTGAACAACGAGCTTTACGAAAACGCATACCGTGCAAATTCCTATGCCAACATGTTGGGACCGATCATCATGAATATCGGTAACGTGCTGTACGTGATTTTAGCGATGGTGGGATGTCTGTTTTTGGTCGGAGGTGTGCCGAATCCCGGGATCCAGAGTCTCTTTACGGGCATTACCGTGATTGATGCGGGCATTATTGTTTCCTTCCTCGGTATGGCAAAGCAGTTTACGGGAAATATCAATCAGGTTTCCCAGCAGATTAACTCCATCGTCATGGCAATGGCGGGCGCGGAGCGTATTTTCACGTTGATGGATGAGTCTCCGGAAGCGGATGACGGCTACGTGACGCTGATCGACGCGACCGTCGCGGTGGACGGCAGTATCAAGGAGAGCGCCGTTCACACAGGGCACTGGGCATGGAAGCATCCGCACGCGGACGGAACGGTTACCTATCAGCCCCTGAAGGGGGACGTGCGCATGACCGAGGTGGACTTTGCCTATGAGGAGGGCAAGCCCGTACTGCACGATGTCAGCGTGTATGCCGAGCCTGGACAGAAGGTTGCGTTTGTCGGCGCTACGGGTGCCGGAAAAACGACAATTACCAATCTGATCAACCGCTTTTACGACATCGCCGATGGCAAGATCCGCTACGACGGCATCAATATCAACAAGATCAAAAAATCCGACCTGCGCCGCTCGCTCGGCATCGTTCTGCAGGAGACCAATCTCTTTACGGGAACGGTGCTGGACAATATTCGTTACGGAAAGCTGGATGCGACCGACGAGGAGTGCGTCAATGCGGCAAAGCTGGCGGGTGCGCACGATTTCATCACACGTTTGCCGGACGGTTACAATACCGAGCTTTCGGGTAACGGTGTGAATCTGTCGCAGGGACAGCGTCAGCTGATTGCGATTGCGCGCGCCGCCGTTGCAGATCCTCCCGTACTGATTATGGATGAGGCGACCTCCTCCATCGATACGCGTACCGAGGCGATCGTGCAAAAGGGCATGGATGCCTTGATGAAGGGCAGAACCGTGTTTGTGATCGCGCACCGCCTTTCCACTGTGCGCAACTCGGATGTCATTATGGTGCTGGATCACGGACGCATCATCGAGCGCGGAAGCCATGAGAAGCTGATTGAGGAGCGCGGGCAGTATTATCAGCTCTATACAGGCGCATTTGAATTGGAGTGACAGGTAGACATGAAACAGAATAACATTCCGAGCTCCTCCGCCTTGCGCGCGAGCGCGGGACGGGTTGTCAGAATGCTTGCTGCGCGCGGCGAGACACTGGCAACGGCAGAGTCCTGCACGGGGGGCTTGATTGCAAAGACCGTGACCGATATTGCAGGAAGTTCAGTGGTGTTCAGCGGTGCCTGTGTGACCTATACCAACGAGGTGAAAATGAATTTGTTGGGCGTTGATCCCGCGATTATCGAGCGCGAGAGCGAGGTCAGTGCCACCTGCGCCGGGGCAATGGCAAGCGGTGTGCGGGAGCGCTTGCATACGACCTATGCACTTTCCACCACGGGCTATGCGGGTCCTACTGGCGGCACGGAGAAGGATCCCGTGGGAACGGTGTATATCGCGCTTTCCACAAAGGCGGGAACGCACAGGGAGCGCTTTTCCGCTCCTAACGGTGCAAGCCGTACCGAGGTTCGACGCGCCGCCGCGATGCGGGCATTGGAACTTTTGGAGAACGCATTGCAGACTTGAGTGAAACGGACTTGTTGTGACTTTTGCAAATCGTTTTGAAAATATTTGCAAAATTCATTGACAAGTCCGTTTTTTTATGTTATACTATTTATAATTGTGATGACGAAGAGGAGTACGCTTTTTTCGGTTTGCAGAGAGAGGTCGGTCGGTGAAAGTCCTTAACACGGGGGAGCGGAAGTCACTTCCGAACATCGCGGGGGAGAAAGGGCGTGTGCCCACGTAGTCCGCGACGGCACCCACCGTTATCGGGATCAAAGTGCATTCCGCTTGCGGCGGAATGAAATCAGGTGGTACCGCGTGCTTCCACGTCCTGATGAGGACGGGAGGCATTTTTGTTTTTTGCTGCCGAAGAAATCGTAAATCAAGATTATTCAAATACAGGAGGTCTGTTATGGATCAGTACAATGAGCTGTCAAAAACCTACGCGCCTGCAGAGTTTGAGGACAGAATTTACCGGACGTGGTGCGAAAAAGGATACTTTACGCCCGATGTGAAAAACGATGCTGAGCATTTCTCCGTGGTCATTCCGCCCCCCAACGTGACGGGGCAGTTGCACATGGGTCACGCGTTGGACGAGACGCTGCAGGATATTTTGGTGCGCTACAAGAGAATGCAGGGGTTCAACACGCTTTGGATTCCCGGCACCGATCACGCGGGCATTGCGACGCAGATCAAGGTCGAGGAAAGATTGCGCGTGGAGGAGGGACTTACCCGCTACGATCTCGGGCGCGAGAAGTTTCTGGAGCGTGTATGGCAGTGGAAGGATAAATACGAGGCGCGCATCACGGGGCAGCTGAAGAAGCTGGGGGCGTCCTGTGACTGGACACGTCAGCGTTTCACCTTTGACGAGGGCTGCTCGAGAGCGGTGCGTGAGGTGTTCGTGAATCTGTACGAAAAAGGCCTTATTTATCGCGGAAACCGCATCATCAACTGGTGCCCCAAGTGTATCACGGCGCTCTCCGACGCAGAGGTCGAGTATTCCGAGCAGAGTGGATTTTTCTGGCATATCAAATATCCGATCAAGGGCGAGGACGGCTACGTAGAGGTTGCTACCACGCGTCCCGAGACGATGTTCGGTGATACCGCTGTTGCGGTCAACCCCGAGGATGAGAAAACCAAGCACCTGATCGGCAAGACGCTGATTTTGCCAATGGTTGGCAGAGAGATCCCCGTCATTGCAGACGAATACGTAGAGATTGGTTTTGGTACAGGCTGTGTGAAGATCACGCCTGCACATGACCCGAACGACTTTTTGGTTGGTCAGAGACACAATCTGCCCGTGCTCAAGGTCATGAACGACGATGCGACTATCAACGCATACGGCGGAAAATACCAAGGCATGGATCGCTACGAGGCGCGCAAAGCCTTGGTTGCGGATCTGGAGGCAGAGGGCTATCTTGTCAAGACCGTTCCGCACGCGCACAACGTCGGTACCTGTTACCGTTGCCACACCACGGTCGAGCCGATCACGTCCGATCAGTGGTTTGTCAAGATGGAGCCCCTGGCAAAGCCCGCGCTGGAGGTCGTTCGCGACGGTCGCGTGAAGTTTGAGCCGGAGCGCTTCTCCAAAATTTACGTTAACTGGATGGAAAACGTCCACGACTGGTGTATCTCCCGTCAGCTCTGGTGGGGTCACCGCATTCCCGCATTCTACTGCCGCGATTGCGGCGAGATGACTGTCTCGCGCGAGGATGTCACCGCATGTCCCAAGTGTGCAAGCCACAAGATCGATCAGGAAAACGACGTGCTTGACACGTGGTTCTCCTCGGCTCTTTGGCCCTTCTCAACGATGGGCTGGCCCGAAAAGACTGCCGATCTTGCTAAATATTATCCTACGAGTGTGCTTGTTACGGGCTACGATATCATCTTCTTCTGGGTTGCTCGCATGATCTTCTCGGGGCTTGAGCAGATGGGTAAGGAGCCCTTCCACACCGTATTCATCCACGGTCTGGTGCGTGACGCGCAGGGTAGAAAGATGTCCAAATCGCTGGGCAACGGAATCGATCCCTTGGAGGTCATCGACAAGTACGGCGCGGACGCTTTGCGCTTTGCACTTTCCACGGGTAACTCTCCCGGAAACGATATGCGCTTCTCGGATGAGAAGATGGAGGCGGCGAGAAACTTTGCCAACAAGCTTTGGAACGCATCCCGCTTTGTACGCATGAATCTGACGATTGACGAGGTGAAGATTCCTGCGGCTGATAAGCTTGCGGCAGAGGACAAGTGGATTCTGACCGCATACAACAAGACGGTTGCTACTGTGGTGGGGGCGTTGGATCACTACGAGATCGGTGTGGCATTGAGTGCAATTTACGATTTTATCTGGGATATCTTCTGCGACTGGTATATCGAGCTGACAAAGAGCCGCCTTTCCGACAAGGGAAGCGAGGGCAATCTCGTGGCGCAGAACGTGCTGTGCTACGTGCTGACAGACACCTTGAAGCTGTTGCATCCGTTTATGCCCTTTATCACAGAGGAGATTTATCAGGCACTTCCGCATGGCGCGGATGCCTCGGAGAGCATCGTGATTGCCGATTATCCGAAGATGGACGATGCACTGAATTATCCCGCAGAATCCTTGGAGATGTCACGCGTGATCGCGGCAATCAAGGCGATCCGTCTGCGTCGCAACGAGATGAACGTTGTTCCATCCCGCAAGGCGAAGGTCTATATCGCGACCGCATATCCCGAGTCCTTCGGTGCGTCTACGCATCCATTTTTCGTCCGTCTGGCGTCTGCGTCCGACGTGACCGTGGCGAACACATTTTCCGATGACGTAGTATCTGTCGATAACGCCGTGCAGATCATCACCGATTCCGCGACCGTTTACCTACCGCTGTCCGATCTGGTGGACATCGAGAAGGAGCGCGCGCGTCTGGAGGCGGAGCAGAAGAAGCTGGAGGGGGAGATTGAGCGTCTTTCCAAGAAGCTTGCCAACGGAGGATTTGTCGCCAAGGCTCCTGCCGCAGTCGTTGACGCGGAAAGAGCGAAACTTGCAAAGTATCGGGAGAACCTTGCGGGCGTCGTTGCCGCACTGGAAAAGCTGAAATAATCAATCAAGGGATACTGCCTATGCCGGGCGGTATCCCTTGATGCATACTGGTATTCAAATGGTGATAAGATATTAAGGCAACACCGCACAAAAACGCGACGGCATACTTGTTTGCATAAATTCCGGCAACCTGCACAAAATTCATTGACAATAGATCCACTATTGTCAATGAATTTTGGTTTGTTTGACGAAATTTCCGACGGCGTAATGGCACCGTCGGATTTGTGCAGTATTGCCTTAAAGTATCATATTTGCAGGAGGATGTTATGCAGTACGTTGTTTTACAGGTGGTGCTGAAGGAAGAATTTCTCGGTCACGGATCCCGCAATCTATTTGAATTGGAAAGGTCGATCAACGAGCAGGCGGCGAAGGGGTACCGTCTTCATACGATTTCTACGACCAATGGCGGTAGCAAGGGATTTCTCGGCGGAGACCGTATTCAGGCGACGCTGGTGTTTGAAAAAAACCTATAAGCCGGAATGATAAAGGGGTTGTGTTTCATAAAAAAGAGAAAGACGGTGTGCCTTTCTCTTACGCTTCGTTATTCTCGTTGTTTGAGACCACGCGCTTTGCCTGGCGCAGGATACGCTCGCGGAGCCAGTAAGGCTCGATCAGACGGAAGTCTGCGTCGAGTGAGAGCAGGATTGCCAAAAATTTTTCGATGCTGTGGAACTCGCAGACGTATCGGTCGTGTGGCTCTTTTGCGACGATGTAATTACTCAACTCCAGTGCGGTGAGCTTGTTTTTGATTTCCACCGTCGCGGAATAGGGGATCTGCATCTGGATGATGGATTCGTCCGCGCCAAGCTCCTGTCTGGAATGGACGTTGAATACCTCGGGAATGTAAAGCTCGTCGTTGTCGGAGGTCAGAAGCAGGGGAAGAACGTAGGATTTCTCATAGTAAAATCCCTTGCGGCTGTTGTCATACGCCACGGGTGCGCCGAGCTCGCGACGCAGGTATTCAAAGTCGCGCTGTGCCTGACGGTGCGAGATTCCGAAGCGCTCGGCGAGGCGCTGTGCGTTGGGATAGCTTTTCATGGATAGCTTTTTATGCAACCATTGGATGCGGATATTGGCGTTCATTCGGCTTCATGTTCCTCCTTTCCGGGGATGGTTTCAGGATCTGGGATGTCGGCGGCTTTGGTCGTTTCCTCCGTCGCGGTACACGCCTGCGATGCTTTTTTCTGCTCGGAAAGCAAATGACAGACACGGAGCAAAGTGGTGATTGCGATTCCGAGTGTCAGGAGCGCACCTGCAAGACAGTCGAGGCGGGAAATGATACCGCAGCAGAATGCGATTGGAATCGATACAGCGGGAAGTGCGGAGACACCAACTGTCATCATAGAGAGCGCGAGGAACAGACGAGGTTTTTTTCTGTCCAGCAGATAGCGGAGCTCGGCGGTGTAGGAAAGCATGGCGAAGAGAAGCGACGTCTGGATCGTAACCTTTATGGGAGCATTCATCTCTAGGGAAGCATCGAAATAATAGTGTGCATTCATGAGTGCGCAAGCAATGACTGCGGTGAATCCGAGAAGAGCGAGCACGGGTGCCTGCTTCACTTGTGCGGCGGTTCCGCAAAGGAGCGTATAGAGTGCCGCCGGGAACAGCAAGAGCGCCGTAATGGTTGCGAGCATTCCGCCGTCGGACAGGAGCATGAGCGCGGCACATGCGAGCATACCGAGAGCGGCAGGGAGGGACGGTAGCAAGGAGCCGGAAAAAGGCGAAGCATCCTCTGCCGCCGGGGTATGATATACGGAAAACAGGACGCCGCAGATGGCACCGAGAACGGCAAACGCCGTGGCGACATACGGGAGCGGCGCGTTCATCAGAAAGTAGTTGGCATTGGGGTCGTAGGACAAAAGCATGGCAACCGTTTGCAGAATGGCGGAAGCCGCAGTTGATGCAAGGAAGGCATACTTGAATATGGTGGAAAGCGCTTGTTTTTTCATAACCAATCTCAATCCTTTGATTTTTAGACACTATACTATATTATTATATAACATAAATTTGAATAAAATATGACTATTTGCCCAAAATAGCTTTTTGATTGTGCTTTTGGTGATTTTTTGTACAGTATTCACAATAATAATGCTTGAAATGCGCGTAAATTCTAAAAAAGCAACGATAAAAAGTTCTTGCAATTTTAAGCGATTTATGGTAAAATATATAGGCTTGATATGCGATGAAGCGAAAGGTTGCTGTTGCGGGACGCTGCAGACAGGGAATTTTCGTGGAGTATGTCCGTTGAACCGGGCGAAAGGTGTTCACTGTAACATGATCTGCGGAACGCGTAGAGATTCGGTGTGACTTGATTTTCCGGAATTTGTCCGTACCAGATGCTGATGGTGCGTGCAAAGTCCGCATTTTTCAGAAGCATCAAGAAACACGCGGAACAGTGTTGTGGTGATGCCTGCCTTGCAAAAACGCGACCTGCGGACGAATGCCTACATTCATTATATAATAGGGTACCGCAGACGAGCGAAATCTGATAAGGAGGCAAAAACAATGGCAGTAAAAGAGAAGATCAGAGTCAGACTCAAGAGCTACGACCACGTTCTGATTGATACCGCAGCGAAGAAGATTGTTGAGGTTGCAACCAGAAACGGTGCCGAGGTTTCCGGTCCTATTCCGCTTCCGACCGAAAAGGAGATCATCACGATTCTTCGCGCGGTCCACAAGTACAAGGATAGCCGTGAGCAGTTCGAGTATCGCACGCACAAGAGACTGATTGACATCATCAAGCCGTCCCAGAAGGTTGTGGATGCGCTGATGAGCGTAGAGCTCCCCGCCGGTGTTGAGATTGAGGTTAAAATCTAATATCAAGCACCCCAAACACACACCAAAACAAAGACAACAGCCGAGTTGTTGACCGAAAGGTCGAAAATGATCGGTAACTTTGTAAGTCATGTTGGCGCTGTGCGCGTCAACCAATAATTTACAGGAGGAAAAACAAAATGAAAAAGGCTATTATCGGTAAAAAAATCGGTATGACCCAGATCTTTGATGAGATCGGCAACGTCATTCCCGTAACCATTATCGAAGCCGGTCCGTGCGTAGTCGCACAGAAGAAGACCGTCGAGAAGGACGGCTACAATGCTTTGCAGCTTGGCTTTGCGGAAGTCAAGGAAAAGCATTTGACCAAGCCCGAAATCGGACACTTTGCAAAAGCGGGCGTCCCCATGAAGAAGCACCTCAAGGAATTCCGCCTTGATGACTGCTCTGCAAACGTAGGCGACTTCATCACCGTCGATACCTTCGCCGCAGGCGACAAGGTCGACGTTACAGGTATGACGAAGGGCCGCGGTTACACCGGTGCAATCAAGAGATGGAACCTGCATATGCTGGGTGCAACACACGGTATCGGTCCGATCCACCGTCAGTCCGGATCCATGGGTGTTATCGACCCTGCGAGAATCTTCAAGAATAAGAAGATGGCAGGTCAGTACGGTAACGAGCAGGTCACTGTTCAGAATCTGAAAATTGTTAAAATCGACAGTGAGAAGAATCTTATCGCCATCAAGGGTGCCATTCCCGGTGCCAAGGACGGCATTGTGTTCATTCACGACACTGTAAAAGCATAAGCGGAAGGAG
>JAFTPJ010000066.1 GCA_017463405.1 Clostridia bacterium
CGTGCTTTGCGGCGCTATGAGTGAGGCGAATCCTCTGACAAACGCCGTTTTTCCGACCCCGAGATCACCGTAGAGCGCAATGAAATGGGGGAGGGAGACATCGCGGAGTATTTCACGCGCCAGATTTGCTCCGCAATCCTCGGTTTCGCTAACGGCGGAGGTGTATACAATTGTTTCAACGTTCATTCTGTCCTCCGCATTGTTTCCTTTATTATATTAGTATATCATACTTTGCGGCATTTGTAAAGACCTTTGTACGGATTTCTGTGCGTAAAGATTTCAGTTTTTTTCTTTCTTATGCGCTTCGCGAAATTCGGGAAGCGATTGCTTGGAGCCGTCGGGGTATTGGATGACGGTATGATCCAAAATTCCCGTAAAGCTGGCTCGAAATTCCGCAAGATATTCAGTTCGCAATACCTTTTGTTCGGACTTTTCCGTATCGGTCAAACCGACCGTCTTGGACTTTCTTGCAAGCTCGTTGATGCGGTCCAGTTTTTTCTTTTCCATTTTTTATAACTCCTGTGTGTAATTTAAAGCAGAAATACAGTCCCGATATCGGTGAGCGGAAATCTTCCGAGCGATCGGATCTGATATCCGTGCCGTTTGCAAAAATCGGTGATGCTTGCGGCATCGGGATGTGATGACAGGGCTCCGCAAAAATATATCGTGTCTGTCTTTTGATAAGGAGAGAAGCTTGCGCATCCTCCAATGAACCCGTAACCGTATCCATCAAGACGGATGTGTCCCGGCATAATGCGTAGCACATCCATTCCCGCGCGCGACACCGCCGAATGGATCGACTCGTCCGATGTGATCAAAGCACGATCTCCGATGGGCAGAACCGAGCATTTGGTATATCCTTGATGAACAGGCAAGATGAAGTCGGCAAAGCATTCTGCCAGCTCCGATGCCACTACTGACGGATGGCAGAGAAGATGCTTGCCGATCGGAACGGCATTCAGCAAAACATCTTTCGGGTATTTGTCTGAATAGTCCTCCGACACGGTTCGGATTTCTTTTTTTAAATGCTTCGAAATCTTCAGCAGCTCTTGCTCGGCGATTTTCGCATAGCTTCCGGTACAATAGATTGCCTGCGGCGCGAAAAAAAGAAGCATATCCGGATGCGATGCTACGGGAGATGACAGGCGAGGATGTGGCGGTAAGCGTAAGGTCGAATGACCGAATTCAATCAGTGCCGCTTCCGCTTCGACAGGCGTTCTGCAATCAAGAATTGCAAGCATACTGTCCTCCTTTCCTTATGAAAATAAAGGGCAGACACGACGTGTCTGCCTTACTTTATTTGCACACTGGCAATTAAGCCTTTTTCATGGTGCGCAGGCAACGAGAACAAACGTAGATTGCTTTGCTGCCTTCCAGCTTTACCTTGCGAATATTGGGTTTCCATGTTCTGTTGGTTTTGCGGTGAGAGTGAGAAACGTTCTGACCGAAAACAACGCCCTTGCTACAGATACAACATTTTGCCATTTTTGACACCTCCTAAATACATGCTCGTTACCGCACTGACACAGTACGGCTCTTCGTTTACTTCACAACATTAATAATTATATCATATGTTTTTCAAAATTGCAAGAGTTTTTTTGATTTTTTTTTACATTTTTGCAATTTTATTTTATTTTGAACAGATTTTCATCAGAATCTCCTCGCTGATTCCGTTAGGAAGCCCGATAAACGAGGGATCGACAGTAGTATTGAAAGAGATTACACATCCGCCCGCGCGCTTCAAGGTATCCAAGGCGAACGCAACACGGTCATCCTGCGGGAGTTTTTGTCCTTTGCAAAGAATGAACACCTGCGAGCACAGAATGGAGCGTGCCAGCTCCGGAATCTCCGGTGCGGTTCCCACAAAGCAACGAACGGTCGCACCGCGTGCGTACAGCAGAGACGCCAAGGCTTGCGCATCGCTGTCGCTCTTTTGGGAAAGGAGCGTAATCTCCGGCATGTCAGCGCGATTGGCAGCAAGGGACAGTTTCGGAAGCTCACACGGGATGCTCTGCGGTTGCGGATTGCATCGGGCGGTGATTGCGACCTGACGAAATTCAAGTTTGCGATCGCTTTCCAAAAGGATTGCAAACGGGAGTGCTCCCTCGGATGCGATTTCGGAATCGGACAGACGATAAGAATAGGTGTGGCGCATTAACTGAAGTCCGTGCGTTACACTTTCATTGCACAGCACGCGCATGGCGCAAATTGCTTTTTCGCGACCGAGCTGTGTCAGACGCGTCATCAGTCGACGCAGGGAGGAAAAGCTCGGCAATCCGTTTGTCTCCGTTTGCGGGCAAACGCAATAAACAAAGTGCCCGCTATCGGAAAAGCTTCCGCGCAAAGCTTCTCCCTCGGCAACGGAAAAGACGGTGATGGATGGATGCGTGAGTTCGGCGTTTGTATGCAAGGATATGGCTTGTGCAGGGAGACCAAGCTCGGCTTGCACACGGTAAAGTCCGAGAATTTCCGAAACGCATTCTCCCGCAACGGTCGGATCGGTATGATTTTTGGGAAATTCCATACCGATCGATAAGAGCTGATCGCTGTAATCGATTCCGCAGGCAGAAAGTGCGAAAACAGGAGCGAGCGCTGTATAAACGGCAGATTTGAAAAGTGCCTGTCGGGGAGACGAGGATGCCGCGGCGCATGCGACGCCGTTGAGCGTCACGGCATCGTCCCGATTGATAAAGTCAGCGGAGGAGAGATATTTTGATGCCCGCTCGGTTACGGCGCGGTGACGAATCGGAGACATCGGTACTCTTGTCTCATCGGGGAGTTTGACGGAAATTTCCTTATAACGGAAGAGCAGGCGCATAAATTGCGGATTAACCGTAAATGTTTCCTCGCGTCCTCTGGAAAACGTATACTTGGCGTCGTCTGTGATCTGCGCAAACGTGCACACATTGATATTGCGCTCCTTGATCATTTTCAGCGTATCGGACAGCGCGCTTTCTGCGATCCGCAGGATACGGCATCCATGATACTGATCGGTCAGAACGGTCATCGGAAGGGGAATGCGCAACGGAGAAAAAGCGGAAAGATCGACCCATAAATGGTTGGTAATTTCCAACAACTCACGCAACAATCCGCCGTGACGTACGGTATAGACCGCCTTCAGATACGGCAGAAGTTCGTTGCAGTCCAACAGCTCTTCTGTCTGCTTTTGAAAGGATAGCGGCGGTTGATGGTCTCTTGGTGTCAGCAGAAGCAGCAGATCTCCTTTTTGGGGAGTAGAGGGATGGAAGGGAAGCACGCGCAGTCGATAGGCGGATTCGGGGGCGGAAATGCAGGAACGATTCGGGAAAAAGCAATTGTCGGTCATGTTCTCCGGAATCAGGGAAGCTGCACGGAGTGCGTTGCTTTTTCCGGACCGAAAAAGATACATGCTAGCCAATCTTGCGGCTTCTGTCAGTGTGCAGGGATATGAAGCGTTCGGATTAACGGCTTTTCTCTTTTCGATCAGATCCGCATAGGTTTGTGCCACAAAATCATCGTTGGTAAACAGTTCTGTCGGAACCAGCGAATTGATATCCTCATTCAGGAATACGGAAAGACGATCCAGCATACGCAATTCATCGATATAGGGATCGCGCAGCTCGTTTTTTTGATAATGCGAGACACAATAAGCGAGCACTGTGTCATGCATGGAGAGCTCCAGATCTTCCTTGAGCTTTGGAAATTGATCCGGATTCAGATTTCTGAAATTACGTATCACGCCGCGATAGTTCATTTGAATAATACCTTTCTCATTGAATAATTTTCGATCAGATAAGTAACTTGCCGACACAGCGTCCCGATTCGACGCCTTGGATCAGGACGGGGCATAGCTTTGCATGAAGCGAGCAAGGAGTCGGGCATGCTACCTCGATAAAATTGGAGGTGTGTCCGCTTGCAATTCCGTTTTCATAGCTTTCAAAAAGCACCTCGACGGTCTTACCGATGCAGGAGTGCAGAATCTCCTCCCGTAAGTCGGATTGCAGTGCGGTGAGAATTTTTACCCGTTCGTGCTTGATGCTCTCTGGAATCTGTCCCGACATTTCTGCCGCAACAGTTCCTTGTCGCTTGGAATAAGGGAAAACATGAATCATCAGGAATTTTGCTTTTTTTGCAAATTGAAGTGTCTGCATAAAATCCTCCTCACTTTCCTGCGGAAAGCCTACGATGATATCAGTTGTAAATTGCATCTCCGGATTCATTTTCCGCAGGCGCGCCATCCCCTCCAAAGCCATGCGAGTGTTGTATTTACGCTTCATCAGCGCAAGAATCCGATCCGATCCGCTTTGCATGGAGATATGAAAATGCGGTGTCAGGGAATTCAGCCGTGCGATGCGGTCTACAAAATCCTGCTTCACCAGAGACGGATCAAGCGAGCCGAGACGGATTCTTCCGATATTGGGGATGCGGTCGATCTCGCACAAAAGATCGGCAAGATCATACCCGTCAAGGTCACGCCCGTAGGAGGCGGTTTCGATACCCGTCAGAACAATCTCGCGGCATCCGCTGTCTGTCAGATTCCGCACCTCCGTAAGTACATCGGATGGACGCTTGGAACGAATTTTTCCGCGTGCCGCGGGAATAATACAATAGGTGCAATGGCTCTCACAGCCGTCCTCGATCTTCACGTATGCGCGAGTACGGTCAAAATGAGAAATTTTCATTTTCTCAAAGCCGCAACTGTCGGGGGGGACTGTCTCCTTTTCGGGGAGATTGTTTTTGTGTCCGTATGCGCAAAGACGGAGTGCCGCGTCCACGACGGAAAGCTTATTGGCATTTCCGCAGATGTAATCGACTCCGGGGATTTCCGCGATCTGCTCCGGTTGGGTTTGCGAGAAGCAACCCGTGACGAGGATGTACGCATTCGGGTTTTTATGGATTGCACGGCGAATGAACTGGCGCGCCTTGCGGTCTGATTCCGCAGTGACGGTACAGGTATTGATCACGTAAATATCGCAGGAACGGGTGGGAGGCTGTACACAAAAGCCGTACGATGAAAATTTTTCAGCGATTGCCTCGGATTCATATTGATTCACCTTACAGCCGAGTGTATAGATACCGACCGTGTGTTCAGAATAAGACATAAAGACTCCTTCAAACGTAATTGTATTTATTTTACCACGGTTTTCTCCGAATGTAAATAAAAAATCACAAAAAATCACACAGAATTTGCAATTTGTACTTGAAAAAGCAAAAAAACGGTTGTATAATGTTATTGTAAAAGGATTTTGGTGTGCCAAGGAGGAATAAAATGAGCATGCTTCACGTTATGGATCATCCGCTGATCACACACAAGCTTTCGATTATGCGAAATAAAAAAACGGGCTCCAAGGACTTTCGCGAGCTTTTGGAGGAGATTGCGATGCTGATGGGATACGAATTGACGCGTGATCTGCCGCTGGAGGAGGTCAGCATCGAAACACCGTTGACAAAAATGAAGGCGAAGATGATTTCCGGAAAAAAGCTTGCTATCGTTCCGATCCTACGAGCCGGTCTTGGTATGGTTGACGGCTTGCAAAGCCTGATTCCCGTGGCAAAGGTGGGGCATATTGGTCTTTATCGCGATCCGAATACACATATGCCGGTGGAGTATTACTGCAAACTTCCGCCCGACATCAACGAGCGGATCGTGATCTTGATCGATCCGATGCTTGCAACGGGTGGATCTGCCATCGATGCTTTGACCCTGCTGAAAAACAGGGGATGCAAGCAGATTCGATTTATGTGTCTGGTCGCCGCTCCCGAGGGTGTGAAAAAGGTGCAAGAGGCACATCCAGATGTGGACATCTATACAGCTGCACTGGATGACCATCTGAACGAGCATGCCTATATTGTTCCGGGACTTGGCGATGCCGGTGACCGTATTTTCGGAACGCTTTAAACACTAAACGAAAAGGAGCGCGGGGAAGCTATCAAAGGTTTCCCCGCCATCGCAATCCATGCAGATTATTCAGATCAAGCACAACGACGCGGGGCAACGCCTGGATAAATTTTTGTCCAAAGCGGTCAAGGGACTGCCGATGTCGTTAATGTATAAATACATCCGCACCAAAAAGATCAAGGTCAACCGCGCGCGAACGCAGCAAAGTTATATGCTTTGTGAGGGGGACGAGATTCAGCTATTTATCCGCGATGAGTTCTTTTTCTCGCCCGAGAACGATGAGAGTGCGCTGTTTCGTATCGTTCCAAAGCTGGATATTGTTTACGAGGATGAAAATATTATTCTTCTAAACAAGCGTCCGGGGGTATTGGTTCACGAAGATACAGCGGCGGCGGAGAACACCTTGATTATGCACGTCAAGGCGTATCTGGCACAAAAGGGAGAGTACAATCCCGATGAGGAGCAGTCCTTCGCTCCCGCGCTCTGCAATCGCATCGACCGCAATACGGGCGGGATCGTGATTGCAGCAAAAAACGCAGAGGCGTTGCGGGAAATGAATGAAAAGATCCGTGACGACGATATGCGAAAAAGCTATTTTTGTGCGGTCCATGGAATTCCCGCGCGCGCATCCGCGACGCTGAAGGGATATTTGAAAAAGAACAGTGCCGAAAATATAGTGGATATTTCCGACGTTCGGAAGCCCGGATACAAGGAGATCATTACCAAATACCGCGTATTGAAGAAGAAAAACGGTAATTCACTTCTGGAGATTGAGCTTGTAACGGGACGTACCCATCAGATCCGTGCCCATATGTCGCACATCGGACACCCGCTTCTGGGAGACGGAAAATACGGCGTGAACCGCGCTGATCGCGAAAAGGGGTACAAATATCAGGCGCTGTACGCATTCCGATTGGAATTCAAGAAAACCGAACGGGATGGTACGCTCAAATATCTGGAGGGAAAGCAGTTTGAGATCGACCGCGGGCAGATCTGGTTTTTGAAGGATTTTTCGTAAAGGAGGAAGCATGAAAGAGGATATCCGCAAGTATTCCTTACCGTACCTGTTGATCGGCGCATTACTGACGGGACTGACCTTGGTTTTTCCGCAGGTCGGTTTTCTGGAATGGATGACAATGATCCCGATATTCATCGGTGCTTACCGTGTGTGCGGAAGCGAAAAATACAGTCCGAAAAGAGCGTATTGGTATGGTTTTTTGACCGTTTTCGTCTTTTATTTTGTAAACTATCATTGGTTCTTATATCTGCACCCGCTGGATTCCGTCGGGATTGATCGCTTTTCTTCCGTAGTGATTGTTACGGCAGGCTGGGTGGGCTTGCCGATTTTGCAGGCTTTGCCGGGCGGACTGATATTTTTGCTGTTTAAGCTCTTACATAGAACCGAGCTGCTTCGCCGTCTCCCGTGGCTGCGTCCGATTTCGTTTTCCGTGCTCTGGGTTGTGTTTGAATGGTCCTCGACCTTACATTGGACAGGCGTTCCGTGGGGAAGACTTTGTCTTGGGCAGGCAAATTATTTGCCGATGCTCCAAACCGCATCGCTTTTTGGATCTTATTTTGTCAGCTTTTTGATTTTATTGGTCAATGGTTTTCTTGCATATGCGATTTTGTACCGTGCGCATGTCCGCCGTGCGATCATATGTACGGCGGTAGCCGCGGCGCTCATGCTTTCTAATTTACTGTTGGGCATCGTGTTGATGGACGCCAAAACAGAATCAGATACCACTGTTCGTATCGCCGCATTACAGGGGAATATCAATTCTCACGAGATTTGGACGAGCAAAACTCTTGAAGAAACCAAACAGATATATGCAAAATTGACCGGTCAGGCAGTGGCAGATGGTGCCGAGCTGATCGTTTGGCCGGAAACAGCGTTCCCATATACGCTCAATGATAATACGTATATTTGCAATTATCTGTCGAGCCTTGCAAGGGAGTACGATGTTACGATGCTGGTGGGCGCGTTATATCGGGACGAGGATAGCAACAAATATAACGCTCTTTATCTAATTGAGCCGGACGGTACGTTTTCAAGCGAAATTTATTTGAAGCGTCATTTGGTTCCGTTCGGTGAATACGTTCCGATGCGTGAGCTGATCCTAGCGGTTATTCCACCGCTTGCGGAATTTTCCGATGTAATGGATAACAATCTGGTAGCGGGTGCGGATTCCGCATTGCAAACGACCGAATGGGGAAGCATCGGAGGACTTTTGTGTTTTGATTCGATTTACGAGGAGCTCGCGCTTGATAGCGTGCGCGACGGTGCAGAGCTACTGGTGCTGTCTAGTAACGATTCGTGGTTCTACGATTCCGCCGCGATCTATCAGCACGAAGCGCAGGCAATGCTCCGTGCGATCGAAACGGGAAGATATCTTGTGCGTTCCGGTAACACGGGAATTTCGACCGTGATTACCGACAAAGGTGTGCATCTGGCATGGGTAGATGCGCTGACTGAGGGCTATGCTGTCGCGGATGTGGAGTTAAAAACCAATACGACCTTATATTCGCATATCGGTAATTTGTTCGTATACATCTGCATAGCATCGTATTTTGCATGTCTGACCATTGGAATCGTTTGGTCAAAAAGAAAAACGGTGTAAAAGCAGAAAAACAAAGTGACGGGAGTGACAACTGACTGCAATTGTGCAAGTTGGAGCACTCCCGTTTTATGCATATGATTATATCTCTCTTATGCTATGACAGTAATAGATGGGGGATTCCGTTATACTTCCGTCTGTCGCAAACTTAAAATACGATCCACCGACCAAAGATGTTTCGGTAGAATCATAGTGCGTTCGATATTTCCGCGTGCATCAATATAGTTCAATCTATTGTAAGCCGAATCATCTCGGACATCGTTTTTCGAATCCCGCGGAGATTTTCGCCGCACTGATAAAACCGCAATCACGCACAGCCCTAGCCGTTACCGTATCTATATTTCGTCTTTCTTTTTTGTTTCGGTTACCGATTTGTTTTTTTCTTTTTTCGGTTCGCCAGCGGATTCTGCATCATGGCGCGCTCCATATCCGTATTGCTGACGTGCGTATAGATCTGCGTGGTATTGAGCTGCTCATGACCGAGAATCTCTTTGAGTACGCGCACGTCCACGTTGCCGGATTGATACATCAGCGTGGCTGCAGTGTGACGCAACTTATGTACGGAGTACTGCTTGGATTCCAATCCTGCAAGCTTCAGATACTTGTAAACCATTGCTTGTACGGTTTTGACACTGATTCGTTTTTCCAATCTGCTGAGAAAGAGCGCCTTTTCATTTGGAATTGTGTGAGTGAGCTTTACCCGCTCGATCAGATGCTCGGTCAGCGCATACTGACAGGCATCATTCAGATAGATGATGCGCTCCTTACTTCCTTTACCGATGACGCGCAGGGAGGTAAGCTCCGAGTCGATATCGTTGATGTTGATACCTGTAAGCTCGGAAAGACGCATTCCGCAATTGAGAAACAGCGTCAGAATGGCATAGTCACGGGTGCGGAACTTGGATTCCGTATCCTTTTCCACAGTCTCCAAAAGACGCATGGATTCATCCAGCGTCAAGACCTTGGGTAGCGTTTTTTCTTTTTTGGGAGAGTCAATGTCGACTGTTGGATTGTACTCTAAATAGTGGCGCTTATTGACCAGATATCGGTAAAGCGAACGAATGGCGGAGAGCTTGCGGGAACGAGCGCACCATTTGTTATCACGTGTGTTGTTGGTGTAATAAAGAAACTCGTAGATATCTTCGGCGCGTATCTTTTCCAATCGCGCAAGTCCGACCGAGGTGATATCCAAGGAAAAGAATTCTTCGGAATCAAAAGGAATCCCTCTTTCGCGTGCAACCAGATAGCGGAAAAAGGTGCGCAGATCCAACAGATATTCCTCTACCGTTTTGGCAGAGCATCCCTGGATGGTCAGCTTATAGGAGGCATATTCCTGGATCAATGATGAAAATTCTTCAATGGAAATGATATTCGACATAGGACCTCCCGATGAAATGATACCTTTATTATACAACATATCTTGTTATTTTAGTAGATAAATTGTAAATTTTTGAGTTCGATGGTTGCTTTTTTTTTGCTTATTCGATATAATAAACACAATACAATTAAAAGAGGTGTTTTCATGAAACGTTTTTTCAGCAATTATTCTTATGACATGGTTAAAATGTTTTTGAACCAGTTTGCCGTTGCCATTTTCGGCTTTTCCCTGGTTCTTACAGCGGGGCTCGCGGACAACGATACACTGCGCAATGTTACAAGCGTTGCGGCAATCCTACTGTATCTGTTTCTCCTGTACACAAACGCCTGGGCGATCGGCTACAGAAATAAAGTACCGGTGGAAACGGGAAGTCAAAAGGGCAATGTATGGACCGGCTTTCTGATCTCCCTTTGTGCCAATTCCCTCAACTTCCTGTTTGCGATTCTGATCACGCTTGCAACCTTTGTGGATATTGATGTCATCAATTCCATCGGCGGCGTGGCGTCGTGTATTGCGCTGTTCCTTGAGGGAATGTATACGGGAATCCTTGCCAATTCCGTTGGCGGTGTGGTGCTCAATTCCTGTTGGTTCATGTATTTTCTGATTCCGCTTCCCGCAATCATTGTCAGCGGCGTGGCGTATCTTTTGGGACTTCATGACGTCAAATGGACATCGTTTTTCAACCGTCAGGAGCTGCCGCTCTCCGACAGAGACGTAAAGCAAAAGGAGAGACGGGATGATTGATCATCTGATCTTTGACTTCGACGGTACGGTCTCCGATTCTTATCCCTTGTTTGTGCAATTCTTTCACAAAACCGCAAAAAAACGAGGATTTACAATTCCCTGCACCGATGACGAGCTTTACCGTGCCTCCAAAAGGGTGATGCACGATGCATACGTTGCGGCACAATGCGAGGATGTTTGCGATTACCCAACCTTTGTTGATGATTTCCATGAGCTGCAGGTGGTTCACCGAAACGAATTTCAAATTTTCCCCGCGGCAAAGGCGCTGTTGACAGCGGCAACAGAGCAGGGAAAGCATTGCTATCTGTATACGCATACGGGACCTGTTGTCAAGGAGATGCTGGAAAATATGGGGGTGTCGGATTGCTTTGATTTTATTCTCGATTCCTCCTATGGCTTTCCGATGAAGCCCGCGCCCGATGCACTGCTGTTCTTTCTGGACAAATTCGGCTTTGATCCGAAATCCTGCGTTATGATCGGCGACCGCCCGATTGATGCGCACGCAGGAATGAACGCGGGAATGTACGGTTGTCTTTGGGATGCGGATCATCTGTTTCCCGAAGCGCAGGTTGATTTTTACATCAAGGACCTCTCGGAGGTCAAAAAAATCGTTGATATCAATTAAGGAGACAACTATGGATTTTACAAATGTTAAAAATTTCATGGACCATCTGACCTCCTGGATCATTCCGGGAAACTCCATCGTGATTTATAAGGATAACGAGCAAGTGTTTTCCTATCAATCGGGATATGCCGATCTGGAGAATAAAATCCCGATGAGAGGCGGGGAACTGTTCCATATTTATTCCTGCTCTAAACCGCTGACCGTTGTGGCGGCACTCCAACTGTACGAGCGTGGAAAATTCCTTTTGGATGATCCGATCAGCAATTTTATATCCGAATTCCGTGAAATGACCGTACGTGAGGAGAGCGGTGCAATCATTCCCGCCAAGCGTCCGATCACGATGCGCCATCTCTTGACGATGACGGGTGGATTTGATTATAATACGAATCTGAACGTAGCTTGGAGAAAACGTGCAATGGAACTGACAAACGGACGTATGGATACCCTTACGGTTGCACGTTGCATTGCCGCAGAGCCGCTTTGCGCGCATCCGGGTGAGAAATGGGTCTACAGTCTTGGCTTGGACGTTCTTGCGGCAGTCGTTGAGGTCATTGCGGGGCAGAAATTCCGCGATTACGTCAAGGAAAACATCTTTGAGCCGTTGGATATGCAGGATTCCTGCTACCATGCCACCGAGGAGATCAACGCGCGCATGGCACAGCATTATCGTTACGATGTGGAAAACGGAACCGACGCGGTTCTTTTGCAGGCAGGGCTTTTGCGTTCTGATACAGGAAAGGTTGCCAATCCCGGCAAAAAGAATCACCTTGTGTTTGGCAACGAATATGACAGTGGTGGTGCGGGCATCATCACCTCCATCGAAGATTATGCAAAATTCGGCAATGCGCTGGCAAACGGCGGTGTCGGAAAAACGGGCGCGCAGATTCTCGGCTCCGGCACCATCGATCTGATGCGCGCCGATCATCTGCGTGATCCCGCGATTGACCGTACCGATTTTGACAGCTGGGCGACACACATCGGGCATAGCTATGGCTTTGGTGTGATGACGATGACCGACCGCGCCAAAAGCGGCTCGAACGGCTCGTTCGGTGAGTTCTCGTGGGGCGGTGCTGCAGGCGGTACGCTTCATGTCGATCCCGATCGTCACTTGGCTTACTTCTACGCACATCACATGCTCAACCCGCAGGAAATCTATTATCAGCCTCGTTTGCGCAACGTGGTAAATTCTTGTTTTTAAGCAATCAAAAAAGTCTCAACCAAAACCATGGTTGAGACTTTTTTGATTATTTCACCCCAATCTTACGATTGAGATCTTCGATTAGTTTTTCGGCATAATAATCATTTGCGCGGGGAAGAAACACCGTTTTTTCTCCGTCATAGGTAATCACCAAAAAGCTGTTTTGCAGACGAATTGGATTCTTGCCGCAAAGACATTCGCATTCTGTTTGCGTAAGTGCAATTTTTTCGATAGCATCAAAGGGAATCGATAGATCAAGCTGCTCGGAGTCATCCGAAACAAAAGAAAAGGTGTGAGACTTGATTTGAAATGCATCGTTCGTGATCTGCATTTTCGAAACGGTGTAGCGCGTGGAAATATATGAACCGTTTTTACGGCGTTTGACATACAAACCATTATCGAATATGTAGCCCTCGAATACTTCTATAGGCAGCTCGTAGCTGTTTTTATCCCGTGTGGAAATGCGCTTTTCTGTCTTTGGAAAAGTGATGGCGTCGGTGTTCTTTTTGATTTGGTCATCCAGATCGCTTTCCTGAATGCGCCCGATATTTCCGTATAGAAACACAGCAAAGCCAACGATCAGTAAGGGCATTCCAAGCATGTAAAGATAATAAGAATACGCCCATCCGATCCACAGAGAAAAAGCTGCTGTGATAAGTATTCCGATTCCGATTGTTCCTACGTTCTCGTTTTGTTTGAAAAAATTGATGTATTTTTTGTAATCGTTCATTCGGATTCGTCTCCTTTCTTGATTTGATTGGAAAACAGATCGCTGATTTCCACCCCAAGTGACAAAGCCAATTCATCCAGAATCAGCATGTCGGGGCAGGCGAGCCCCCGTTCCCATTTTGATAATGCTTGAATAGAAACGCCTACGTACTCTGCAATTTCTCGTTGTGTACGTCCCGAATGATGCCGCAGATCGGCAAGTCTGCGGCCCAAAAGTTCCATGTCCAGCAAAGCAAAATCTCCTTTTTTAGACTAAAAAAGGCGCATTCGCATTCCTGCGAATGCGCCTCAAAACGGGCGGAGATCTTACGAACGCCAAAAGATTACCCCATTAATGGGAATAAAGCTCCTTTGAGGCGAACGAAAAATATCCTTTTCGGTTTTGAATGAACATATTTACATTGACGCCTCCTTTCCTTAAAATTTATCCTCCGAATATGGTTGTACCTCCCATATTCTTCCGACATGTTTATTGTAGCATACTTTTCCGATATTGTCAATCAACCGGTGGTTTATTCCACTCAATATTGCGTAGACCGATCTGATTCTGCAAAAGCATCATCTGTCCGTCGTCGTGGCGGCAGAACACATATTCTGCGCCGCCGATAAACTCCTCGGTCAAGCCTATCGCCTCATAATTGCGCACCAAGCCGTCGGCGATGGGGAAGTAACCCTCGCCCGTGCCCTCGTAGGATACGAGATCGTATGTCGCACACTGCGTGTCGTCGTTGTAATAATGGTTTGCGCGCACAATGCCGATGCTGGGAGCAAACCAGTACTCCATTTTGCCGCCGCGATAGCGCCAACCACCCTCCACTCCACGGGTCTCCAGACGGAACAGCCAACAATTTTCAAACACGCCTGCAGCCGTTGTTACGGTTCCACCTTCCTCAATCGAAAACTCGGTTGTTACATCAGTGTCTGTGTAATTGTAGCCATTGACCGTTTCCTTGTGACCGACCGTCCATCGGTTGCTCCACATGCATCCCAAAGCATCTTCAAAAATATCATAAATGAAATTATATAACAGCGCATAGCCGCCGTTTTCATATTTGAGCTCACGAGGTGTTTTCCATTCAAAGGAATACGCTCTGTCATCATCCGTTGTGTATTTTCCATCGCACTCGACAATTGAATTGCAAACAAAGAAGTTCCATGCGTTCACAAGTGTTCGGCCCGGCAAAAAGCGTTTGTCCGTGCGCAGGATGCGGCGCATGACCTCGTTTGCGACACGGGTGTGCGTCTTTTGATATGGCGTTGCGGCAAGCTCCTCTGCGCGTGCAAGCCACTTGGAAACGTCGCGCAGAATTGATCTTTCGGGGGTGCGCTCCCAATAGCTCTGTCGTGCCATCCGCATCACGGCATCCCAGCTGTCCTCATCCACTCCAGTTCTGCGAAGTAGGGAAAAGCCCGATAAAATCGCCGTGTTACCGACAAACGATGTCACCTCAAAACGGTTGTGAATATCAAAATATGCGGGATTAAAATCATCGCCCAAATCATATTCCCATTGATTGCCCGGGGCAAACGGAATCAAGCCACTGCCTCCGGTGATCCGATAGCTTTTCAGTGTGATAACAGAGGTTTTTTCCTTGAAACGCCGTTCCAGACGTACGATGCCGATATTCGGCTTATACCATACGTTGGAAACCGAGCCTCGCGGAGAGCGTGTTTCCCAGCGCTGACAGCCGTAAAACACACCTGTGGCGGTATTTGCGATTGTATGGTCCTCCGCAAAGGTCAGCGTGGTGCCGTCAGAGCCTGTCATTGTTTCTCCGAGCTTCATATTGGAATCATAAAAGGTGGAATCGCATCGGGATGCGTAGTAAAATACGGCATCATAAACCGTTGGATGAAAATTACCTCTTGAAAAGCCCGGCTGCGACCAGAATCGAAGCTTTCCACCAATGATACGGTACTCCTCTCCGGTTGCGGAAACGCGAATCGCCATATTATCATCAAGATTGATTTCATCCGCTTGCAAATCCGAGGCGGATGCAATTGCGGAAATTGCATTCGCATAATACACGTCGGCGGGAGTGAGCAGAGATTTGGTCATTTCAAACGCCTGTAATCCCTCCTCCCGTTGTGCACTGTCAAGATATTCTACGCCCAGCCAGAACCATACGTACGCCTCCACCTGCTTGTAGCCCGCCTCATGTAAACGGGGAATCTGTTGGTTCAGCATATAGTCGATTTTTTCCTTGCCGGAAAGCTTGTCGTGTTCACGCGCGGCAATGAGGATCAGCGCGTCCTCGTTTCTGCCTTTTTCAGCTGCTTCACGGATGCGCTCGATCATCTCGTCGCTCCGCTCCCCCTTACACCACCAGAAGCCACATTTGAGGACGTCGGCAAGCGCGTGATATTTTTGCTCGGATTCGGGAAGCAGATCGATGTCGGCGAGCACCTCGCGGTAAAACGCCTCAAATCCGCGTTTGTCATCCTTGAGCCGCCACTGCTGGACTTCTTCCACCTTTTTCATTACACGTTCTGTAAAGGTTTCGTTATTTTTCATAGGTTCCTCCATTTCTTGTCGCAGCTTCTCACGACCTGCGTGGAGACGGTATTTTACGGTTCCCACAGGAACGGAAAGCCTTTCGGAAATTTCCGCGAGGGAAAGCCCCTCCGCGTAGTGCATCAGAATCACCCGACGTACCTTTTCGGAAAGCTTTTGGATGCCGCTTTGAAGCTGTTCGTTTTTTTCAGACGGCAACAGAAAGGCAGGAAAGTTTTCTTGCGCCATCAGCTTTGTGTTTTGCAAATCCTCATAGTTGAGCATATCACGAAAGCGCATGACCGTATTTTTGGCACGGTTGCTATTTTTGGTACGGTTGCGGGAAATGCGACAGACCTAGATGCCGAATTTTTCCGTATCACGTAAGGAATCCAGCTTCATCCATGCGGATACGAATGCATCCTGTGCTGCATCCTCGGCAAGATAATGATCGCGTGTAATACCGTATGCCGCCGCGATTACCGCACGCTGATAGCGGATTACCAATGCTTCATATGCCTGCTCATCGCCAAGTAAAGTCCGCTCGACCAAGGTGCTGTCGTTTTGTTCGGAGTAGATCATTGTTTGTCCTTTCTTTCTGTTGTTCGTTTTGTTTTTGTTTGCAGCTGCTACAGATTAGACACAAAAACGGAGGAAAAGGTTGGGTTTTTGAAATAAAAAAATTCAAAAGTACAAAAAAATGTTGAAAAATCCATTGAAAAGAGATTTTCGAAGTGCTATAATATAGGAGATGGTCGGGGAAACAGGTGAGAGTCCTGTACGAGCCCGTCGCCGTGAGGTACATTAAAACAGCTCGTTCCTATCGGGAGCCGCATCCCGCGACAAGCCATTGGAGAGATCCGAGAAGGTGGAACAAGACCGTACCGAGTCGAAATACCCGACATCAGACAACCCTCCAGCATGAACTGCGGGCGCCGGTTCGGAGGAAAAACAATCTGATAAGGAGAAAAAACAATGAACATGACAAAATTTCAAAAAATTCTGTCGTTCGTCCTTTGTATCGTGCTGATTGCGGCTGTGGCACTGTTTACATTCGGCTGTAACGAACAGAGCAATGACAACGGTGGTAGCGAACAGAATACTACCGCAGGAACCGATTCCGGAACGGAAGCAACCCCGAAAAAGACCTTCACCTTTATCGTGGTGGACGCAGAGGGAAACGAGACGACATTTACCGTTTCATCCGATAAAAAGACCGTCGGTGACGCGCTTCTTGCAGAGGGCTTGATTGAGGGTGAGAACGAAACGTACGGGCTCTACGTCAAAAAGGTCAACGGCATCACCGCCGATTACGATGTGGACGGCACCTATTGGGCTTTCTATATCAACGGTGAATACGCGATGACCGGTGTTGACAGTACCGATATCGAGGAAGGCGCAACTTATAGCTTTAAGGTAGAAAAGTGAAACTTACCATTCGGGACATCGTTGTGTTTCCCATGCTGGGAGCCTTGATGTTCGCCTCCAAGATACTGATGGAGTTTATCCCGAACGTCCATTTGTTGGGGGTCTTTACGATCACCTTTACTTTGGTGTACCGTGCCAAAGCGCTGATTCCGATTTATTTGTATGTGTTTGCGAACGGACTCTACGCGGGTTTTGCCACATGGTGGATTCCGTACCTCTATATCTGGACGGTGCTTTGGGGAATGACGATGCTTTTGCCCAAAAAACTACCGAGGCGGCTGGCGCCCATCATTTATATGGTGCTTTGCGGGTTACACGGCTTTCTTTTCGGAACGCTGTATGCACCGGCACAGGCATTACTGTTTGGTATGAGCTTCGAGGCGATGATCTCATGGATCGTCGCGGGGCTCCCATGGGATATCATTCACGGAATCAGCAATTTTGCCTGCGGAATATTGATTGTTCCGCTTGTTACCATTATCCGAAAAACCGATCGACGGGATGACTCCGCTGTCAAATCAATACCATAAAAAGCGTTAGGAAGAAGCTTTTCTCGAAAAGTTTCTTCCTAAATCTATATTATACGTTGAAGCGGAAAAATACAATATCGCCGTCCTGCATGATGTATTCCTTGCCCTCACTGCGCAAAACGCCCGCTTCCTTTGCGGCATTCATCGAGCCGTATTTGACAAGATCCTCAAACGCCAGTACCTCTGCACGGATAAATCCGCGCTCAATGTCCGAGTGAATCTTACCCGCTGCCTTGGGCGCCTTGGTCCCCTTACGAATGGTCCAAGCGCGGCACTCGTCGGGACCTGCCGTGAGAAAGCTGATCAGACCGAGCAGGGAATAGCTTGCCTTGATCAGTCTGTCCAGACCACTCTCGTCAATGCCGAGGTCGGTGAGAAACATTGCTTTTTCCTCTGTGTCCAACTGTGCAATCTCCGCCTCAATCTGACAGCAGATCGGAATGATCTCGGAGTGCTCGCTGTCGGCATACGCCTTCAGTGCAAGATATGCCTCGGTGTCCGGCTCCTGCGCTGCATAATCCTCGCTGACATTTGCCACGTAAATAACAGGCTTGCGCGTGAGCAGGGGAGTGTCGTAGAGACATGCCTCCTCGTCCTCGGTCAACTCAACCGTACGCGCGCATTTTCCGTCCTCCAGTGCCACCATCAGCTTTTCAAATACCGCCAGCTCTGCGCCGTATTTCTTATCTGCCTTCATTGCCTTTCTCGTGCGATCCATGCGGCGCTCCAGCACCTCCATGTCTGCAAAGATCAATTCCATATTGATCGTTTCCAGATCGCGCATCGGGTTGATCTTGCCGTCGACGTGGATGATGTTGTCATCCTCAAAGCAACGGACAACGTGCAAAATCGCATCGACCTCACGAATATTTGCCAAGAATTGATTACCCAGTCCCTCGCCCTTGGATGCTCCCTTGACCAAGCCTGCAATATCGACAAATTCGATTACCGCAGGGGTGTACTTGTTGGGGTGATGCATGTCAGACAAAAAATCCAGACGCTTGTCCGGAACGGTGACCACACCAACATTCGGCTCGATCGTACAGAACGGATAATTTGCGGACTCCGCTCCCGCATTGGTCAACGCGTTGAACAGCGTGCTTTTTCCGACGTTGGGAAGTCCTACGATACCTAATTTCATTTTTCTACCTACTTTCTGTCAAAATACACATAATAACCTATTATACATATATTATAGTACATTTTTTCGTTTTTTTCAAGAGCTATTATTAAACATTTTTCATATATCATGAATTTCTTCCGTCACCGATATTCCAGATACTGCCATTTTTTACTATCTGACCAAGGACAGATTCTACAGTGGTTGGGCTATAATCAAGTTGCTTTGATTTTGAAGAGGTGCTGTCCTCGCATTCAACTGATTTCACGCTGCCGAAATTATGAACAACATTTATTTTTATATTTTTTTGAGAATGCAAAAAAATTAAAATTGGATTCACATTCTTTTGGTATATTATATATCAATTCTTCATAATTCGTAAA
>JAFTPJ010000067.1 GCA_017463405.1 Clostridia bacterium
AAAAGAAGAACGTTCGGTCAATGCTCCAAGTGAGCACGTCAAGAGGTTTAGCTACGCTTCGATCTGATCATCAGATCCCTGATTCAATCGGTCTTTACCGTTGAAGCAGCCCAGCCGACGAGAACGGCGAAAAGGTGGTTACAGTCTTAACGCAATCGAATAAACATCTTGTGACACGGAAGGTCGACGAGGGGCGAAGCAGGCTCGTAGGGCTCCGTGCCGGGACTGGGCGCGCTGCAGGTTTTGCGGAGGGGTTCGGGGAGGTGCTTTTGCAAAAGCATCTCCCCGAAAATTTTGCGGACAAGCTCTACTTATTTTTCGGAACGGAGTTTGGTAGCACCGTTTTTTCTGATAAATTGGTCAGTTCCCTTGATATAGTAAACCATAAATTTTTTTATGGAAGGACTTATATCATGTCACGAAACAAAATCAACATCAAAATGCAACTGAACAAGATACTCGACAAAAAGCTCCTCATCGGAAAGAAAAAGACCGAAGACATTCGCGACACTCAAAACGGCTACAACTCCGCGCGGTACGAAGGGATCCATAGCATCAAGACGGCAGATACCTACCGCCGCACGATCAATATCTTTGGCGACTTCTGCAAGAGCATCGGGCTGAAGGATACCAATCAGATCACCGAGGACACGATCCGCAGATTTGTGGACAGTAGGCGCGACCATTCCTCATGGACGCATTCCAAGGATCTCGCCGCGATCAATAAGGTGTTGGGGACCTCCTACACTCCCTCGCAGTTCGGCATCGAACAACGCAAGCAGGAGAACGTTGTACATAACCGCCGCATCCTCACCGCCAACAGTACAGCAGATGCCCCTCGCAACCAAGAGGCACTTTGGTTCGCCTCTGTCACAGGAGCAAGACGGGAATCCTTTAGTCAACTCATCAAATCCTGTGATTCCAACGCAAACCCGCATTACCAACGAGCCGAGTATGCAGAGGAAATGTATAAGCAAATGGTGGATCATCAATCACGCGGCGTGGACATCTATGCCGGCTACCGCTCTACCTTTCTTGACGAGAAAGAATACCAAAAGGCGATCCGACACCCGCGCTACAAAAGCCAATTCGTCCGCGGCTACGACACGCGTATTTGCGCTCAGTTATCTCAACAGCTCGGGCATAACCGCATTAGCGTGGTCATCAATTCCTATTTGAGGAAATAAAATCAATTTGGTTCGGTCAAAATTTTTAATAATACAAAAACCTTGCGCAGTACAATACACTAAGATGCCGAGAATACTGCAAGTTTGAAGAACACCGTAAGGGCTAAAAGAGCAACTCCAGAGGAAAGGAGGTCATCTTATTCCCGCATGCCGAACAAGCCCAAGAACGACACAGGGATTCCCGACTATGTGATTGATTCGATAGCACGGGCACTCCTGCCGTTGATTCAAGCGTATTACAGTACTCAATCGGAAGGGCGAACAGAAGAAGATAGGCATACAGAAAAGGAGTAAGGTTTGGAATCGGCATCTTAAGGACGTTTAGCATGGAAAATAAAAAAGATTATTAGACTTTCAAACCGTTTTTGTCCAAAAAATTACAAAAGCGAACTATAATATAGACAAACAAAATTTATCCCAAGGAGGTACTGCTATGAAAGCAGTGATTTACGCACGACACAATACGCCCGAGAACGAGGAAGACTCATTCCAGTATCAGTTGGAGGATTGTCGTAAGTATGCCAAGGAGCATAAAATTGAAGTCGTGGACGAATACATCGACGGCACCTTTGGTTGCTTGGAGCGCGGCGAACGACGCGAGCTTGCGCAATTGTTGGAGGACAGCGAGGAACGAACCTTTGATCTTGTGCTTGTTGCCGAGATGTCCTGTTTGTCCCGTTGCTATTTTGAGATGATCTCTTGCTTGCAACGATTACAGAAGAACGGCGTCACCGTAAAATCTGTCCGCTTCTTTCTGCCCGACAAATTCCGTCCCGTTGAGGAATGCTATAAAATGGCATTCGACAGAAAGAAGGTGGTTTTATAAAAGCAGTCATCTACGCCCGCTATTCGTCCGACAATCAGCGCGAGGAAAGCATTAAGGGTCAGCTTCGAGAGTGTCACGAATATGCTCGCAAGAATGACATTGTGGTCATTGGCGAATACATCGACCGTGCCATGACGGGTAGAAACGACGATCGTCCCGATTTTCAGCGGATGCTGAAGGACAGTTATCTGAGACAATTTGATGCGCTCTTGGTTTGGAAGCTCGATCGCTTCTCCCGTGACTTTTACGACTTTGCAAATAACCAGAAAATCCTCAACAACAACGGCGTCCGCATCGTGTCGGCGACCGAGGCGATCCCCGACGATCCGAGTGGAATCCTGCTCAAAATGATCCTCATCGGTCAGTCGGTCTACTATTCTCAAGAGCTTGCCATCAAGATCAATCGAGGATTGACCGAGAACGCGCTCAAGGGCAAGATCAACGGTGGGACGGTTACCTTCGGGTACCGTCTCACCAAGGAGCAGACCTATGAGATTGACGAGAAACAAGCCGAGATTGTGCGCGAGGTTTTTACCCGATACGACGAGGGTGAGAAGATGGGCGCGATTGCCAAAGATCTGACCATGCGCGGCATCAATACTCGGTATGGCACAGGGATCACGATCAACACCGTTCACAAGATGCTCAAGAACCGCCGCTATCTTGGAGAATACCGATTCCACGAGATCTTTCATAAGGAAGGCATTCCGCGCATCATTCCCGACGATCTGTTTGAGCATGTGCAACGCAAAATGGAAAAGTCCCAACGAACACCCGCACTCAACAAATTGTCAAAGGTCGATTATCTGCTCACCACCAAGCTTTATTGCGGTCGTTGCGGAACGGCAATGGCGGGAGAAAGTGGCACGGGCAAGCACGGTGACGTTCACTATTACTACAAATGCGGTAGTGCCAAGCGCAAGACGGGATGTACACGCCGCGCGGTCAAGAAGGATTGGATCGAGCGCATTGTGATCGAGCATACCGTCAAATTCATTATGGATGATAAACTAATTGATACAATTGCTGACCGTGTTCTTTCCCTTTTGGGTGAGGAAAATAAACGAATTCCTCAACTGAAAACACGGCTGAAGGAAATTGAAAAAGGCATTGAGAACATGCTCAACGCCATACAGATGGGAATATTGACAAGCTCCACGCGCGAGCGTTTGGAGCTGTTGGAAGCGACCAAGCAAGAGGTGCAGGAAAAGCTTTGGAAAGAGGAATTGAAAAAGCCGACCATCACGAGAGAGCAGATCGTTTCCTACATCAAACGCTTTCGGGATATTGACCCCACCGATCCCAAGGCGTGCAAGCAACTGATCGACATTTTCATCAACCGCATTTACCTCTACGACGACAAATTACTTATCACGTACCATTACAAAAACGACCGTTCTCATGAGATCTCTCTTGAGGACGTTTCCAATGATTCGGGTTCGAATTTGGAAAATCTGTCTCCACCAACAAAACGCAGGGGGTGCAACGCACCTCCTGCGTTTTGTCGTTGTTCCTTTCGGACTCGCAACCTTCGCAAATTGTTTTGCCATCAGACACATATGCTTTCAAGACGGGCTACTGATTTACACCGGCATCTGCTATGGCAACAAATGCAATATCCCCCGCCCGGAATCGGTCGGCGGAACGGTGTTCATCCTGCTCTTTGAGTAACCGTAATCACAAAAGACGGGAGCGTCAAATGCGCAATGCATGTGACGCTCCCGTTTTTTTAGGGTGTTCCATCAACAAAAACACTTTTCCAGCAGCGCACGATACGCCGTTAGCAGATCGTCTGTGTCGCGATAGCACACCGCCAACTCGGGATGCCACATCAGCTCCCATTCGAGCGACAAATATCCGTCAAATCCGATCGTTTCCAACGCATCGGCGATCTCGCAAAAATCCACGTCCCCCGCGCCAAGCGCCGTCAGCTGATAATGCGAGCCATCCTTTTTGTCGCGACCGTCCTTCAGGTGCACGTGCACGATCGCATCGCCAAGATACTCCACGGTCTTTTTCGGATGCTCTCCAAATTCAATCGAATGCATGATATCCCAAATCACACGCACGTCGGGATCGTTCACCCTCGCCAGCAGTCCCGCAACCGTCTCACCGGTCGAATAGGCGCTGTGCGTCTCTACCCATACCTGCACACCGTGCTTCCGTGTTACCCGTGCGCCCTCGAGCAACGTCCGCGCAATACCGTCGGCATCATCCTGCGGTGCCTCTCCCGGTTTAGAAAAGCTCCCCGTGAACACACGAATCCCCTTCGCTCCCACCGCTGCCGCCAATGCGGCACACTTTTCCATCCGTTCCACTGCAGCCTGATCATAGCCCGTGATCGAAACCCCGGTCGCCAGATCGCTGATCTTCAATCCGCTCTCGGCAATCATTCGCACGGCTTCCGCAATACTTTCTATCGTATAGCCGCACATCGCATCCTGCTTGTCAAGACGGATTTCCACGGCTTCCATTCCCGTCCGCACACCGACCGCCAGCACCTCGGCAAGCGTCAGATCGGGACATCCCAGCGTACTGAATGCACTCTTCATCTCTTTCCTCCTTAAGACTTTTTGTGTGTGGTCATGCGTTCTGCGACCTTCTGCACAACTTCAAGCTCCAGATATTCCACTTTGAAGAAATTTAAGATATCGTCCA
>JAFTPJ010000068.1 GCA_017463405.1 Clostridia bacterium
CTCGGGCCCGTAGACGCCCGAGGTGATCAGACCGCGGAGGCAGGGAAGTTCGCGGGCCTGCGCTACGATCAGTCCAACGAGGCACTCCGTGCCGATCCGCCGGAGACGGGGGCTTTGTTTGCATCCACCGAGATCGAGCACGAATATCCGCACTGCTGGAGATGTAAGAATCCGATCATCTTCCGCGCAACGCCCCAGTGGTTCTGCTCGGTCGATGCGTTCAAGGATGCCGCCGTTGAGGCGTGCGACAAGGTAGAGTGGCTACCCGAGTGGGGTGGCGACCGTATCAAGAGCATGGTGCGCGAGAGAGCCGATTGGTGTATCTCCCGTCAGCGTCATTGGGGGCTTCCCATCCCCGTGTTCTATTGCGATTGCTGCAAAAAGCCGATCTGCAACGACGAGACCATCGAGCGCGTGGCAAATCTTTTTGCCGAGAACGGCTCGAACATCTGGTATGAAAAGAGTGCCGCAGAGCTGTTGCCCGAGGGCTTTGCTTGCCCTGAATGCGGCGGCAAGACCTTTACGGCAGAGACCGACACGCTTGACGGTTGGTTTGACTCCGGATCCTCGCACTTCGCGGTGATGGAGAACAATCCCGAGCAGCGTTGGCCCTCCGATATGTACCTCGAGGGTGCTGACCAGTACAGAGGATGGTTCCAGTCCTCGCTTCTCACCGCCGTTGGCTCGCGCGGCGAGGCACAGGCACCCTACAAGACCGTTCTGACCCACGGTTGGGTCGTTGACGGCGAGGGTAAGGCAATGCATAAGTCGCTCGGAAACGTCATCGTTCCGTCCGACATCGTTGCAAAGTACGGCTCGGATCTGGTGCGCCTGTGGGTGGCATCCTCCGACTACCGTGTCGACGTGCGCGTGTCCGATGTGATCTTCAAGCAGCTTTCCGACGCGTACCGCAAGATCCGCAACACAGTTCGTATTCTGATCGCCGATCTGAACGATTTTGATCCCGACGTCAACGCGCTGCCGTTTGACGAGCTGGAGGAGATCGATCGCTGGGTGATCTCCGCGATGAACGAGCTGACGAAGACCGTTCGCGGCGCGTATGACACCTACGAGTTCCACGTGGCGTACCACGCGATCAACAATTTCTGCACCACCGAGCTTTCCAAGCTCTATATCGATATCACCAAGGACCGCGTTTACACGGGGCGCGCCGACGGCAAGCCGCGCAGAAGCGCACAGACCGCAATGTATTTCGTGCTGTCGGGCTTGGTAAGACTGCTCGCTCCGATGATCTCCTTTACTGCGGAAGAGATGTGGCAGGCGATCCCGCACTGCGCGTCCGACAACAAGGAGAGTGTGTTCCTCAACGATATGCCGTCGTATGACGAGGCGCTGACCTATCCCGCGCTGGCAGAGAAGTGGAACAAGCTCTTCGAGATGCGCGACGACGTGATGAAGGCGTTGGAGATCGCGCGTGCCGACAAGCTGGTCGGTAAGTCGCTGGAGGCGAAGATCACGGTTTACACGCAGGACGCCGAGATGCGCGCATTGCTTGACAGCTTCGGTACGGAGCTGACCACGGTGTTCATTGTTTCGGGCGCGAAGCTTGCAGATTGCGATGCTCCCGCGGGTGCGTACGTGAACGAAGAAAAGACGCTCGCTGTTCTGGTTGAGCCCGCCGACGGTTGCAAGTGCGACCGCTGCTGGAGCTTTTCCACCGAGGGCGAGGACGACGGCGAAGGCGGATTCATCTGCGCTCGTTGCCGTGAGATTTTGAAGTAAGAAGAGGGATATATTTGGGGGAAAGAGGGCACTTTTGCAAAAGCGCCCTCTCTCCCCCAATACCCCCTCTCTCCTCCAAATCCTTGCTCGAAAGCACGGCAGGCATGAGCGCGTTGTTGAGACGCGCTCATGCCCACCGTGGCGCTGTCGCGCAAAGTGGGTTCAAGATAGGGGTATATAGGGTATAAACGATATGTTCGCTATGCGAAAAATGGTATCCAAACCTGTAGGGACCTGGCGCTTTGCGCCTAACGCCGGGTTTCTACAATCGAGGGTGTGCGAACATACGCCGGACGCCGGTTCCTGCAATCGAGAGAAGTGAAGAACGGCGGTTTGCCGCCTTCTTTCATCGGCGGGGGCTCCATTGTGAAGGCTCATTTTCGGAAGTCTCCCCTTTAAAGGGAGGTGGCTCGCGAAGCGAGACGGAGAGGAGAGCCTTGATGTATCGTGTTCGCACGAAACGATATAGCCGCAATACCTTCCTTTCAAAAAGGTTCCGACAAAAAAGAAAAGGAGAAACGTATGATTTTAATACTTGCAATTATCGCGGGTGTGATCTGTCTTGATCAGCTGACGAAGTGGCTGGCAGTGATTTATCTGCAGGGCGAGGCGTCCTTTCCGCTGTGGCAGGATGTGTTGCATTTTACGTACGCGGAGAACACAGGTATGGCGTTTGGAATGCTTAAGGAGCATCGCTGGGTGTTCATGGTGCTTTCTACGGTTGCCATTGTGGGACTGCTGATCTATCTTGTCGTCAACCGTCCGAAGAACGTATGGATGCAGGTTGCGATGGCAATGATCATCGGCGGTGGCATCGGAAACATGATCGACCGTATTTGGCTGGGGTACGTTATCGATTTTATCGATTTCACGCTCATTGATTTTGCTATTTTCAACGTGGCGGATTCCTTCGTTTGCGTTGGCGCGGGCATTTTGATTGTCTGCTTGCTTCTGGATATTATCCGGGAAGTCAAGGCAGAAAAAAAGAAGCCGACGCCGCAAGCAGAACCTGTTGAGACTGTCGTTAAGGAGAGCGAAGATGACGACCGCGTGGAATGAAGCGGAGCGCGAGCCGATCCTGTTACAGGTCGAGGAAGCCGAGATTGGAGCGAGGCTCGATCAATTCGTATCAAACGGAAGTGAGCTTTCGCGCTCGGCGGCATCCAGGCTGATCGAGGAGGGAAGCATCACCGTTGACGGTGCCCCTGTCGCGAAAAACTACCGCGTGCGTGCAGGGAACACGGTGGAGATCATGCTCCCCACCCCCGCGCCGTGCGAGGCAATTCCGCAGGATCTTCCGCTGGACGTGGTGTATGAGGACGACGATCTGATTGTCATCAATAAGCCTGTCGGAATGGTCGTCCATCCCGCCGCGGGGAATCCCGACGGCACACTGGTCAACGCACTGCTGTATCACTGCGGCACAAGCCTTTCGGGGGTGGGCGGCGTGGTTCGACCGGGTATTGTTCACCGTATCGATAAGGATACGAGCGGTCTTTTGGTTGTGGCGAAAAACGATGAGACGCATCTGACGCTGTCCGCACATCTCAAGGGGCATCACATCAACCGTATCTATACCGCGATTGCGGTAGGGAATTTCCGCGAAGACGCGGGCACGGTTGACGCACCCATCGGGCGGCATCCCGTCGACCGCAAAAAAATGGCGGTCATCCGCAACGCTGACCTGCGCTCGCGTGACGCCGTGACGCATTGGCGCGTACTTGGAAGGGGAGACGCAGACGGCAGCGCCTTTACGCTGCTGCGCTGTGAGCTTGAGACGGGACGCACGCATCAGATCCGCGTGCATATGGCGTACACGGGGCATCCGTTGCTCGGCGACGGTGTCTACGGCGGTGACAATACGAAATTCGAAGCGCGCCACCGCGCGCTCATCACGGGACAGTGCCTGCACGCGGGCGAGCTTTCGTTCGTCCACCCGCGGACACAACAGTTAATGAACTTTTCGGCACCCATGCCGCCCGATATGCAGCGTGTCGCAGATTTGCTGTTCGGGGAATGATAGAAATGGTTCAGGGGTGAGTCAAGCACATTTGACTCACCCCTGTGTTTTATACGTTGGGAAGAAGTTTGCTTTGAAAGTTCTGCCGACCTTGCCTACGGTAACTCGACGGATGTCAGCGCTTTTTCGGAGCTTCCCTCCGAGAGGGGGACGTCAACGGAAAATTTGAAGCTTAAAACTTTTGCGTTCGTCACTCCGTTGACAGGAAGGAGCCTGCGTGTACAAAAGATGATAGGTGTGTAACAATCGGGATGCCACAGTTGCGCGTGCTCCTCCTTGTCAACGGCGTATTATGAAATATAATTTATTCGTCTATCTTGCCGCTGACCTTCCCCTCACGGAAGAGGACTCCGCTAAAAATCCCCCCGTTATCGGGAGGATTTTTTTGATGCAGAATGTGTTATTGATTGGCTTTGCGTACAGCTTTGACCGTGGTGCTGGGGAGGGGCGGTAGCGCAGTGCGCTCCGCTTTCCACGCACGTACGACCTCGAACGGGTCGGTATCCGTTGGGAATTGGAGAATGAACGACTTGATTTCCTCCCATGTGATACGTGCCGCGTCGAGTAGGGCGGTGACCTCTGTCTGCCCGATGGCGGCGGCTGAACCCCCGATGAAATCGTGCGAGGGAAGAATGGCGTTCGGTGCAAGCGAAGCGACGCGGGCGAGCGTTGCCTCGTAGAGCGATGCGTCCACGACACTGCAACCGTATTTTCCGACGCCGAAGAACTGCAAGGCGTCACCCGCCAGGAGTGTACCCGTTCGCGTGTCGAGATATCCCATCGAATCCTCTGTGTGCCCGCCGAGCGGGATCGCGGTCACGCGCCCAAGGTTTTTGTCGGAAGAGAGCACGCCGAGCTTCCATGAGGGCAGTACCTCCAAAAGGAAGGGGGCTCCGCCGCTGTGATCACCGTGGCGATGCGTCAGCAAAAGCGTACCCGAGCGCTCTGTGACGCGCATTGCACGCAGAGCGGGGAGAATGCGGGATTGCACGTCCGCACGTGTTGTAGCGGCGTCGATGATAATCGGATTCTCACCGTCCAGGAGACAGACCGATGTGAAAAGATGATCGAACGGAATGTCCAGACGGTAGAGGTCATCCGCAATTTTTAAAAAGGATGCTTGCATGGCGGTTCCTCCCACGTTATCCCTCGTTCAGCGCGGCGCCGATTACGGTACCGAACTGCGCATTTTCGGGAATGAGGAAGCGCACGCCAAAGCTATCTCCAAGGCTTTCAAAAACGTGGCGGACGGGTGCGATGTTGGTCAGGTTTCCGATCAGTACAATGTCCTTCAAATGATACGCACGTGCGGCGAAAATCGACAGCATGGCGATGGTTTCCGCTACGAGATTGGCGATACCGAGTGCGATATCCGCGTTCGTTGCCATGTCCGATACCTTGCCGAAATTGGCGGCGGTCAGATTTTCGTTGATGCCGTGATAGGAGCGGTTGCGCGAGATATCCTTGATGCGCAGATCGACGTTATCGAGATTTCCGTCGGCGCAAAGTTGCTCGATGTGCTCGACCGTGTCCACGCCCAACATCTTGCGCGACAGTCCGACCAGCGTACCACCGCCGACGCCCGTGCCGCCGAGGTATTTGATTTCATATTTGCCGCCCGCCATTTTTTTGGCGTGATTGAGAGCCGTTCCCGTGCCCATGCTGACCACAATTGCTTCGTCCAGCCCAGACAGATAGAGCCCGCCGACGCCGCTACCCGTAAATTCGGGCACCGAGACGCATTTGAGATTGTAGATGCCGTTCGTGATCATCGAAGATCCCGCGCCTGTCATCAGGATGCGGTCGATGTCACAAAGCTCCAAGCCGTTTTCGGCGGTGAATTTTCCGAATGCGCCGTAGATCGAGGTCAGCGGATCGGTCGCGCGCACGAATTGGGGTGCGATCAGCACCTTTTCTCCCTTATCATTTTCACGGAATCCGACGATTTTCGTGGTGGTTCCGCCAACGTCGATTCCGATCACGGTTCTGTTCATACTCATCCTCCAAAATCATTTTAAAACTGTTAACAAAATAATTATACCATTTACTTGTAAAAATTGCAAGATTATGTTATAATATTTTTCAGAAGTTTTGAAAAAAGAGGTGGAAGTATGGCTTTTGATGCGGGAATGCTGGCGTGTGTGATTGCGGAAATTCGCGAAAAATCGCTGGGTGCACGGGTGGAAAAGGTGTTTCAGCCCGAGCGCGACGAGATTGTTCTGCAGATGCGAAGCCTCGAGGGAGGGAAGCGCCTGCTGATCAATGCGGGTTCCAACAATCCGCGTATCTGCTTTACGACCGAACAAAAGGAGAATCCGATGACCCCGCCGATGCTGTGCATGCTCTTGCGTAAGCATTTGCAGGGTGCAAGATTGTCCGACGTGCGGCAGGAGGGCTTTGAGCGCGTGGTGACGCTGGAGTTTGAGACCCGCGACGAGATGGGCTTTGATTGCAAGCGGTATCTGATTGCCGAGGTGATGGGGAAGTACAGCAACCTCATCTTCACCAACGAGGACAAAAAGATTGTTTCGGTGCTTCATACCGTTGATTTTTCCACGTCGTCGCTTCGCCAGGTGCTCCCTGGCATGACCTACGAGCTCCCGCCGAAGCAGGACAAGCAGAACCCGATGGAGGCGGACGGCGCGCATTTTCTCTCTTTGATGATCGCGGGCGGTGCGGAGCGTCCGTGCGACAAGTGGATTGCGTCGACCTTTCTCGGTATTTCATCCGCCGTGGCGCGGGAGATTGCGTACCGTGCCAGCGGTGCGACCGACACGCCGCTCGGCGCATGCCGCCCCGAAAAATTGAACTCTGCATTCTTTGAGGTGATTGATGGGATCAAAAACGGGAATTTTTCTCCCTCAATGGTGCTGGACGGCGAAAAGCCCGTCGAGTATGCGTTTTGCGCCTTGACGCACTACGGTGCGGGGTTTGTATTGCGTCCGTATGAAAGTGCAGGGCTGTTGCTGGACGATTTCTTCCACACCCGCGACCGCGAGCAGCACATCCGTCAGCGCGCCGCCGACGTGTTACGGATTCTGACCAACGCCGACGCACGCATTCGCCGCAAGCTGGAGCTGCAGCGCTCCGAGCTCGCCGATTGCGACAAGGGTGAGGAATACAAGGTTTGTGCCGATCTGATCACGGCAAATCTCTATCAGCTTTCCCGCGGCATGACGCGTGCGGAGCTGGTGAATTATGAGGACTATCGCGAGGACGGTAGCTTCGGCACCTGCACGATCGAGCTGGACGGACGACTCTCTCCCTCGGCAAACGCGCAGGTGTATTATAAAAAATATAACAAATCCAAGACCGCGCGGGTGGAGCTGACGCGCCAGATCGCACTCGGTGAGACCGAGCTGAAGTACATTGACAGCGTGTTCGATGCGCTCACGCACGCCGAAACCGCAGCGGATCTTGCCGAGATACGGGACGAGCTGTATCGCTCGGGTTACGCGTCACGAATGAAAAATTATGCGGCGTCGCGCAAGCCCTCGACGCCCGTTGTGGCGGAGTTCCGCACAAGCGGCGGCTATCGTGTGCTGTGCGGCAAGAATAACGTACAGAATGAATACATCACGCACAAGCTTGCGGGGAAGAATGATTATTGGTTTCATGTCAAGAATCTCCCCGGCTCGCACGCAGTGATGATCTGCAACGGCGAGGAGCCCGATGCCGAGAATTTCACCGAGGCGGCGGAGATCGCGGCGTATTTCTCCAAGGGCGCGGACGGACAGAACGTCGAGGTGGATTATACCTTCGTGCGTCACGTCAAAAAGCCCACGGGCGGCAAGCCCGGACTTGTGATCTATCATACCAATTGGTCTTGTATCGTCACCCCCGATGAATCCAGGGTGCTGGCTCGTCGGGTGAAGTGATGGGGAAAATGAGGGAAGGCTTTTGGGGAAAAGAGGGAAGGTTTTGGGGAAAAGAGGACTTTTTGAAAAAAGTCCTCTCTCCCCCATACCCCCTCTCTCTCAAAAAATTTGCCCGAAAGCACGGCATCGGAATGGGCGGCTCAACACCGCCCACCCCGACGCCGTGGCGCTGTCGCGCAAAGCGAATTCAAGATAGGGGTTATATAAAAGACGTGTTCGCTGTGCGAGAAAATAAGGATTATACCAATTTTGTTGAGTTCTATGACGTTTCAAGGACCGTCGGGCGCTTTGCGCCTAACGCCAGGTCCATACAAATGTATGTGCGAACAACGGCGGTTGGTTGCTTGTATCTGCGGTGAGTTTTAGGGGAAGGGGTCCCCAAAACTTGCGGGAGCTAATGTTGGAAACTGTTAGATGAAGAAACAAATCCTGCAATCCGTAACGAGATCGATCCATGTTCGCAGAAACAAAACTTTCACAAACCAAATTGAAACAGGACCCACCATGAAAATACTCATGGAGGGTA
>JAFTPJ010000069.1 GCA_017463405.1 Clostridia bacterium
CCCTTCCCCTAAAACTCACCACAGATAGAAAAAGACGAGTGGATGCGTTTGGTGAAAGTACGTTTGCGTAGTAAATAAATATGTTGCGCAGCAATATACTTTGCGGCGATTTTTTCTATTCCTCTTCGTCGTACGCCTTGATTCCTTGCATTCCGCCGACGACCTTGAAGCCGTCGATCTCACCGCGCTGCATGGCGCCGAAGATACGGTAGCGCAGACCGTTGTGCTCTCGGTCAAGACGTGCGAGAAGCTGTTTCATTTCCTCTCTCTGCGTGTTGCCGTCGGCAGGGCAGGGAGATTTGATGACGGGAAGCTTTGCCTTGGAGGAAAAATAACGCACCTCTTTTTCAGGCAGATAGACCATCGGGCGGATCATGCGCAGATCCATGCGCGACAGATATGTTACGGGCGAGAAACATCCGAGGCGTCCCTCGAAGAACAGATTGAGCACAAACGTTTCCACGGCGTCGTCAAAGTGGTGACCGAGCGCCACGACGTTGCACCCCACTTCCTTGGCGGCGCGGTGCAAGGCTCCTCTGCGCATCTTGGCGCAGAGCGAGCAGGGGGATTTTTCCTTTCGGATGTCGAAAATGATCTTTGCGATCTCGGTGCGCGTGATGTGATACGGTATGTTCAGCTCGTCGCAGAGCGCTTGGATCGGTGAAAAATCCATGCCGCCCGCAAAGCCCATGTCAACGGTTACCGCCACCAGCTCGAACGGGACGGGATAAAAACGGCGTAGCTCCGCCAGAGCGCAAAGCAGGGTCAGGGAATCCTTGCCGGCAGAGACACCGACGGCGATGCGGTCACCGAGACGGATCATTTCGTAGTCATCCAGTGCGCGTCTTGTATAGCTTAAAATTCGTTTGATATGTTCCATAACTATGTGAAGGAGAGAACACATGCGGGTTCTCTCCTTGCGGATCCTTATTTCATTAAGCCTCTGCAGCTTCCTCTTCTGCAGGTTCGGCTACGGGCTCTTCCTCGTCGTCAATGTCGACGGTCAGCTTTTTAATGGCGTGGAGCTCGTATGCCACACCTGCCGCGAAGGCTGCGACTGCGGTAATTACAGTGCTGAAAACGATCCATTTTACGATTGTGTTTTTTTTCATGTTCAAGTTTCTCCTTTTATATGAATTTTTCTTGATTTGCTGTTATTTTCTGCGGATACGCCCGTTTTTACTCGAAAAAGGCGCAGGTTTCATAAATTTTTTGTGCTGCCGGGGTCAGCCGGCGTGTTTTTTCTTTACTGTCGGCATGCTCGTGCAAAAGCAACGGCGGAGAGATGCGGAGGGAGGGGACAGCGCCCTTGATTGCCTCGACGAGCACCGAGGATGGTTCGCTCGATTCATCGGCGTGCACAAAGGTCATGCGCTTGGGCTCCAGACGTGCATTTCTCATTGCTTCGAGCAACTCTGTCAGGCGATCGGGGCGAAAGACACAGACGAATCTGCCCCCGTGCTTGAGCAGGCGTCCCGCGCACGAACAAAAATCGGAAACCGTACCGCAAACCTCATGGCGCGCGATGTATTTTTCGTCGTGCTCGTTTCGCTTACCTGTCGTGCATTTCATGTACGGGGGATTGGAGACGACGAGCGCGACCTCGCCGCCGATATCGGAGGGGCGAAGCGTGCGGACGTCCGCACAGAGCGGGTGTATGCGACCCTCCATTCCGTTGATGACGGCGTTTCTCGAGATCAGCTCTGAAAACGCGGGTTGAATCTCCACGGCGGTTACCGATTGAATTTTGTTTCGCGCCAGGAGGAGCAGGGGAATAATCCCCGTGCCACTGCCGAGGTCAACCGCATGTTCATGCGGTTGCGGACGGACGTAAGCGGCGAGCAGATATGCGTCGGTGCCGAAAGTGAACCCCTTTTCTTTCTGGATCAGCCGGATCTGCTCGTTGACGGTATCCAAGCGCTCATGTTCCGCAAGAGGTACGGAGCTGTTTTTACGTTGTTCAATCATATGTGATAGGAATCAACTTCCTTTTCTTTTGAAATTGCAAGAGCGAAGCGAGACGTAAACCGCCCGCTTCGCTCTTTGGTTGCAAGGATGTATTATGCTTCCTGGGGAGCGCCAACCGGGCAAGCCTCAGCACAAGCACCGCAAGAGATGCACTTGTCAGCGTCAATCTCATACTTGCCGTCACCTTCTGCAATTGCATCCATGGGGCATGCCTCAACACACGCGCCGCAGGATACGCAATCGTCGGAAATCTTGAATGCCATGTTCAGTACCTCCTGTAAATTTTGTGGAACAATTATATTGTATCATATTTTTTTCGTTTTGCAACTGTTTTTTTGAATTTTTCAAAAAATATTTATAATTTTTATTATTTATCGCACAGAATTTGGAAAAGATGGAAATTCACAGGGTGTTTATTCCGGGTTTGCTTCCGTATCAGCATTGTTCGGAGTGTCGTCGGAGGTCTCGGAATGACGTTTATCTTTCGTTAAAACGGTGATCGCATCGCGGTGATACTGCTTGGGAGGGGCGTCTGGCGTATCCTTGAGAACAACGCGAACGGTGCCTGCCAGCGGGCTGGAGCTGATAACGGTTCCGATGCCGTCCTCGGTTTTCACGAGGGTGCCGTTGGATGGTGTGCGGCGGATTTCCTCTGCGTATACATCGGACTCGAAGCGCAGACAGCACATGAGTCTGCCGCACATGCCGGAAATTTTTGCGGAGTTGAGCGAGAGCCCCTGCTCCTTTGCCATTTTGATGGAGACCTGCGCGAAATCGGGCAGGAAGGTGGAGCAGCAGAGCGCTCTGCCGCACGCACCGAGTCCGCCCAGCATTTTCGCTTCGTCACGGATGCCGATCTGGCGCAGCTCGATACGAGTACGGAAGACCGATGCCAGATCCTTGACCAGCTCGCGGAAGTCCACGCGACCCTCGGAGGAGAAGTAGAAGAGCAGCTTGGAGTTGTCAAAGGCATACTGCACCTCGATCAGCTTCATGTCCAGCCCGTGCTCTTCGATCTTTTTCTGGCAGATTATCAGCGCCTCCGCCTCCTTTTTGCGGTTTTCCTCGTTGTGTATGATGTCCTCGGAGGTTGCCACACGGATCAGGGGACGCAACGGCGTGACCGTATCATCGACATTGACCATGGTATTCGCCATGCATACGTCACCAAATTCGGGACCGCGCGCAGTCTCGACGATAGCAAATGCTCCCTTGTTTACTTTTCTTCCCTGCGGATCGAAATAATACATTTTCCCTGCCGAGCGGAAGCGGACGCCGATGACCTCGATCTTCTCCCCGGGCTCCTGCTCCTCTTTTTTGCACAGGACAGGGGATTCGAACAGATTGGTTCCCTCGGGAATTTCAATCGGCTCCTCGGGAACGGTTGGTACAGGCGTGCTTTTTTTGTCAGGCAAATCGGCGTTCAAGACGATTTTGGCACGCCAATCTGCCAGCTCCTGTTCCTCCTTCGGATCTCCGTAAATATCGTCCTTGTGGATAAAATGATCCTGCTGTCTTCTGTCAGCCTTTGGATTATGTCGCTTGGCGGGAGCGTCGTTTTTCTTTTCGGGTTTCTTATTGTTGTTATTGGTTTTCTGCGGACGGTCGTTCTTCACGCTCGCACGGCGGTTTTCCTGCGGTTGCTTTTGTTGCGGCTTCGATTCGGGAGCGTCAGACGCCTCCGTGGCTACCGCTTCGGAGGTCTGCGCATTTTCACGGTGACGCTTGTGATTTTTGCCACCGCGATGTCCACGGCGTCGTCGATTGCGGCTCTCGCCGCCTGTTTCTGTATTTTGGGACGCCTCGCCCACTGCAGGGGAGGGGGTCTTGTTTTCTTCCATATCGGTATTGTATCCTTTCTCTTGGAGTGTTTGCTGAATGATAGTATTACTGTAAAAACCCGCAATCGGATGCCAGTGCCGTAAGGGTCAGGCGCATGTTTGCGTTGACGCGAAGGCGCTCGATCGCGTGCGTCACCCCTTCGCAGAGTGACAGCAGTGCGGGGGTGGTAAAGCCGTATGCCAGAGCGCAAGCCTCCTCATGGTCGCCGAAGAAGCAAAGTGGTGCGGCATCTGTTTGCTTACAAAGCAAAAGGTCGCGCAAGCAAAGCAGAATCTCGTTACATTGCTCGGTTAATTCATCGCGCTTTTGCGGAAGCGAGAGTAAAAAGCGCATCGCAGCCGCGGCTCTGTGCTGCTCGCCACAGAGCTGAACAAAGTGGCGTGCACGCTGTCGCCGCTCGGCGAGCGGCTTATAGAGCTTTGGATCCAGCAAGGCGATGGCGCGCCCGATGCTTCCGTCTGCGGCAGCGAGGAGCTCGTTGAATTCCGACGGCGACTCCGTTGCCATTTTCTTTGCATCAGGGACGTGTGCACGCAGGTGATTGCCGATGCCATCAGGTGCAATCGGCTCGGTGCGGAGCGTGGGTGCGCGACTGCGTACGGTTTCAAGCAATGTTGCTGTGCTCTCACACAGGAGCAAAAACAGCACGTACGGCGGCGGCTCCTCTAAAGTGAGCAGAAATGCGTTTTGCGCCTGCACCGTCATCAGATGCGCATCCTCGATGATATAGATCTTTGCGGAAATATCGTTGGGAGCGACGTACACGTCGTTTTTCAGCGTGCGTACGGCATCCACACCCAGCGTTGCCTTGTCCTCGCGGTTGATATAGATCACGTCGGGGGAGTTGCCCGAGATAATTTTGCGGCAGGCAGGGCAGGTGAGGCAGGGGAGGGGGTGCGTGGGATCGGTACGTCGCTCGCAGGCGATTGCCGCTGCAAGCCGCAAAGCCAGCATATGCTTGCCCGAGCCACGCGCGCCCTCAATGATATAAGCGTGGGAAAGCGAGCCCTCGGCAACGTCGCGGCAGAGCCGCATGCGTAGCTGCTCATTGCCGATGATATCGGTGAACGCAGGTCTCATTTTCTCACTTCCTTCCATGACACAAAACACCACCATATATTATAGCAGTTTTTTTCGTGCTTGTCAAGTCATCGTTATTTCCATTTGCAAAATTTTTGCAGAATATTTTTCCGACGGTAAGATAAAAAGGCAATATAGTGAAAAATCCCCCAACCGCCGCGGTTGGGGGACAGAGGTTATTGGAATTTGTCAATTGTCCTCACCGGGGAGCGGGGGGCGGTTGGTAGCTTTGAGGATCGAAAGCTTTTGTCCGTTGATCTCGGCGTCGGTGCCGTTGGGGTAGAATTGGATATAGTTAGCAATTCGTGTCGTGGTATTATCTTCATTGAGTTGAGCTTCGAATCCAACCACAAGAACACCATCTTCCAACAACAACGGGACTCCCTCTTCACAACCATTCCACATCAAATGAATTTGCGGTACAATTTGCTTCAGTTCTTCCAAGGTATCTCCAATTTGGAAATCAGAAAATTCAGCATATTGTAATGAGTTGGAAGCAAAATAGGATTCAATCGTTGTTTCTATAACCGAACAATCTGGGGTTTCGAAGATTTGATAAAAGTAAAAATATTGATCTGGCACATGCTCCGCATCGTATAGCTTATAGGCAATACAGAGATGGGATTCGTCTGTTATAGTAATATTTTCAATAGGTAAATTTAAAACCTGTTGTATTGAATATAATCTTATCGGTTCTCCACCTTGTTGAAAGTATCCAAAGGGATCCGCAAATATTCCCATAATTTTCAAACGATTTATCGGCGTAATTTCATTAAGATTTTTATTAGAATATTCCATAACTATTTTTTCTATCCAATCCCAAGAACAATCTCTGGGAACATCTGGGAATACAGTCAATAAATCCTTCGGTGGAATCGGCTCTGTCGTATCGCTTTCGGACTCTTGTGGTTTTGTAGATTCTTCTTCTTTCGGCGTCGTTGTTCCATAATCTTCAGGTGTCGTTGATTCAGAATCCATAGGTGCCACGGCGGTTTGGCCCGTGCCGTCAAGCGGTGGATTGGGATTTGCACATGACGTCAACAACAGTACAATTAGTATAAATATAGTTGTTACTTTTTTCAAAATATGTAACCTCCTTTTTCAAAGCTTGTCTCGCGTTTTTTCGGGTTCCCCAACCGCCGAGGCGGTTGGGGGGAGAGGTTTGACTGTTGTTACATGAGAATGCAATTAATTAAAATCAACGTTCAAAATCGGGATTGAGCACGCATACCAAGATTGACAGATAAGCAGTTTCTTTTGATTTGGGGTTGTAAATCGGATACTCATACACCATACAAAAAGCGCCATTTGATGATAACCGAATAGCATGCACTTCCGGTTCATTGATTTCATTTTCTGTAACAAAGAAACAATTTCTCGTTACTTCGCGCACCTTTTCATCCGCACATAATTTTGCAAGATCAAAATCAATATAACCACTCATAGCTTCCATTTCACTGCAATCTGCCAATCTTATAAAGGTTTCGATCTTTCCATTACTTAGATTAATCGAAGCTTGATATTGATCGTCAACGCAAATTTCGTTGATGTAGCGCTTATAATAAAGCGTATAATGCGTAGCATTGGACAATAAAATTCCTTCATACCGATAATTTCTTACATCAAGATGTGCAGATTTGGATATTTGAGATTCAATAAACGCAACGCCGAGTTGAAAAGCCTCCTGCTCGGAAACGGGTTGATCGTTGGCATCTGCAATCGGCTTCAAATTGATATAAACAATTTCATCGGTGCTTTCTTCAACCAAAAAATACTCTTTATCGGAATCGGAAATTTCGTATTTGCGTTTAATGCTTCCCAATGTACCAAAATAATTATTGATATATGACTCTTTATAAATCCCATGGTATTCAATATCGTTTACAGTGATGGAATAAGAGCTTGGGGCATCTGTTTCTTCGATCAATTCACAATACATAAATCCATATGGAACTTTATTATACCAACTGTAATATCCCGAATTGGAAATAAGCGGCAAAGAGTGCAAGG
>JAFTPJ010000070.1 GCA_017463405.1 Clostridia bacterium
CGCTCCCGCTTCATGTAGTAGTGCTCGGCACGATGCAAATCACCCTCCGCTCGGCGCACCGCAAGATCGGCAGCAAAGCAACTGCGGCAGAGTTTGCGGCGATAGCGAACGTCTTTTCCGCAATTGATGCACGCCAGCGGCTGACGGATCGCGGTCTTTTTGTCGTAAAAATAGATCACGCTCTTGTCGTTACGAAGCGTGTACGCCACGGGCTCCTCGATGACGTCGTAGTGCATCTGCGAGAGTCTCTCCTGCGTGTAGTAGCCGCAAGCGGCGGCGCGCTTGGTGCTCATACGCGAGATCACGGCACCGCTGTCCAGCTCCATTGTCTCCGCCTTCTGCTGTGTGGGGGCATACCACATCTCGGGCGGTGCCTCCACTACGCGCTTGGGGTCAAAAAAGTATGTAACACTGCCGTCCTCGTTTTCATCAAAGGCGGCAGGATCTCCCACGGGCATCAGGTGCATCATCTCCAGCACACTGCGCGTCAGATAATTTCGTTTTTCCGCATCAGATACACTTAAATGCGGGATGGTCGCGCCGGAGCGCAGCTTCATATCGGTTTTCAAAAAATCCTCCTTACCGTCCCGCACCTGCCGCATACACGCCTGCGCAAACGCATATGCGCGCAGGCGCACGGAATGCTTGGCAGCGGATGGCGGTTCGGAAACGGTTTTGCTCTTTATCATCCTATGGTTCTCTCAAAAGACGACACTGCCGTCATCAAAACACAGATATAATTATTATATCACAACCGATCGAGACTTTCAATACTCCGTGCGGATTTTTTTCGATTTTCTTACCAATTTTTTATTTATATAATTCGATACTTTATATTTTTATAATAAGAATAGTTCTTATTATTGTTTTTTGTACAGATTAAACGCACATTTCTCGCAAAACAGCAAGCGCACGGTCAAGCCCCCCGACCTCATCGATAATACCGTATTCTACCGCCTCGCATCCCTCAATAATTGAGCCGCAATCTGTCGCAATCTGATCGGGGCGCATCATCAGCCGTGTGACAGTATCAGCGTCCGCGCGCGAATGCCCACAGATAAAGTTGACAATCCGCTTCTGCATCTCGCTCATATAACGAAAGGACTGCGGCACACCCACTACCATACCGCTGATACGTACGGGATGCAATGTCATTGTGGCACTTGGAACAATCAGAGAACGCTTCGCGGCGGTTGCCAACGGAACACCGATCGAATGCCCACCGCCGAGCACCAAGGATACCGTCGGCTTTGTCATCGACGCAATCATCTCTGCCAGTGCCAGTCCCGCCTCTACGTCGCCGCCCATCGTATTGAGAATGATCAGAAGCCCATCAACGTCCTCGCTCTCCTCAATGGAGACGAGCAACGGGATAATCTGCTCATACTTGGTCGCCTTCTGCCCCTCGGGCAGAATATAGTGTCCCTCGATCTGCTCGATGATCGAGATACACTGAAAGCGCTCGCGTCCGTTCCCTGCCACGCTTGCACCGCTGCTCTCGATATTTTCGATCTGTATCTGCCGCGCCTCCTCGCGATCCCGCTCAACGCTCCCGTTTTCATTCTTATTTTTCATACCCCATCCCTCCGTCACCGCATTTTTTGCCGTTTTCCAGTATTATGCCCAATATTTTTTTTGATATGTGGCGGGAATTATGAAAAAACAGCCTTTACAATCGACAAATTTTATGTTATAATAATATAGTATGGAGTATTGTGTTCGTCCATCCGTGTCAACACACAAAATATATATACAAGGAAGGTTTCTGTTATTATGGCAAACAAAGTCTTGGTTGAAACATCCGCAAGACACATCCATCTGACCGCTGAAGCGGTAGAGATCCTTTACGGCAAGGGTGCAGAGCTCACCGTAAAGAAGGAATTGAGCCAGCCCGGTCAGTACGCAGCAGGCAACGATAAGATCACTCTGGTCGGTCCCAAGGGAACGCTCGCTGTCAGCGTGCTCGGCCCCACGCGCCCTGCAAATCAGGTTGAGCTTTCGTTCTCCGACGCACGTACGCTCGGACTCAAGGACGTTCCCGTTCGCGAGAGCGGCGACGTGGCAGGTACCCCCGGCTTGAAAATGGTCGGCCCCGCAGGCGAGGTTGAAATCTCCGAGGGCGTTATCATCGCAAAGAGACACATCCACATGACCCCAGAGGATGCCGCACAGTTCGGCGTTTCGGACAAGCAGATCGTCAAGGTCAAGATAGACGGCTCGCGCCCCCTGATCTTCGATGACGTCGTATGCCGCGTCAGCCCCAAATTTGCGTTGGCAATGCACATCGATACCGATGAGTGCAACGCAGCTTGCGCATTCGGCACCGTTTACGGCGAGGTTCTTGCATAATCTACATCTCATACCAAGGAGATACCGATCATGAAAATCTTGTTCCAAGGTGACAGCATCACCGATGCAGGCAGAGATAAGAGAAATTATCACGACATGGGCGGCGGATACCCCAAGTATGCATCCGCAATGATCAAGGAAGCGTTTCCCAATACCGAGATCGAGTTTATCAACCTCGGCATCAGCGGCAACCGCACCGATCAGCTGTTTGACCGCATGTATGACGACATCATCGCAATCGAGCCCGACGTCGTCTCATTCCTCATCTGCATCAACGATATCTGGCACCGTCACAGCCACCACATCGAAACCACCGACGCACAGGTTGCCGCAAACTACCGTGCAATCCTCACGCGCGTGAAAAAGCAGACTAACGCAAAAATCGTCATCCTCGCGCCCTTCCTTCTCGACAACGAGGAAAAGGAGGCATGGAGACCAGAGCTTGACAGCATCCTGCCCCTTGTGCGTTCGCTGGCGGACGAGTTTGCGGACGTTTACATCCCGCTGGATCAGCATTTTGAGAAAGCTCTCAAAACCCAGCCCGAACCTCAGTACTACTCGGGCGACGGTGTGCATCCCAACCAGAACGGCGCCGCGTTTATCGGAAAGCTCTACGCCGATGCGGTCGCTCCTCTGATTGCGAGCGCAAAATAAAACAGTTAACAAATAAAAAGGAGATAAAAACAATGAGCAACGTAAGTGAATTCCCTTACGCACAGAGCACTGAAGTAGCAAATATGTGCGTTGTAAAAAAGGGTTGCGATCACGGTCCTGCTCCCCTGCCCGAGGAAGGCAAGTGGATCCAGGCAAAGCAGAGCACCGACAGTTCCGCATACACCCACGGTGTGGGCTGGTGTGCACCCCAGCAGGGCGCGTGCAAGCTGTCCCTGAACGTAAAGAACGGTATCATCGAGGAGGCTCTCGTTGAGACCATCGGATGCTCCGGTATGACCCACTCCGCAGCAATGGCTGCAGAGATTCTTCCCGGCAAAACCATTCTTGAGGCACTGAACACCG
>JAFTPJ010000071.1 GCA_017463405.1 Clostridia bacterium
GTACCGTATTCCTTGATGTACCTTTGCAAGATACAAATTTTTTCCTCCGTTTGAGGATATACGATCTGCCCTTGAAGATGGGCGTAACCCGCGTCGATGCGCATAAGCAGAACAAAATCACATAATGGAAGCAAATAACGCACGGATTCCACGGTGGTCTCCGGGCTTATCGCTAATCCTGCCTTTACTCCTGCCGCACGGATTTTTCGTAAGAGAATAGATGGCCTTGCTTCAAACTCGGGGTGGAAACAAAGACGATCGATTCCGCAGTTGAGGAGCAGATCAATATAAGGGGCATTATTGGTCGACATCAGATGTGAATCCAGAACCATATCGGTTTTTTTACGTATTTGACGGATCATATCTATGCCGAGAGGCATATCAGGGCTGAAAATACCGTCGATTATGTCCACATGTAACATTCTGCAACCGATCTTCTCCAAAAAGCTGATTTCTTGTTCCAGATTGCAAAGATCCATACATATGAGCGAGGGCGCAATGTTTTTTTGTGTCATAGGTAAACCTCCCAATTTATATATTCTCAATATTATTTTACCATAACATCCGAGAAAGTCTATTATATAAAGATATTCATTTTATGGTAAAATTACAGAATTTATCTTGTTTCTCGTCGTTTTCTATGGTATAATATGGTTGCACTATTATAAAAAATGGAGAAACAGATATGGATATTTCACGACATAAAACTGATTTTTGGATCAAAAATAATATGATCGACATCTCTGTTAAGGAAATTACCGGCACGATATCACTTCATTTTCATGAGTTTTACGAGATTGAAATAATATTGGATGGCTCCGGTACCTATTCGATGGATGGGATCAATTACGATATTGAAGTGGGAAGTTTTTTCTTTATGGGTCCAAGCAGCTGCCATTCGATCTGTTTCACAGAAAATACGAGATTGATCAATCTTATGTTTACCCTTGATGCCTGTGATCTGACCTTTTTATGCAAGCTTTTTGACTCGACACCGCATATTAGCGTGACACTGTCAGAAAACGATCTGAATTTCATGCGTACACTTGCCGAAGAAATGACGCGTACCAATAATCACTGCTATCTTTCGGCAATGTTAAATTCCTTGCTTGGTAAAATTAACGCCCTGTGTTGTGCGAAAGAGCCTGCCGTCAAAACTACCGCGATGCAATATGCCCTTTTGTATGTTCAAAGTCATTTTAAAGAGAGTATTTATCTTGAGGAGGTAGCAAAGAAGGTGAATTATTCCCCGAATTATTTCAGTAACAAATTCAAGTCGTATACGGGAGTAACCTTTAAAAGCTATGTGATGAATTTGAAGCTTTCTCTTGCCGAAAAACTGCTGAAAAATACGACGCTTTCCGTCACCGAGATCTGCTATCAATGCGGTTTTAGCGATTTTTCCAACTTTATGTTTTATTTCAAAAGAAGATACGGTACTTCTCCCAATAGGTACCGTCAAGAAAAGCAAATGCTCTTATAAAATAAGGCAATATCAAACCGATTTTCGGAACAATATTTTTGAATTTTCGGAATCATATAAATCGATCTAACACGGTATTCCATTCGCAACCTTTCCGCAAACACTTCCGTTTTGTATTCGCGAAAGCTATATTTTACGGTATAATTACAGCATCAGGGTTTCCAATATTTTGGTTTTTCAGCACAGTGAAAAGCTCAAAGTTCCAATAAACTTCCATAGTTAGATCCTGTTTTAAGCGAAAAAAGCATAAAAGAAGAGCGACCTTATGGTCGCTCTTTGTGGCTCTAAAGCCTTATGTTACTTAGGTTTATCTTATGCCTTGAAGTATCTCTCCAGCAGGCCCTGGAATGCTCTGCCGTGGCGAGCCTCATCCTTTGCCATCTCGTGAACGGTGTCGTGGACGGCGTCAAGTCCCAACTGCTTTGCCATCTTTGCCAGCTCGAACTTGCCTGCCGTTGCGCCGTTCTCGGCTTCTACGCGGACGGTGAGGTTCTTCTCGGTGGAGTCATATACGCACTCGCCGAGCAGCTCTGCAAACTTTGCAGCGTGCTCTGCTTCTTCAAGCGCCGCTTCCTTCCAGTACAGCGCGATCTCGGGGTAGCCCTCGCGAGCTGCCACGCGAGACATTGCGAGATACATACCAACCTCAGTGCACTCGCCCTGGAAATTTGCGCGCAGACCCTCGATAATCTCTGCGGGCGCGTCCTTTGCGATGCCGACGACGTGCTCGGTTGCCCATGTCATTTCGTTATTCTCAATTACCTCTTCAAATTTTTCACCGGGTGCCTTGCAAAGAGGGCACTTGTCGGGACGTACATCGGATTCCACAATTTCACCGCATACGGTGCATCTCCATTTTTTCATTTCTATATCTCCTTATGTTCTGTAATGATGCGGTGTTCTGACCGCATCATTATTGTAACATATTTTTTTGTATCTGTCAATCGTTTTTTGACGGAAAATTTTTAAAAATCTTTGGGAAAACACCTTGATATTATCAAGATTTTATGGTACAATTTTCAGTAGAGGAAAACAGAAGAAAGGAAGTAACCTCGTGGAAGAAAAAAAGAACCCCCAACCCACAGCAAAGAAGCTTGATACCGAAGCGCTTCTTGCCGTTTTTTTCATATTTTTTATCATTTTTACGGTCATTCTGACGCTGACGATGGTCGTCGGCACCTTTGCGGGCGATGAGCCGCAAGAGGAAGCGGATTCGAGCGGGGAAGGCGGCGATGACGAGCCGCCCGTTGAAAATCCCGTGTTTGTCGGCACGGCTTTGACAAACCCTCCCACGCAGACCTCTGCCACACGTACGATCGAGGATATTTCGTCAGCGTATGCCGCCCTGGTGAACGCCGAGACGGGTGAGATCGTTGCTTCCAAGCTTGGTGATCAGCGCTTCGCCCCCGCGTCAATGACCAAGGTAATGGCATTGATTGTTGCGTGTGAGAATCTTTCCGAGTCGGATCTTGACCGCAAGCTGGAATATACACAAGAAATTTTTGATTATACCTCCACCGGTGCGTACGCAGGGACCGATCCGCTTTTGAGCGGCGGTGCGGAGCAGTACCATAAGTATCTGGGCGACCGATTCAAAATCGTCGATCTGCTGTACGGCATCGGTGTCGCGTCCTCAGCGGAGTGCACCTATATGATCTGCCTTGCGGTCAGCGGCTCCGAGTCAGCGTTCGTTGCGCTGATGAATCAAAAGGCGCAGGAGATGGGCTTGACGGGGACACATTTCGACAATGCCATCGGGCACGAGAGCGAGAATAACTATACCACGGCACGCGATATGGCGGCGATTATGATGTACGCCATGCAGAGCAATCTGATCAAAAATATTCTGAATAAAAAGGACGTTTATACTTATCAGGCTTACTATGAGGAGGACGGCACGGAGAAGTCCTATAACCGTCAGTTCAGCAGTACCTTGAAGGATCGGTACGATTCCTATGAAAACGCCTTCGGTTCCTCCTTCTATATGCTGACCGCAACCCTGCAGGGCGGAAAAACGGGATATCTGAAGGAGAACGGTGTGGTCAATAACTGCCTTGTGTCTTGGGCAACATCAGATACCGACGGCACCATGTACGTGCTGGTGCTCGGATGCAATGAAAAATCCTCGGCTTATACGATGAAGGATGTCAAAACGATTTTTGAGACCTTTGTCGATTAAAAAAACACCTCCTTACCGCGGTTTCGCATATACTGTAGCGAAATCAGGTAAGGAGGATTTTTTATGCTGATCACAAAGCCATACAATCGCGAGCGGGCGGTGGAATACGCCAGGACGTGGGCGATGAGCCGCAATCCTTTATTCATTGACTTTACGGGTATCGGCGGCAACTGCACCAATTTCGTCTCGCAAAGCATTCTTGCGGGGAGCTGTACGATGAATTACACTCTAAACTTCGGGTGGTATTACATCTCGCCCGAGGAGCGCGCACCCGCATGGAGCAGTGTGGAGTATTTTTACGATTTTATGACGGGTAGCGCGGAGTTTACCGAGCAGAACGGTGGCGCAGGACCGTATGCGACGGTGGTCGCGCGCGAAGCTGCAGAACTTGGTGACGTTGTGCAGTATGCAAACGCCGACGGCGATTGGTATCACACGGTTATCATCACGGGTATGGACGGGGAGGAGATTCTTGTCAGTGCGCAGTCGGATGACGCGCTCGATCGCCCGATTTCCAGCTACAATTTTGCCGAGGCTCGTTTTCTGCACATTGAGGGCGTGCACGTCGAGCTGAACGACGACGCTTGCTACGATATTTTATTGCGCGGGGGGAATGCGTAACCATAACAAACAAGTTTCGTCAGTTCGCATAAGGTTTTCGCCCGCCTTTTTCAAAAGGCGGCGCAGTGGAGGCTGCGTAAGCCTCCTCGGCGTTTCTTTTTTGATAACTTTTTTCTTTGCGCCTTTGGCTTCAAAGAAAAAAGTGGCCATGTAACGGGGGTTGTCAGTAGCCTGTACATCTATTAGTGTTTATTTGTATTCACATTTTTTTGCGACAGCCGTCAACCAGGATATTCTGCCCGGACATGTAGCTTGCCTCATCGCTTGCGGCAAACAAAACCGCATTTGCAATCTCCTCCGGGGTACCCGCTCTTTCTTTGAAGCAGAAGTCCGTATAAGACGTAGTGTTGTTTACCGTTGGATCAACAATACTGCCGGGAGAAATGCAGTTGACGTTGATTCCTTTATCGGTGACCGCCTTTGCGAGTGCCTTCGTGAACGAAATAATCGCCCCCTTGGTGGCGGAATAATCCACGAAGTAGTTGATTCCGTACACGCCCGCGACCGAACCGATGTTGACGATTCTGCCGTAGCCGTTCTCGATCATGTGCGGCAGAATGGCGTGCGTGGCGTACATCGTTCCAAAGACGTTGACGTCAAATGCGCGTTTCCATTCCGCGGAGGTTGTTTCGAGAAAATCATTGAGGATATAGATTCCCGCATTGTTTACAAGAATCTGAATCTGTCCGAATGCACGGACGGATTCATAGATTGCCTGTCTTACAGCTGCTTCGTCCGTGATATCCAGAACGATGGCTTTCACCTTGACACCAAACGCTTCAATTTCCTTTGCCGTTTGCAAAAGCGGTTCCTCCAGAATGTCGCTGATGATGACGTCAGCACCTTTTTTTGCAAATCCTATAGCAATTGCCTTTCCGATGCCTCTTGCCGCTCCTGTGACAAAGGCTGCTTTACCGTTGAAATTCATAGGGTATTTCCTCCTTGTATTGAAAATCCTGTTTTGCGCGAGTATGGAAATATTATATACGGTTTTTCATTGCTTTTCAATAGCCTAAACGGTATGATTTTGACGTTTTTGGTGCGGAATTTCGGGTTTTTATTGAATTTCCTTGATTCTTATGGTATACTGTAAAAAAGAGGTGAGGAATATGGATTGGAATCGGATGATTGTAACTGATATTTTATCGATCAAAACCGTACATTTTTCCAAAGGGGGACACGTATCGATTCTTGATCGCAAATGCTGGGCGTTGGTATTGACGGATGACGGACAGCTGACGTATCGGCACAAAAACAGGGATTTTCTGCTTGACAGCAATTCTGCGGTCATTCTGCCAAAGGGACAGAGCTATACCATTCTGCGGCAGAAGGAAGGAAATTTTCAGGTGATCGACTTTGAATGCGAGGGCTTTTTTGCCGATACGTTCACGATGTTTTCCGTGGAGAACGCGAAATCGATCGTCAAGGAGATTTTATATCTGAAAAAAGCATCCTTGCATGATGAAAATCGATTCTTGGTTATCGGTGAATTTTATAAGCTTTTGCATCAGCTGACGCAAGCGGATTCCGTCGGTACGGTACGGTTGACGCCTGCAATGGAATATCTGAAAAAATACTATACAACCGACGTTGATAACAGTACGTTGGCGTCGAAATGCTATATTGGAGAGGAGCATTTCCGAAAGCTGTTCAAAAAAACGTACGGCATGTCTCCCAAGCAATACGTTATTCATTTGCGCCTGAATAGGGCAAAGCAGCTGCTCGCGGAGGGAACGATGAAAATCAACGAGATCGCAATACGTTGCGGCTTTTCCAATCCGTATCACTTCACGCGTATGTTTAAGGAGAAAAACAATGAAACGCCGTCCGCGTTTATGGAGCGGAGCCGAGCGTACGGAATGTAACGTTCGGACGATCAAATTTTTCGGAAAAATGTGACGGATCCGGAATTTTTTCGATTTGATAGGTGAGGGGATGTATAAAAAAATTGGAGGGAAGACCTATGGATGATCACAAGATCGTAACCCTATATTGGCAGCGTGATGAGTCGGCGATCGCAGAGACACAAAGAAAATACGGTAGATTTTGCTATGCCATTGCCTACAACCTCTTGCAAAATCACGAGGATGCGGAGGAATGCGAAAACGATACGTACCTTGACGCATGGAATACAATGCCCCCTCAAAAGCCCGCGATCCTGTCCTCCTTTTTGGGGATGATCACAAGACGTCGGGCGTTGGACCGCTACCGCATCAAGCGCGCACAAAAACGTGGCGGCGACGCGGTACATCTGTCGTTCGAGGAGCTGGAGGAGTGCATTGCGACACCGAAGAGCCTTGACGATGAAATCACTGCAGAGGAGCTTGCGTCGGCGCTTAACCGTTTTCTCCTTTCCCTGCCCGCGCGGGAGTGCGACGTCTTTCTGCGCAGGTATTGGTTTTTTGACGCGGTGCGGGATATTTGCGAGATGTACGGATACGGAGAGAGTAAGGTCAAAATGATGCTTAAGCGAACCCGTGATAAGCTTGCGGCATATCTGGAAAAGGAGGGATTTTTGCGATGAAAAACGAGAAGAATCAAGACAAATTACAGGACGCGATCGGAATGATCGACCAAAAGCTGATCGCGCGCGCTTCAAAGCAGCCAATGAAATATACGACGAAAATCAAATGGATCTCCTCCGTCGCCGCCGTGCTGGTTGTGTGTATTGTGTTCGGCGTGTTGATGGGGAACGGTGTATTATCAAGTCCGTGGAATACAGTGCCGAATTTGCCACTGACGGGTCAGCTCGTTGCGGCGAAATATCCGCAAATGACACAATATCCGGGGGAAGGGAATTACAAATCCGAAGCCTATCGACAATGGGATGCCGAGCGTCAAGCACAACGCTCCTATTTTGGTGCGGGAGAAGCGTTGTCTCCATTTTTTGAGCGCACGATTGCGCAATTCATGAGTGATGCGACCGAGGAAAACGTCGTTTATTCTCCGATTAACGTCTATATGGCGCTTGCTATGATTGCAGAAACTGCATCGGGAAATACCCGTGCGCAGATTCTGGAGCTGCTTGGTGCCGAAAGCATTGAAAGCTTACGCACGCAAACGCATGCCGTTTGGAATGCTAACTACCGTGATGACGGGCTTGTGACCTCGGTGATTGCCAATTCGCTTTGGATGAATGAGGGCTATTCCTTCCGTCAGGATACGTTGAATCTGCTTGCGGAAAGCTACTACGCATCCTCCTACAGCGGCGATATGGGGAGCGATGATTATAACCAAATGCTGCGCGATTGGCTGAATGAGCAAACGCGTGGCGCGCTGAAGGAGCAGATCGATGCGCTTGAGCTGACTGCCGATACGGTGATGGCACTGGTGTCCACGGTTTATTTCTGCGCATTTTGGGAAGAAAAGTTTTTTGAATCGGAA
>JAFTPJ010000072.1 GCA_017463405.1 Clostridia bacterium
CGTAAAGCGGCTATAATATTCGGATCTGTAGCAAGTGTGTTGGTAGTAGCGCTTTCGATCTTACTTGTCATTTCGGTTATGTGTAAGTCTTACGGATTAACCTCAAAAATGGCAGCCGGCAAAGTTTTTGCTGACAATCCTTGTATACATACAGATGATTATGATATCTATTATGGCACAATGGACATCCTTTGGAATGAGGGGCAGGCTGATGAAAGCAACGGTAAACATATTTATACATTCCGTCCCGTGAGAAAACTATTCATCGGTTACGGGGTATTTGAAGAAGATTATGCTTATAGAGAAATACATAGCGGAAATGATTTTGTAGGTCGATTATATTCCATAAAGGGAAAGAATTGCTATTATAACATACTTACAAGAAACGCACACATTATCCCAACCGATCTCATATTTTTTGATACTATCACGGTAAACGGTATGGAATATGATGTCACACTTAATTCGTACTTCGTTACCGATGAAATACCGCGGACAATAATCGTCGGAGAAACAGAAATAACAATCGGAGATATCGTATATGAATAAGCGAAGGGCTGGCAGAAAATAATCTGTCAGCCCTCAAATTTTGCAGTACAGTAAACAAAGAAAAGGAAATTTCAAAAAACATTCAAAAGTGCTTGTAAAAACGGACAAAACCGGTGTTTTGTGCCGAAAGAAAGCGTTTTGCTAAAAACTGTTGTCTTTTGGCAAAAGAGCAAATTGGAGATAATAAACCAAAAATCAGTCCCAATCTTGCGAAAAGGACTGATTTTTGGTGCGTAATGCACAAATTTTGGTCGGAGTGACAGGATTCGAACCTGCGGCATCGACGTCCCAAACGTCGCGCGCTACCAGCTGCGCCACACCCCGAAAGGTAAAAAATATTGAATTTTTGCGGTTTTTCCGTAAGTGGTCAAATCCGTGGTCAAACCACTTGAAATGGGATTTTTGCGAGAGAGGATAGTGCCGAAAAAGTCAGTGTTTACAAGGGTTTTAGGCGTTTTTTACTTCGGGATACCTTGGGGGCGGTGTCCTGCTCCCAATCGTCGCGCGCTACCAACTGCGCCACACCCCGATCGATATACAAGATACAAAACAGATTACTGTATTATTATAACAGATAAATTGCGGAAAGTCAAGTTCTTTGCAAAAAAATCCCCTGTCCTGTTTTGTATATTTTTAGTTGCACAGCTTTATCACAGGTAACAAAGCCCGTTCATCCCGCTCATTCGACAGAAAACGAGCACCGCCTGTCGCTTCCTCTCATATAATGGGAATACAGGTTCCCATCGGAAGAAAATTCCTGCAAGAAAATACGCCCCTCTGCGTTTAAGCGCTTCCCTTTCGTGGGAAGAATAGGAATACCGTACCGACCGCGCACGACCGCATGCCGATCTCTTCTGTGCGGCACGGTCATGCGGAACCACAAAAAGAAAGGAAGCTTGAGTATGAGTGTCAAACGCGGAGATATCTACTACGCAGACTTAAGCCCTGTCGTCGGCTCGGAGCAAGGCGGATTGCGCCCTGTTCTGATCGTCCAGAACGACATCGGCAACCGATACAGCCCCACCGTAATCGCGGCGGCAATTACTTCACGCATGAGCAAGGCAAAGCTCCCCACCCACATCGATATATTTGCAGAGGAGGTGGGACTTTCCAATGCTTCCGTTATCCTGCTGGAGCAGATCCGCACGCTGGATAAACGTCGTCTGAAGGAAAAGATGGGGCATCTGGAAGACGATTTCATGAATCACGTCAACACCGCAATCGCCATCAGCTTCGGACTCGGTAGCCCCGAGCAGGACGCCGCCGCGCGCGCGATGATGCAACATCTTCCCTACGCTCGCACAACAACCGCCTCTGCCGCGGTTACAACGCCTGCCGCCTCTGCTGTCATCGAACAGCCACGCGCAGACGGGTAATGGGGATGCTTTTTTGGGGAAACTTCTTTCAAGATTTCAAGAAGTTTCCCCTTTTCAAGAGCATTCAGAACGGGGCAATCATAACTGAATTTTCAACGTTCCTGCCTTGTTCGAAACGATTGCAAAATTTTTTTACTTTTTCTGACAGTTCCGAGCATTCTTTCCCGCAAGTTTTTGGGAATCCCTTCCTCAAAAATTCCAAACGATACAAGCAGACAATCATCTTTGTTCGGTAAAATCTCGTTCGCAAAGCGAATGCATTGCTGCGACAAACCGTCGCTTATTCCTCGTCCAAACCGTAATAGGCTTCAAGAATCCGTCCAGCGGTCAAGGAGGCGTAACCACCCGTATAGCCCTGCTCCAGAACAACCGAGATCACGACATCGGGGTCATCGTACGGTGCGGTACAAACGAACAGCGCGTTATCACATTCGGTGCTGTTCTGCGCGGTACCCGTCTTTCCGCCCACAGTCACGGGGATATCCGAATCGATCCAGCGCTGGATCAGGCTACTGGACGACACCACCTCACGCATTCCCTCCAGCACGGTATCCAGATGTGTCTGCGGAATTTCGAGCTTATCGAGGACAGTATCCTCGCTCTGCTCAAACACATAGCTCGGTACATCACTTCCAAACTCATATACGCTGTGCAGCAGGTGCGCCGTATAGCGCGTACCGCCGTTGACAAGCGTTCCTATATAGCAAGCCAATTGCAGAGGAGAAGACTGATTATCCGACTGCCCGATCGATGACTGCCACGTGTTTCCCGCTGTCCACGGGTATTCACTCTGAATCTGCCCGAGATAGGTGGGACCCGCAAGGATGCCCGAAATACCGCCCAATTCAAATCCCGTGGATTCCCCGAATCCGAATTTTTTCATGTATTTTTCGATTGTTTCGATGCCCAATAGGTCGCCGAGCTTGCAAAAAAAGCTGTTGCAGGAATCTGCAATCGCATCGATGACATTCTCCCCTCCCCAATGGTTTTCACCATAGGTCGAGCATCCGACGCCACCCGTGGTGGTTTTGGAAGGGTATTTTCCGACACAGGTAAAGGTCGTGGCGGGGGTGATTTCTCCCTCCATCAGCGCGATCGCCGCCATACCGAGCTTATAGGTCGAGCCTGGGGCATACGATCCGTAAAGTGCGCGATTAAACAGCGGCAGTGCCGCGTTGCCTGCCAATTCATCGTAAAGCTGATTATAGGTATTCAGATCATAGGTCGGGTGCGATGCAATCGCCAGCACCTCAAAGGTATCGGGATCCATCACCACTGCCGCACCCGCATTACAGCCGCTTCCCTGCGCCACGTTGCCGCCGGAGCGATCGGAAACGTATTCTACGTTCTCCGCAAGCCCATCCTCGGCGGCGATCTGCAACTCGATATCGATGGTTAGATACACGTCCCTGCCCGCAATCGGCTCCCGCAGGGACTTCATCCCAACGATATTGCCGTTGCCGTCAGTTTCAATCTCCATTGAGCCGTCCACCCCGTGCAGATATTCCTCAAACGCCGCCTCGCATCCGTCCTTGCCGACGATTGCGCTCATCTGATACCCCATCTCGTTGTAGTACTCCCACTCCTCCTGATAGATCGGTCCCACCGTACCGAGAATATGAGAGGCATAACCAGGATACAGATACACACGCTGTACATTAAGCGTAAAGGTAACGCTGTCCAGATCGCGTTCCTTGATGTAGGTCATCAGCTCTGATGGAACCTCCTGCAATACCGCATACTCACCGTTGACGCGGAAGCGGCGCGCATCCATGTCATAATACAGGCGGATCAGTGCGTCGATCTGATCGTCATCATAGTAGCGGACTCCCGCGCTGTCCTCGGCAAGTAGATCGTAAGTCTCTACATAATGCCGGCACAGAGTATCTGCATCGGCATCCGCTTTCATACCAAGATCTTCCAGCACCCGTTGCAAACGGTAGTATCGGACGGAATTGCCATCGGTTGCCTCTGCGCTGTAGACGTAATACGGATAATAGCGCTCGAACGGAAAGAATTTCTCGCCGTCGGTCACTGATGTACCATATGTCGCCAGCGCGTCGAGCAACTGCAGGGAGGCGCTGTTTTTTTCATGCACAGACATCCCGTAAAAGGAGGAATAGGAGAGAGACATGTCGTACGTATAGCGATTTTCCACCAGCTTGATGCCGTTGCGGTCGTAAATCTCCCCGCGCACCGCCTGCACAGTCACCGTACGCGTCTCTATCCCCGTTGAATAACTGCTCTCCCGCCCCGCAATCTGGATATAGAACAGACGTCCCAGATAAATTACGCAAATGATGCAAAATACGGTAACGATTCCCAGATAGCGCAGGGAATGATTTCTGCTGTACGGCATCCGCGACACCTCCTTTCAAAAAACGATCAAAGCAAAAACAGCATAGCAACAACCAACAAAAAGATCCACACACCGGGATTCAGAATCAGAACGCGTACCCATTCGCCGCGCGTCAGAGGATGCTCAGCACGCACGGGCTTTCGAAACCAGTACAGCATCAACAGGATCGCGGACAGAATTGCCGCAATGCAGGATATGGCAAAAAACGCCATGTAAACGAGATACATCACCGTTCCCACGGGGCTTTGCGCAAATGCCGCCAACGCATCGGTTTGCATCAGCTCCACATCAAGCATCCGATAGACCTCGGTCGCGTACACGCCGCCGACCAGGTTGATCACCATGTGCAAGCCGATCGTATGGAGGATATTGCCCGTGCGAAGATAGATATAGCCGAACACGATACCGATCGCCGCGGCGTAGAAGAACTGGCTGAAATTCCCGTGCAGAAGTCCAAATCCAATGCCCGATATCAGAATGGCGGGTAGCTCTCCGTAACGGCGCAGGCGATCGATCACCAGCTTGCGATAAAAGATCTCCTCCATGATCGGGGCAAGGATACCGACAAACAAAAGGTTGGACCACAGCGGTGTTGACATCGTCAACTGCTCCAGCTCGTTGACCGTCGGCGTACCCGTAATTGCCGAAATGATCGCATTGACGAATACACCGAGATAGTTCCCCGCGTAGGTCATTCCAAAGCATACCGCCAACAGCCCCAACCAAACAGCGGGCTTGAGCTTTTGCCGTGCAGGAGGCACTGATTTGCTCAACCCGAACAGCAACAGGGACAGCGGCATGGCAAACAGATACATCGGCGCCATGGCGATGACCTGTCGGTACCACGGTGCATCGGTAACATCGGGTGCAAGCGTCGAGAGAACGAGGTGTAAAACGCCCTGAACAACGGACGCCGTCAAAATCACGGACGCAACGGCGAGCATCGGAGAGGCAATCTGCAGTCGCTCAAGAGCAAGATTGCGCACAGGCTTTTGCTTCAATTCCGGTTCCGGAATATTCCCGCTTGAAAAATCATTCATAACAGCTCCTTGACACAAACGGGGGCGCCGAAAATCCGTCTCCCCCGTGTTGATAATTATCACTTCACCTTATACTTCACAAATTCC
>JAFTPJ010000073.1 GCA_017463405.1 Clostridia bacterium
CCCTCCGTTCGCGCACAGCTCGGCGAGTGCTTCGGCTACGAACCCGGCACTGACGTGGAGGGCAAGATGGTTGCCGCTCTCAAGGCACTCGGCTTTGACGGTGTTTACGACATGAACCTCACCGCAGACCTCACCATTGTTGAGGAAGCTACCGAGTTGGTCGGAAGAATCCAGAACAACGGAAGACTCCCGATGATTACTTCCTGCTCGCCCGGATGGATCAAGTACTGCGAGCACTACTTCCCGGATTTCACCGAGAACCTCTCTACCTGTAAGTCTCCTCAACAGATGTTCGGCGCAGTGGTAAAGACCTACTACGCACAGAAGATGGGCTGGGATCCCAAGGATATCGTTATGGTATCTGCAATTCCTTGTACCGCAAAGAAGTTTGAGGTAACCCGTCCCGATCAGAACGCTGCAGGCGTTCCGGACGTTGATTATGCAATTACCACCCGTGAGGTTGGACGCATGATCCAGAAGGCAGGCATCAACTTCCGTTCTCTGGAGGATGAGAAGTTTGATGATCCTTTCGCAATCGGATCGGGTGCAGGCGCAATCTTCGGCGCTACCGGTGGCGTTATGGAAGCTGCTCTCCGTTATGCGGCAGAGATCATTCTCGGCGAGAAGCTGGAGAAGGTGGACTTCACCGAGGTTCGCGGAACCGAGGGCATTAAGACCGCTTCCTATAAGCTTGGCGATCTGACTGTTAACGTAGCCGTTGCTTCCAGCACGGGTATGGCGAAGAAGCTGTTGAACATGGTCAAGAGCGGTGAGCTCGACGTTCAGTTCATTGAGATCATGGGATGTCCCGGCGGATGCGTCAATGGTGGCGGTCAGCCCATTCAGCCTGCAAGCGTTCGTATGAACACGGATCTGCGCGCTGTTCGTGCGGCTGTTCTTTACAACGATGATGCAAACGACGCTCTGCGTAAGTCGCAGGACAACCTTGCTGTAAAGGTTCTGTACGATGAGTTCTTCGGTGAACCCAACAGTCACAAGGCACACGAGATTCTGCACACCACCTACATTAAGCGTGGTCTGTAATTAAATATACCAAAAGGCAAGGAAACGCTTTCGGGCGTTTCCTCGCCTTTTTTAATTTCAGATATATACTTTTGTATCGGATAGCGCGTATGATTTCTTTGTATGGAGTATGCCGTCATAGAAATGTAATTGCGGGTAAGTCGGTGTGCCAACATCATCCGAAAGCTTGATGTTTGGATTATTCGTCGTAGGAAATGCCTTCAAGCTCATCAACGAAATACGCTCTCGTATATGCGCGCAGACCTTTTTCGTCCTGTACGGTGACACGGAAATAGGGCTTGCAGGGCATATTCTTTTTGAAAGAGCCTTCAAAATACGGATGCATATCGAAGCATACACGCGTGAGCGGTCCGTCCGTCGCTGTTTTGATCATGGAAAGGCGACGCTCGGTGTTCACGCGGATCAGGCTCGCCTCGGAGCATTCGACAACCAGCGTTTCATCCTCCAGATACAGCGCGTGGATTGCGGGACCTGTGGAGGAGTAAAAATCTCCTTTTTCCAGAGAATTCATCACAGTAGAGTATTCCAATGCCGGCGCCTTGAGCATGACCCATCCGCCAAACGCACCGCTTTTGGTATGCATATCGTCGGTCGCCAAGGGGAACACCCGCTTATCCATCTCCAAAAAATCGATCAAGGGCTGCTCGGTTTCCACGCGTCCGAGCCCTACAGAGCCCGTATTATGTACCTCGACCCCCCAAAAACCATTCAGCTCTGCATAGTCGGGATAGTTTTGCCCCGAAAGCCCCGGATGGTTCAGTGCGACGAGGAAGCCTTCCTCGCGCGCGATTCGAATGATATCGTTGACACATTCGTTCGTGTATTTGCGAGGATATTCGGTCGCGTTCATTTTCTCGCTGATGTAGGGAATGCTGGACGGCCAACAAACGTAGCTCCTGGTAAAGACGGAGGTTTCGGTTCTGTAGGGATCAAACGAGAGCAAATTGATGTGATATTGCTTACTGTAGCGTCCGGGCAGTCCGGGGATCTGCTTGTTGACCGCGATCTCGGCTCCGGTGATGGGGAGAAAGTTCTCATCCCGCAGATCATTGTGCGGAATGATCACCTCGTGATCGGTGTAAGCAACGATGGAGTATCCCTTTTCCATATACATTTTTTTGATTTCCTCCGGGGTCACCTTTCCATCCGAATCGGTGGAATGCAGGTGTAGGCATGCCTTATAAAATTTGCCTTCTTCAGGCAACAAAAACTGTTTCATTAAAGCTCTCCTTTTTATTATTTATAGAGGGACGGAATTTCTTTTTCAATTACATCGCGCAGAAGATTGATCTTCCATTCGAGATGTGCCGCATCGCACATATATTCCATGCTCGGCTCATATCCGAGTCGCGAGTCGAATTCCACCAACGGAATGGTCGCTTTTGCGTTTTCAAGCTCGCGCAGGCAGATCGCGGTCAGCTCGTCCAGCATACGGTTGTTTTCCTCTGCCGTTACACCCTCAAAGCCCTTCTTTAATTTGAAGAACTCTCTGATGTTGGCAGCTGTTTCCGCTGTGTTTGCCATAAATTTAGCAACACCGTAGATCCGCATAGCGTTCTCACGTTTTCTTTCGGGGAGCTTGTCGATCACGTTGCGCACGATCTCGCAGCCCGCGTTGAAAAGATCTCTCGCTTGTTTGAAATTTTCGGTTTCATAATCGAACTTTTTACGATTTTCCTCGGTGTCAAGGATTCCTGTAAACCATGCCTTGCGAAGGCGACTGTATGTGTAAACCGGATAGCAGATTTTATTTCCGCCAAAATGCGCATAGGGAACGGTAGGAATTTCAATGTCTTCATTTTTAAATAAAATAAAGGGGTAGGCAGGACCCATGCGGCAGGGACCGTATTGGTCGTGATTGGTCGGGATCATATGTTCGATCGCATTGCTCCACAGTTTCATGGCATGGCAAACCTCATCGGTGTACTCTGCTGCAAAATCGCGTGCGACAATGCGTTTGAGGGTTTCATCCAGATCTACTCTCGGATAGTGGAATGCCCACTTGGCAAGGTCGGAGATAAAGGAGGGGGAAAAGCCGAAATGATGGCTGTCCATCGTTCCCGAGAGTCCAAGCTCCTCGTGTGCCTTGATCATGCCCTCATAGCGCTTCATCCATTGGTAGGGAGCAGGCTCATAGGGCACCACGCCAACGTCCCACGTCAGTCCGCCCGTGTTCGTCATAGCATAGAAGCGCAAGCCATTTTCCTTTGCAAACTGTCCTTCAGTATTAAAGTAATAGCCCGGTCCCGGGAAATACAGGTTGTAGTCCGCGGGGCGAATGGAAAATCCGTCGCGCTCCAGCGTTACTCCCATATCAAAGGTTGCCTGCAGGGAGATATACTTTGGCAACGTATCGATCAGCGCTTTCCGCGCCTCGGCAGATGCAAAGTTCCAGTTGTACGACCAGAACACGATGTCGCAATCCGGCTGACGCTTGCGGATGATCCTTGAAATCATCTCCATCAGGTCCTTATAGTCGTAGCAAGGGTACCAGCCCGGATGCGGCTTGTCATTAACAACGAGCGGATTTCCGTTCTCGTCCCTGTTGTCAAGGCGACGGATGCCCTTTGAATGCGTGTCCTTGGATGGGAACTCGCAGGATTCTCCCACGAAAACAATTCCCTTAAATCCGGGACATCTGTCAAAGAATTTTCCGTAAAGATCTTCGTAAAACGCCTCGGCATTCGGATCGTCGGGATGCAATCTATTCGCAAGATAGCTGTATGCATATACGTCAATTCCGTATTGCTCTGCGCGGTAGCACAGATCGTTGAAATCGTGATATCCGTGCGGTGTGATGTCCACGTCCTTGATAAATACGAGAATCGAGGAAATGCCCGAGTGCGCAATGTTGATCAGATGCTCCGTGGGATACATGTCAAGTCCGTAGCCCGAATGCACCATTCGCGGATTGAAAAGGGAAGTTCTAACGGTGTCGCAGACCTCGGCAAACGGTCCCTCACAAAGATTCATGACGTCTTCAAGAAAATATCCCGCCTGCGCCGCCATACGGTCGCTTGTACCGCAAAGAA
>JAFTPJ010000074.1 GCA_017463405.1 Clostridia bacterium
CATCTTTATTGTTTTGTACAAAACAAACAAAATAAATCGGCAAAGTACACAAAAAGCAAAAAAGCAATTGCTTCAAAGGGGATTCTGTGATATAATACTAAAAAATATAAAAAATACGGAGGTTTATCATGATGAAGGTTGGTAGGTTCTTTTTTCTTTTTCTCGTGCTTTGTCTGCTGTGCACGGCGGTAGTGGCATGCGGCGGTGATGGTACGGGGACGCCCGAAATAACAGATTTCGGATCGGGCTCGGAAACAAGGGCGGAAAACGGTTCAGATGAAGATTCGACGACCGGCAAATACGGGGAAGAACCGCTTCCCGAGGGAAGTGTGTTGCTGTCCGATCTTGAAAAGATGCAGATTGTGTACGATGCCGACGGCGGCGACGAATTTTTGACGCTTGCCAAGTCGTTGCAGAGCGCCATTCAAGAAAAAACCGGACTCTCCTTAAAGGTATATCCCGATGCGTTTTATGCGGAAAAGGAATACGAGATTGTATTAGGTGCTTGCGTGGGACGTGCGTGCGAGGCGGCGTTGAATGCCTTGCGTGTAAATGATTATTTCTGCTCGGTTGACTGAACTAAGATCACATTGGGCGCAATCTCCGAATCGGCGCTGTCGCAGGCGGTTACACATTTTTTGACCAATGCAGTAGACGCGTATGAGGAGAACGACCGTGATCTATTCTGTAACAAGGCAGATGCGGAGATTGTGTTTGCGGATACATATGCCGTCGATACACTGACCGTCGGCGGTGTGAATATTACCGATTACGTGATTGTTTACCCCAAAAAAGTACCGAACTATGAGAATGAATACGCAGAGAGGCTGGCGGCGAAAATCGAGGAGATCAGCGGATATCGTATTCCTGTATATAAGGATTCGCAGGAATGGAGCGCGGCGCACGAGCTTCATATCGGCTTGACCTCGTCGGACGATGCCTATGCCGAGATGCTGGCGTTGGAAACGGATGCCTACGTCATCGAAAAAGTAGAGAACAAGGTGATTCTTGCGGCGTCTACCGTATCGGGTTACGTTGCGGGAAGCGATGTGCTGCTTGCCATGCTGTCTGCAGAAAACGCAGTGGAGAAGACCATTGCGATTGATTTTTCCGAAAAGATTACTGCGATTGGCAACGATCTTTCTGTCAAGGTGATGAGCTACAATATTTACTACAGCATGCTGGTCGAGCCGCGGATGTCGCACGTGATTGAGATGATCGAAAAGCACGATCCTGATGTGCTGGGTGTGCAGGAGGCAATGCCCGAATGGAAGGAATACCTTGCCGAGCATCTCGGCGATGTTTACGGCATCGTTGGAGAGGGCAGAGGAGGCGGAAACAATGACGAGCACAACCTCATTTTGTACCGCAAGGATCAGTTTGATCTGGTGGAAAGCGGCACGTGGTGGCTGTCGGCAACGCCGGAGGTTCCTTCCAAATACAGCGCGTCCTCCCTCAACCGTATCGTGACCTATGCGGTTCTGGAGCGCAAGCACGACGGTAAGAAATTCGTGCATTTCAACACGCATTTGGAGCATACCAGTGCCGAGGCTCGCGATCTGCAGGTTGAGGTACTGCTGAATATTGCCGGGGAGTATACGGAATATCCGCGCTTTATGACGGGAGATTTTAATGCGAAAAAGAACGCGAATGTTGTGCAACGTATCTTGGAAAGCGGATATTCCGATTCCTATGATGTTGCAAAAAATGCCGTTTACGATCCGACCTCACCAAGCTCAACCGTCGTGATTGACTATTGCTTCGTTTCCACCGATTTGATTCAAGTAGAAAAATATCGTGTAGATACGTTCCATTACAATATTGAGGAAAAGGATCCGTCCGATCACAATCCGGTAATCGTTGACCTTATTATAAAATAATTTTAAGCCCGACCGCATCAGTTTCGGTCGGGCAATTTTTGGGTATCTCGTATTTTAAAAAAGCTGAAAAGCACAAACGGAATTGCGAACAGAAGCGTAAGCGCGTCGGCAGTAGGCTGTGTCAGTTCCACTCCCGTCAATTCCCATTGCACCGGGAGCAGGAATATCAACGGGAGAAAAAAGATCCCTTGCCGTGCCGCCGCGAGAAGCGTGCCGAGATACGGATGTCCGATCGCCTGTAAAAGAAGGATGGTGGAGGTGACGGTTCCGTGCGTGAACAGCACGACGCTCTGCGCACGCAGCGCAAAGGCACCGATCTCGATCAGCTTTGGGTCGTCGCGGAACCATGCGAGAATTTGCGGGGAGAAGAGAAAGAGGGGAATACTGATGAGTAGCATTACAGCGGTCGAGGCGATCATGGAAAAAAGATAAGCGCGGCGGATGCGTTCGTGATTTCCCGCACCGTGATTGTAGCCCGCCACGGGCATCATACCCTGCGCAATGCCGAGGCACAAGCTGAATACCAGAATGAAAATGCGCGATACCAGCGACATTGCGGCAACGGCGGCGTCACCGGAGGATGCCGCTGCACGGTTGAGGAGAATCGCGGCAACGCCCGAAAAGCCCTGGCGGAAAAGAGAGGGAAGCCCCGCGACGAGAATTTTTCCCGTATCAAGAAGCGCAGAGAGACGGATTTTTTCGAACGGTTGCAGATGGCTGTGATGCAATGGGTACGCGCAGACCAGAAACAGGGCGCTGACGCATTGACTGATCAGGGTTGCGATTGCCGCGCCCGCGATCCCGAAGTCGAGCACATTGATAAACAGAGGATCGAGCGCAATGTTCAGCCCGCTTCCAACGGCGAGTCCCAGCATCGAGTAGACCGCACGCCCCTCGGCACGCAACAGTTGACTGAATACAAAGCTTGCACACATGGCGGGCGCGGACCACAAAAGCGGTGTGATATAGGCGCTCGCTAATGGGTATACTGCCTCTGTAGCGCCCAAAAGCCGCAAAAGCGGGTCGCGAAATGCAAGTCCCGAGGCGCTGATTGCTCCGCCGCAAAGCAATGATAACAGAATTGCCGCCAAGGCATATTGAGAAGCCTCGGCGATCTTCTGTTTTCCCATGCTACGGGAGAGCAGGCTGCCCGCTCCCATGCCGAGCGTGTAGCCTACTGCCTGAATCAGCACGTGCAGGGAGAAGGTGACACCGACGGCGGCGCTTGCTTCAGTGCCGAGTTCGGAGACAAAATAGGAGTCGGCGAGCGAGTAGGCGCTGATGACCAAAAGCCCCACAGTGTTCGGAATTGCCAGCTTCAATATCAGAGGACCGATGCGTCCGCGCGTCATCGCACGGTGCAATTTTTCTGTTTTTTCCATTTTCAAGCCTCACTTTTTGTGTTTGGAGTGATTTTATTATGCCGTGTTCTCCCGTTCTTCATGAAATTTTTTAAAAAGTTGCAAGGAAGTTTAAAAAACTCTTGATTTTTGATGAATTTTGGTATATAATGTTAGTGTATGATTTGAGGCAACACCGCACAAAACCGTGACGGCACAATTGCACCATCAGATTTGCGCTGTGTTGCTTTGATACCAAATTCAGGAGGTTTATTATGTTAGTTTCGGCAAAAGAAATGCTTAACAAGGCAAAGGAAGGCCACTATGCGGTCGGTCAGTTCAACATCAACAATCTGGAGTGGACTAAGGCGATTCTCCAGACGGCACAGGAACTGAACTCTCCCGTCATTCTCGGTGTTTCCGAGGGCGCAGGTAAGTATATGTGCGGCTTTAAGACTGTTGCAGATATGGTCAAGGCAATGATCGATGAGCTCAAGATCACCGTACCCGTGGCGCTCCACCTCGACCACGGTACCTACGAGGCTTGCTACAAGTGCATCGACGCAGGCTTTTCTTCCATCATGTTCGACGGCTCTCACTATCCGATCGAAGAGAACATCGCAA
>JAFTPJ010000075.1 GCA_017463405.1 Clostridia bacterium
GCCAACCAAAAAAGGAGCCGTGTGGCTCCTTTTTTGGTTGGCGCACCATGGCGGATTCGAACCGTCGACACCAAGCGTCGGAGGCTTGTGCTCTATCCAGCTGGGCTAATGGTGCATAGATTCTCGGTTGCAATTGTGCAACGCTGTTATTATACCATATCTTTTCCCACTTTTCAAGCTCTTTTTTTGAAAAAATTGAGTTTTCAGAAAAACATTGACTTTTTTGGCATGCCATGTTATAATAAATTGACCATATTTATAAAGCGGAGGTGCCATATGAAACGATTGCTTGGATTTTTTCTCTGCCTTATGCTGCTGCCCTTGTTCGCGTGCAATACGACGATCGGTGGCGGTACGCAAACCACCGAACCCACGCCCGATGTCACGATGTCCGGCACGGACGAATCGACAAGCGCTCCCAATCAAGAAACGACCACCCCTGAACAAGAAACAACCACTCCCGCTTGTGTGCACGATTTTACCGCCGCAACCTGTACGGAATTTTCAACATGCAAGTTGTGCGGAAAGACGCAGGGCGAAAAAAAGGAGCATGACTTTGCTCCCGCGACCTGCACTCATCTCAAAACCTGTCGTGTGTGCGGAAAAACACGCGGAGGTGCTCTGGGACATGATTACGAGGGGGGAAAATGCGTGCGTTGCGGAATTGACGATCCCCGTTCGATCAAAACCCCCGGTGTGACCCGTGTGGTCTGCGTTGGTGACAGCATTACTGCGGGCGGATATTGGAAAAAGATTATTGATTATCTGGGCGATGGCTACGAGGTGTACGGCTTCGGCGTCAGCGGCTCAACGGGGCTTGCCGCAGGTATGGATGCCGAGGTGAATCCGTTGGCTTACATCGATCAAAAGGAGCATAGAACCGCAATGGCATACAATGGCGATGCGGTCGTGATTATGCTGGGAACGAACGATTCCAAGGCAGTCAACGCCGATAAGATCGAGGCGGACGGTGGGGCGCAGTATAAACTCGATATCAAGGCTTTGATCGATGACTATAAGGAGATCAATCCCGAGACTCAGATATTCATCGCTTTGCCGCCCATGTGCTTCCGCGCCGAGACCGATCGCGGCATGAGCAATATTGATATTGAGAATCTGATCATTCCTCTGCTTCGCGAGGTTGCTGCCGAGGAGAACGCTATCGTGATTGAAACGCACGATTTGACAAAGGGATTGGATCAGGAGATCTATTTCCCCGACGGTTGTCATCCGTCCGCAGTGGGGCAGGCGGTGCTTGCCAAAATCGTTGCCGATGCGGTGCGCGAATGGAAGGAGCCCGAAGCAGGGGAGGTGCGTCTTCGCGTTGCACTGACCTTTGACGACGGTCCGCACAACGAATGGACGAAAAAGATTGTGGATGAATTGAATAAATACAACTACAACGCGACCTTCTTCGTGGTTGGAAACCGTGTGGACGGTACCGCTTACGATGGTGGCGACACGATGTTGTATGCCGTAGAGAATGGCAATGAGATCGGTATTCACGGGTATACGCATACCGTCTCCTATGAAACCTGCCCCGATGAAACGTACCGGATGGAGCTTTCCGAGACGCTGGAGGCGATTCGGGAGAAGTGCCCCGGATATGAGGTGAAGATGATGCGCCCGTGCTGGGGGGCGATCTCCGACGAGCGGATCAAGGAAAACGAGTATTCGGTGATTATGTGGAGCGTGGATCCCGGAGACTGGCAATACAAGACGTACGAGGACGAGGAGGAGCTGAGGGGACAGATCAATGCGGTGGTCAAGGGCGTGATGGACAAGGTTTCCGATGGGGATATCATCATTCTGCATGATTTGTACGAGAGTACCTACGAGGCTACGGTGATTATTTTGGAACAACTGTATCATATGGGCTATGATGTGATGACCGTTTCGGAACTGTACGGGGATACTTTACAGCCGGGAAGAATTTACAGATGACGGAAAATAGGGTGCGCTGAATGCGAACCATGCATTTGCAACGCACCCCCTCCGTTTTTGCTTTTTTGCCAAAATCAACAATTTTTTTGATCGTCTTTTGACGGCTTTGTGATGGGATTCGGCAAATTGCAACAAAAAAGGATAACAATATTGTGACGATTTTTTTGCCTTTACCTATTGATTTTTTTGTCGGAATCGTATATAATATTTATGTATTTTGTGTTATCAAACTTTTAATCACTTTTTTGAGGAGGACAATTCCGATGGAATTGTTGAAGCAAAAGATTTGTGCAGAGGGCAGAATATATGCCGGTGACGTTCTGAAGGTGGACAGTTTTCTGAACCATCGCATGGACGTTGATTTTTTGTGCCTGCTCGGAAAAGAGTTCTATGAGAGATTCGCGGATTGCGGTGTAAACAAAATTCTGACCATTGAAGCCAGTGGTATCGGAATCGCATGTCTTACAGCGCAATTTTTTCATTGCCCCGTGCTGTTCGCGAAAAAGGCGAAGACCTCCAATCTGTCGGACGAGCTTTGGGTGTCCGAGGCGCATTCCTACACGCACAACACCGATCACAAGGTCTGTGTGTCCAAAAGCTATCTCGGACCGGACGATCGCGTGCTGATCATCGACGATTTTCTGGCAAACGGCAGTGCTTTGAACGCTTTGATCGAGTTGTGCCGTCAGGCGGGTGCCGAGGTGATCGGAGCGGGTATTGTGATCGAAAAGGCATATCAGGAGGGCGGCGACATGATTCGCGCGCAGGGTGTGCGTGTCGAGTCGTTGGCACGCGTACGCTCCATGGATCCCGAAATGGGTGTCGTTTTCGCGGATTGAGCTTGGTTTATCGGAGACGGCGATCTCCAATAAATAAAATTTTTTTTAGGAGGAACATTATCATGTTCAAGAAACTTCTTTCTCTGTGCCTGGCAGCTTTGATGCTCGTAAGCTTGGTTGCCTGCGGCACACCCGAGGATGATGAAGCTACGTTGAGCGCGTCTCCGCTTCCCGAGGTCGAGCTGAATGCCGATTTCGAGGTTGCCGACGATTTCAAGATTGGCTTTATCCTTCTGCACGACGAGCTCTCCACCTATGACCTCAACTTTATGAATGCGGTTGATACGGTAAAGGAAGTGCTCAACCTTTCCGATGACCAGGTCATCATGAAGAAGAACATCCCCGAGTCCAACAAGTGCTACGAGGCAGCAAAAGAGCTTGTTGACTTGGGCTGTGACATTGTATTCGCAAACAGCTTCGGTCATGAGGACTTCATGATCAAGGCTGCACAGGAATTTACCAACGTACAGTTCTGCCATGCAACCGGTACCAAGGCGCACACCGCAGGTCTTGCTAATTTCCACAACGCATTTGCTTCCATTTACGAGGGCAGATATCTTGCAGGTATTGCTGCAGGCATGAAGCTCAACGAGATGATCGAGGCAGGCGAGTTCACCGCTGAAGAGGCAAAGATCGGCTATGTCGGCGCATTCACCTACGCAGAGGTTATGTCCGGCTACACCTCCTTCTATCTCGGCGCCAAGTCCGTATGCCCCACTGTAACCATGGAGGTTCAGTTCACGGGTAGCTGGTACGATGAGAACGAGGAGAAGTCTGCCGCACAGGCACTCATCAACAGAGATTGCAAGCTGATCAGCCAGCACGCAGACTCTATGGGGGCTCCCTCCGCATGTGAGGATGCAGGTGTTCCCGACGTTTCCTACAACGGCGCAACCATTGAGTCCTGCCCCAATACCTTTATCGTTTCCTCCAGAATCGACTGGGCTCCGTACTATATGTATATCATCGAGTGTGTAACCAAGGGCGAGGAGATCGCAGTTGACTGGTGCGGCGGTTTGAAGGAAGGCTCCGTTGTTCTGACCGGTATCAATGAAAAGGTAGCGGCAGAGGGAACCTACGATGCAATTGTTGATGCAGTTGCAAAAATTAAGAGCGGCGAGATCAAGGTGTTTGATACCGACACCTTCACCGTTGGCAACAAGAAGCTGGAGACTTATCTTGCAGACGTTGACACGGACGCGGCATTCGAGAAGGATACCGAGGCAATCCACGACGGTTACTTCGATGAGTCCTCCGAGCGCTCCGCTCCTTACTTTGATGTCCAGATCGATGGCATCACCCTGCTCAATAGCAAGTTCTAAACAGCATACCGATAGGGGCTGTCGCATTTTGTGACAGCCCTTTCCCAAATAAGAACACCCCAAAGACTATTTTTCGGAGGTATCAGTGTGAACAAAGAAATTGCACTCATGATGCAAGGCATCACCAAATATTTCGGTTCCGTTGCCGCAAACAAGAATGTAGATCTGACTGTTTATAAGGGAGAGATCCTCGCCATCCTCGGTGAGAACGGCTGCGGAAAGACCACGTTGATGAATATGATTGCGGGAATTTACTATCCCGACGAGGGCAAGATCTTCGTGGACGGAGAGGAAGCAAACATCCGCTCCCCGAAGGATGCGTTTGTCTACAGGATCGGTATGATCCACCAGCATTTCAAGCTCGTGGACGTGTTTTCGGCAAGTGAAAATATCGTTCTCGGCGTTGACGATGGAAAAAAATACAGCATTAAAGATGTCAACAACCGCGTTCTGGAAATTTCAGAACGGTACGGATTTCATATAGACCCCAAGAAAAAAATTCACGAGATGTCGGTATCGGAAAAGCAGACCGTAGAAATCATTAAGGTGCTTTACCGCGGCGCGGATATCCTGATTTTGGACGAGCCCACCGCCGTGCTGACGCCGCAGGAGACGGCAAGGCTGTTTGATATTCTGCGCCGCATGCGCGACGACGGTAAGTCCATTCTGATCATTACACATAAGCTGCACGAGGTGCTTTCACTTTCTGACCGCGTGGCAATTCTGCGCAAGGGAGAGCACGTGGCAACCGTCAATACGGCAGAAACAAACGAGTCTGAACTGACTGAAATGATGGTCGGTAAGAAGGTACAGCTGAACATTCAAAGAAGCATGCCGCAAAATCCTCGCGTGCGTCTGTCGGTTTCCGATATGAACGCTGTCAACGAGGAGGGCGTCAAGGTGCTTGACAGCATCTCCTTCGACGCGTACAGCGGTGAGATTCTCGGTATCGCGGGCATTGCGGGAAGCGGTCAGCGCGAGTTGCTCGAGGCGATTGCGGGACTTCAACATTTGGAATCGGGGAAGATTTTGTACCAGAATCCTAAAAACGGGGAGGAGGTCAATCTGCGCGATAAGACCCCGTTGCAGATCCGCGACCTCGGCGTGCGGCTTTCCTTCGTTCCCGAGGACCGTCTTGGCATGGGATTGGTCGGAAACATGAACATTACCGATAATATGATGCTGCGTAGCTATCGCAGAGGACATTCGATGTTCGTCGACCGCGCGCGTCCGAAGAAGCTGGCGGAGGATATTATTCACAGCCTTGCGGTCGTCACACCGGGACTCAACACTCCCGTACGTCGCTTGTCGGGCGGTAACGTGCAGAAGGTGTTGGTCGGACGCGAGATTTCGACATCTCCGACCGTGCTGATGGCGGCGTATCCCGTACGCGGTCTGGATATCAATTCGTCCTATACCATTTACAATCTGCTCAACAAGCAAAAGGAAAATGGTACGGCAGTCATTTTCGTCGGTGAGGATCTGGACGTGCTGCTGGAGCTTTGCGATCGCATTATGGTCATTTGCGCGGGCAAGATCACAGGCGTGGTTGAAGGTCGCCGCACGACCAAGGAGGAGCTTGGCGTGCTGATGACGCGTGCGAATGCCGCGCCGTATGAAAATCGTCCGGCGTATCCGCTGACCGATGATGTGCCGCAATGCGTGGAATCGGTTGCAGAGCCGCCTGTTAAGGATTTCCCGGATGCGATGAACCGTGTCCTGATGAGAATTAAGAAGAGAGGAGAACCACAATGAGCAATGAAATCAAAAAAACACATGAGCCTCTGTTTCATGTCGCCAAGCGGGATTCTCTTTCTCCCCTGAAGGGACTTCTGATCCGCGTGATCGCGATTGTCGTGGCAATCCTGCTCTGCTCCATTCTGACCTTCTTTCTGATCGGTACGAAAAATCCGTTCAGCCTGATCTCCACACTGGTAGACGGCTCCTTCGGAAGTGAGCTCCGCATCTGGAGATTTGCCAAGGATCTTGCGGTCATGCTGTGTATTTCGCTTGCGGTTACCCCCGCATTCCGCATGAAGTTTTGGAACATCGGTGCTGAAGGACAGGTTCTTATCGGTACGTTGGCATCGATTTCCTGTGCGTTTTACATCGGCGACGCCGTTCCGAACGGTGTGTTGCTGGTCATTATGTTCTTCGCATCGGTCGTGGCGGGCGCGGTCTGGGGGCTGATTCCCGCCGTGTTCAAGGCGCTGTGGAACACCAATGAGACGCTGTTCACTTTGATGATGAACTACGTTGCCACGTATCTTGTGGCGTTTGCACTGATCAAATGGACGCCCGACGGCTCCAGCACGCTCGGCATTGTGGAACACGGTCACCTGCCCGAGATCTTCCACCCGTATCTGCTACTGATTGTCATCGTCGGTGCGCTGACGCTCGGAATTTATATCTACCTGTATCACAGCAAGCAGGGGTATGAGATTTCGGTCGTCGGTGAGAGCCAGAAAACCGCATGCTACATCGGCATCAACGTCAAAAAGGTTGTCATTCGTACAATGGTCGTCTCGGGCGCGATCTGTGGCGTGATGGGATTTTTGTACGCGTCGGCGCTGGACCATACAATCACTACGGCAACTGTCGGCGGTCTCGGCTTTACCGCGATCATGGTATCGTGGCTTGCAAAGTTCAATCCGTTTATTATGATTGCAACCTCGGCACTGATCGTATTTCTCAATCAGGGATCGTCGCAGATGTCTACGGCGTTCAATATCAGCTCCGCATTCCCGAACGTTATCGTCGGTATCATCCTGTTCTTTATCATCGGATGTGAGTTCTTTATCAATTACCGGATCAAATTCCGTAAATCGAAAGGAGACGCAGAAAAATGAACGTGATTAACTTTTTGCTCAGTGCTATTTCTCTCGGCACTACCTTCATTTACGGCTCCACGGGTGAGATTCTGACCGAGAAGGCGGGACACCTGAACCTCGGTATTCCCGGCGTGATGTGCGTCGGTGGTGCGAGTGGCTGTGTGGCACTCAGTTTGATGTATAAGACGGGAATGCCTCCCGTGCTGATTTTGATGATTGCAGTGCTTGCCACCTTCCTCGGTGGTGCCCTGATGGGACTGATCTATAGCTTTCTGACCGTAACGCTCCACGCGAACCAGAATGTCACGGGACTGGCAATGACCACCTTCGGTGTGGGGTTGATGAAGTATATGATGTCCGGACTCAAGCCCATCCGGTATCTGTACGCGGTGGATTATTTCCGCTTCCCGTTTGCGGATATGAAAAACTCGTTGCAATATTGCGGCGTGATGATGCTTCTCGGCTTTGCGATCGCGATTGCGACATCCATTGTGCTGTCGCGTACGCGCCTCGGTTTGCACCTGCGCGCGGTGGGAGAGAATCCCGCTACGGCAGACGCGGTCGGTATCAACGTCACGGCGTATAAATACGGTGCAACCTGCATCGGTAGCGGCATTGCGGGCATCGGCGGTATTTTCTACATGCTGACCTATTCCGGCTCACAGGAGGCATATTTGAGCGTTGAGGCTCTCGGATGGCTTGCAATCGCACTGGTTATTTTCACCCTATGGAAGCCGTATTTGACCATTTTCGGTGCGTCGCTGTTCGGCACGCTCTTTGTTGCGGGCTCGTTCATCCCCAGCCTGGGAATTACGCTGGATATGAGCGCGACCCCGCTGTTGAAGATGCTTCCGTACATCGTCACCGTCGTCGTGCTGGTCGTAACGTCGATCCGCAACCGCGGTACAAACCAGCCGCCCGCATCCTTGGGAACCAACTATTTCCGCGAGGAGAGATAATAAAAAAGCAACCATCCACAGAAAAAACTCTGCGGATGGTTGCTTTTTTATTTCAGATTCCTGCCGCGAGACGGTCGAGCATGATCTCGGCACTCTTGACGTTGGTGGCAAGCGGGATGTTCTGTACGTCGCAAAGGCGCAGGAGTGCCGATACGTCGGGCTCGTGCGGCTGTGCGGTCAACGGGTCACGCAGGAACAGCACCAGATCCAACTGTCCTTCTGCGATCATCGATCCGATCTGCTGGTCGCCGCCCAAGGGGCCGCTCTTCATACGGGTGATTTTCAATCCTGTCTCACCCATCACGAGTGTGCCCGTGGTGCCTGTGGCATACAGATCGTGGGGCGCTAAAACCTCGCGGTATTTGGTTGCCAGCTCAATCATGGCATCTTTCTTTTTATCATGTGCGATCAATGCAATTTTCATATGCGTCTCCTTTAGGGTTGATTTCTCCTTTATTGTATCACATATTTTTGTGTTTGTCTATAAAAAATGAAAATTCATGTTGATTTTTGGATCAAAATCAAAAAAAAGCTTGCAAGTGAGCGTGTTCTGTGCTATACTTGAATACAAATATAACGGCAAGAAAGGGATCAGCCATGGTACTTACAAAAATCGTTTCCTCGCTGGAAAAATGCTTTGTTGACAGCAAGCTTGAGGATTTCAAAGCTCTCGAAAAAATCTCTATGCTCAAAAACGAGCGGCTCTCTGTTCAATTCCTCTATACCGAGGATGCGGCTGATGGTGATTTCTTCACGAAATATAAGTTGCATATTCAGGGGGCACCCGCACTGTACTGCACGGCACGTACCGTAGAGCAGGTACCCGTCAAATACCCGTGCCCTCAGCCCGCACCGGATGACAACTATCTGCGTACTGAACCGGGCATCTATCCCGACGTGCTCCAGCCTTTGCATTATCACGGCTTTGTGGAAGTTACCCGCAATCTGACAGAGAGTGTTTGGATCGAATTTGATCCGCAGGGACAGCTCAAGGCAGGCACGTACGAGGTGGTCGTATCGTTGCAGACCGAACATGGCAGAGTGGTTTCCTGCAATGCATTTGAACTGGAGGTCATCGACGCAATTCTTCCCCCACAGGAGCTGCGATTTACGCAATGGTTCCATTGCGACACGCTGGCAAATTACTACCGTTGTGAGGTGTGGTCGGAGGAGCATTGGGCAATCGTTGAGGATTTTGCAAAAACGGCAGTACGCAACGGCATCAATATGCTGCTCACACCGATCCATACCCCTCCGTTGGACACCGAGATCGGCGGCGAGCGTCTGACGAATCAGCTGGTGGACGTCACGCTACAGGATGGTGCTTACAGCTTCAATTTTGACAAGCTGGATCGTTGGATCGATATGTGCGACCGTGTGGGTGTTAAGTATTTCGAGATTGCGCACTTCTTCACGCAGTGGGGGGCTGAGCACGCACCGAAGATCATGGCGACTGTGGACGGCGAATACAAGAAGCTGTTCGGTTGGGAGACCCAGGCGGCAGGTGAGGATTATACCCGCTATCTGCACACCTTCATTCCCGCATTCCTCGATCACATGAAGGCAAGAGGGGACGATAAGCGTTGCTATTTCCACATTTCCGACGAGCCGAACAAGGATCAGCTGGATTCCTACCGTGCCGCAAAGCACGTGGTAGAGGAGCTGCTTGCCGACTACCCGATTATGGACGCGCTCTCCAATTTTGAGTATTGGAGCGAGGGACTGGTCAAGCTGCCCGTGCCCGCCAACAACCACATCGAACCCTTCATCGAGGCAAAGGTGCCGGGGCTGTGGACGTATTACTGCTGCGGACAGTACAAAGGGGTTTCCAACCGCTTCATTTCCATGCCGCTGTGGCGTACGCGCTCGATCGGTATGCAGTTCTACAAATATGACATTGCGGGATTTTTGCACTGGGGATACAATCACTACAGCACCCAGCGCTCGGTGAACCGCATTGATCCGTATCTGGAGCACAGCGGAGACCATTGGGTATCTGCAGGAGATACGCACTCGGTGTACCCGTCGCAGGACGGAACCGCATTGGAGTCTATACGTATCATTTCCTTCCACGAGGCATTGCAGGATTTGCGTGCAATGAAATTGGCAGAAGAGAAATACGGCAAGGAGCGCGTGGTTGCCGAGATTGAGAAGATCTTTGGCAAGGAGATCCGCTTCGATATCTGCGCTACAAATGCAGAGATGATATTGCGGATCCGCGAAAGAATCAATGAAATGATTAAGGAATCTGTTTGAAACTCAAATAACGGGGGTGTCTCAAATGCGTTTTTGCATTTGAGACACCCCCGTTGGGAACTGTCAGTCTTCAATAACAGCGCGGTGAATGGCATCGATCAGAATCTCGTGGGAGGCATCGGTGGAAAGATAATGCTTATCACCGATTGCGATCGCGGCCGTGTCTCCGTTGCTCTCGATCGAAAGACGTGTACCGCCAAGCGATTCCTCATAGATCAACGAGTCGGCTTTCATCGGAAGCACGAGCTTTCCGCTTCCCGTGTTATGGAACAGGACGGCATAGGTGCGTCCGCGGCGCGTCATCCAATACGCCGTGATGCGGTCGTCTCCGCCTGCAGCGCCTTCAATGCGCGTATAAGGGCAGAGCTCGTATTTGCTTTCCTCGTTAATCAGCAGCGTGTGTTCCTGTGAAAAATTGCGCAGTGCAAGCTTCTGTTCCTCGGTGATGATGTTTTGCGCACGCGCATCCTCCCAGCGGCGGAAGATTTCCAGATGATCCTTAAGACGCGGATGCGAAAGGACTGCAGCGGGATCGTTCATCATGACCGTAACGGGGCAATCGTAGGAAAACGCCAATGCGTTTCCGTATTCGTACATATCGGGAAGCATGGTATTGTCGAATGCCCACCAGCCAAAGTTGAGACGCGTGAAATCCTGTGCCATACGCGGTGCTTCCTCCAAGGGGAATTCTACGATCTTTTCCTTGAAGATGGGGGCAGGGAAGATGTCAAATGCGTTGCCGCCGCTCATCCAATGCCAGCCGAAGTGGGTTTTTGCCGCGCCCTCGCAGAACAGCGTCGGGGTGCCAAGCTGGCGGATGACACGGTACTGTGCGTTGGAGACATGGAGGTTGAAGGGGGCGCTGGTACCCTCGGAGCCGTCGAAGTAGAGGAACTCAAATCCCAGGCTGTAAACGTGCGCAAGCTTTTGTGCGATCTCATCCTGCAGGCTTGTTTCCTGATCGAGATAGACGCTGGTTGCGCTATATTCGCTGACGTCCATTATGCCGCCGATCTGTCCCAGCTCATGCGTACACACGTTGGTGTTCCAATGACCACGGATGCATCCTGTGAAAGCATAGGGCGGCTCGGTGGTACAGCTTTCGTAGGAAATAAGCTCGCCGCCGAAGCGCAGCACGCGGCAGTCGGGATGCATCGGTGCGTTGTGTAGACTTTCTTCAACGTAGATCGTCGTATCGTCGGTGCCGAGCGGCTTTGCGAGCGTCAAACGCTTTTTCAAGCGCAGACGGTGGTCGGCAACGGGCGTGACGTAGCGGCTGTCAATGCCGATGTGTGTATGCAGAAAATGGAAGCCGGGGGTGATGCCCGCAGCCTTGAGCTTGCCGAGCATCTCACGCAGGGACTCACTGGCGTGCGGATATGTATCCTTGTAATCACACTCGTCGTAGTTTCCGCAACCGGAGTAGCCGCGCGGTGTCTTGAAAATTGCGGCGTAGTAAATCAACATATGCGTCAGTCCCGAACGTTTGGCAAGGTCGATGTAGACGTCCACGTTGGAGGGATTGATGCCGGAGGTCCAGAGCGCGGAGCGATTGATGTGAGGATTGCGACGGCTTTCAACGCCATTCGGAAGTCCGAAATCCTTTTCCATCTGCTCGATGCAATCAAGAAATTCGTCGCGCAAGGAAACAATCAGAGCTACGGCTGTGTCGCGCAGTTTAGTTTCCTGCCAGGCGGTTGCGCACAATACGTTAGCGCCGGGAGTTTTATAAGAATCAATGTCCTCATAGGGCGAGGTCGCCAGTACGCCTGCGGCGACGCGATCATCGGATATGGCATTGAGCCATTCACCAAAGCATTTACGCTTTTTGAAAGGGAGTTGCAGAATGCGCATGCTTGCTACGGGCGGAGTGTCCATAGTAAGCGTACCGAATGCCTCGTGCGGAACGTGGAAGCCAGAAAGGCGCAGGGTAATATAGTCGGGAGTCTCGCATACGCGGAGGATTGCCTCGAAGCCGACGAGCTCAAATCCGACGTAGAGACAATCACCTTCAACACGCACGCGGTTGACGGCAAAGCTCATGTGTTTATTGGGATGCGCGAGCTTGATTTCATTATTATACGGGCGTTCCTCAGCAATCGAGCAGAAGGGAAGCGCAGCTTCGGAATCAAGCATCTCTTCTCCATTTTTTAGGCAAACGAGACTTTCTGTGATGCCGTCCTTGCGCAGCGTCAAGCGAAAACGAGCGTTTTCAATGATGATAGACGTTTCTGTTTGTTTCATATCACGGATGTTCCTTTCGGTGAAATTCAAATGAGATCAAATGCGGTAAAGCCATCGGTTACGAATATATTATATACCATTCCCATGTTAATTGTCTTTGCATAATCGTAAATATTTTTTATACAATCGTAAATCAAAATACGAATGCGCGGCAAAGGACGTTTTCGCCCGATGCCGCGCTTGCATGCAATATAATTGTTGTGCAGATGAGAATCACTCCGCATCGCCCGATGCGATTTCGGTTACGGTTTGTACGTCGGGGAGTGTGCTTGCTTCCTCGATCAGCTCTCGCTGCCCGATGCCGAGCAGGAGGCGCATACTGTATTGCGTTTGGAAATATTTATATTCCGAGAGCCATTCCGCGGGTTCCTTGGTACCGTCCGCCTCTCGCAGATCCAGAAGGCAGAAGTCAGAGATGTCCTCAATGCGCGTCAAGAGTCTCCAGTTTTTGCCGTCGTTTGCGACCGAGAGCGGAATCGCCACGCCGATCGGTGTATCACCGAGTAGCGAGCGGAGGTCGCGGATATACGCAAGTAACACGTCGCGGTCGATCGTTTCGCTGTTCCATGGAAGTCCGCACAGGACGATCTCGTTTCCGCCCGCTGACAAAAATTCATGCAGAAGTGCCGCCTCTTGTGCGGTCTCGACGTATCGAAGATCGGCAGTTTCCTGCATATACGCGCGGGGATAAAAGACCCCGCTGACGTGTGATGCCACCGCGCTCAATTCCTCAAAGCCATCGGAAAGAGTGATCTCGCCAAGACAGGTCAGTCCCAGATACGAGGCGACGGGAGAAGGATAGCAGACCGTCCCTTCGGGGGTATTGATCAGGATGGAAACCGCGGGATCCTCCCAAAGATGATCGGTATTATCGCCGAACACAAACGCATTCGCGCGGACGTTTTTGCGATCGGAGGGCTGAACTGCTTCCTCTTCGGGTGGCTCGGTCGAGCCCTCGGTCAGGGCACGATAGGCTTCGTCATCCAGCCATAGCTTGAGCAGATTGCCGATGATGATCGTCACGATCAGTGCGCCTGCCGCGCAGATGGCGATGATGATCCAAGGGGAGAACTTTCGCTCCCCGTAAGAACCGTAGCGACGGCGTCGGCGAGAAAATAAGCGCATGGAACCCCTCCTTCCATTCGGATTTCAAAAAAGATTATCGGATCTCCAAAAGATCGATGTTCTGACCGTACTCGTTCAGTACGATCGATGGTTTGGATGCGGACTGATTGGTCTGCTCACCGATCTTTGCCCACAGATAATTATCGAACAACGTGGAGATTTGTCCCTCCAGCGTTCCCTCCGGTTCTTCGATCCGTTGCAGAACGTAGTAGCAGTCTCCGACCTCCACGGCGTCGGAGGCATCACGGTCGCGGGTCAGTTCTAACGCGGCCTCCACCAGCGCCTCATCGTAAAGCCCGGGAATGATATAGTAGGGTGCCAGCGTGGTCAGGTCGTCGTTGAGGCTTTGACCGATATAATTCTCGATCTTTTTTTCCTTCAGACGGAGCTTGGTGGAAATTTCGCTTGCCAACAGACGGTTGGCCGCCGCATCCTCGCCCTCGTCATTGCGGAGCATGACGTGCTGAACGTAAACGCAGTTGCCCTCCAATAGCCATTCATGGAATGCGGTCTGGTCGGTAATCATGTCCTCCGGCTTATCGGCGGAAGTGACGATTGCATCGCGGAGCTTGTACTTGATGATATCTCTGGCAAGATAGAGGCGATAGAGATTTTCGGTCATGAAAATGGCGTCCATCTCCTCGCGGAAGGAATCCTCGCCTCCGATGTTTTCGATTTCCTCGTTTAGTTGCTGTGTGACCGCATTCTGGATTTCATCGCCGAAGAGGGCGTTGCTATCGTAGCCGTAGGCTTCGCATTGCATCAGAACCTTATAGTTGTCGGACATCATCGCCCAGACCTTTTCCTCCAACTCCGCACGGTGGGCTTCCGCCGTTACGCTGTCGTCCCAAATGGTACCGTTTTCGGTATTTCCGTCGCCGTAGGTCTTGTCCAGTATCTGCTTGTAGGTCATGGTGATGAAGCGTAGTTCCTCGTACAGCACGTCGTAGCTGCCGCACGTTCCGATGACCGTTTCATTTTCGCTTTCTCCGCAGCCCGCAAGCGGGAGCGCGAGAAACAGGCAGGTAAGAAGCACTGCCATAATTTGCTTGAATAACTTCATTTGATTGCCTCCGTATGTATCGTACGAGCCTATTATACTAAATACTTATGTATATTTTGTGAATATGGCAGAAAAAACGGACGAAATTTTCAAAAAGGGATTTCATTTTCGTAAAATTTATGATACAATAGTATCGAACTACGTTATTGTGCGTCGCCGACGCTGAAGGGAGGTCTGTTTGAACATGAAGCAAGTGCATAAGATCCCGCTGTCCAAAATCGCGGAGGATTTCAAGTTGGAGGTGATCGTACGTCCGGAGGACTTTGATAAGATACAGATCACATCTCCCGAGGTCAACCGTCCCGGGCTTGCACTGGCGGGATTTTACGAAATCTTTGAGCCGGAGCGCATCCAGCTGATTGGAAAGGCGGAGAGCCAATATCTGGAATCTTTGGAGCCGAGCACGAGACGCCTGATGCTACAGAAATTCGTGGATGCGCGTCCCGTTGCCATTATTTATACCACCGATTTGCCCGTGCATGAGGCTCTCGCAGAGCGCGCAACGGCGGTCGGCGTTCCCGTGTTGCGCACGGCGGTCAAGACTAGTCCGATCATGGCGAGTCTGATCTCCTCGCTTAACAATCATCTCGCACCCCGCATCACCCGCCACGGAGGACTTGTGGAGGTTTACGGAGAGGGTATGCTGTTGCTTGGCGACAGCGGCGTTGGTAAGAGCGAAACGACCATCGAGCTGATCAAGCGCGGCCACCGTCTGATTGCGGACGATGCCGTTGAGATCAAGCGCGTGTCAGATAAGACATTGGTCGGCTCGGCGCCCGAGCTGATCCGTCACTACATCGAGCTGCGCGGAATCGGTATTGTGGATGTGCGCAGGCTCTTTGGTATGGGCGCAGTCAAGGAGACTGAACGCATCGACCTTGTCATCCAGCTGGAGAACTGGGTGGAGGGCAAGATGTACGACCGCCTCGGCATGGATGAGGAAAAGATTAACATTCTCGGCATCGAGGTTCCGTGCATCACCGTCCCCGTACGCCCGGGACGAAACCTTGCCATTATTCTGGAGGTTGCGGCAATGAACTACCGTCAGAAGCGCATGGGATACAACACCGCCGAGGAGTTCAACAAGCGAATGATGCGTCAGATGGGCGTGGATGAGCTCTAAAGATTGCAAATATTGCTCTTTTTGGTAAAAACAATTGATTTGAACAAATATTCGAATGAAACCTATTGACAATCGAACGACTGCATGTTATAATGATATCGTGAGGCCGCGGCCCACAAAAAATCAATAAAAAAGGAGAATTTGTTATGGAACAATTCATTATCCCGATTGCCGTTGTGGCAGCTATAGTGCTGGTTATTTTTATCAGCGGTTACCTCAAGGCGCCGCCCGATACCGCGTACATCATCACGGGTCTTGGTAAAAAGCGGATCCTGATCGGCCGTGCGGGTTGGAGACTGCCGTTCTTTACGCGTGTGGACCGTTTGTCTCTGCGCGTGATGCAGGTGGACGTCAAGACTAGCGAGGCAGTTCCCACCAACGAGTTCATCAACGTTACGGTGGATGGTGTTGCCAACATCAAGATCTCGTCCAATCCCGAGCTTTTACAGCGCGCCTCCGAGGCGTTGCTTAACCTCCGTCAGTCGGATATGATTACGCTTGTGACGCAGGTGCTGGAGGGTAACATGCGCGAGATCGTCGGCTCTGTGGGGCTCAAGGAAATGGTGCAGGACCGTCAGGGCGTTGCAAAGAAGATCACCGAAAACGTTGTTCCCGATATGGAAAAGTTGGGCATCGAGGTGGTCAACTTCAACATTCAGAACTTCAAGGACGGTGCAGGAACTATTGAAAACATGGGTATCGACAATGTCGAGCAGATCCGTAAGAACGCGCAGATCGCGAAGGCAAACGCGCAAAGAGACATTTCCATTGCAACCGCAAACGCACAGCAGGAAGCAAACGCTGTACGCGTTGAGGCGGAGAAGAAGATTGCCGAGCAGGACGCAGAGCTTGCTGTTCAGCAGGCAGACATGAAGGTGCGCTCCGAGACCAAGCGTGCAGAGGCAGACGCAGCGTACTCCATCCAACAGGAGAACCAGCGTAAGACCATCGAAATCACCCGTGCAAACGCGGATATCGCACGCAAGGAAAAGGAAACCGAGCTTGCCGAAAAGGCAATCGCTCTGAAGGAAAGGGAGCTGGATGCCGAGATCCGCAAACAGGCGGACGCGCTGAAGTATCGCATGGCGCAGGAGGCAGAGGCAGAGCTGATCAAGCAGCAGCGTGAGGCGGAGGCAGAAAAGTACCGCGCGATCCAGGAGGCAGAGGCACGCAAGGCGGAGGCAGAAGCACTCCGTTACGCGATGGAGCAGGAGGCTGCGGGTATCCGTGCCAAGGGTCTTGCCGAGGCGGAAGCTATCGAAAAGAAGGCGGAAGCACAGAAGAAGATGGGTGAAGCGTCGGTGCTGGAAATGTACCTCAACGCACTTCCCGAGGTGGTCAAAAATGCCGCTACGCCTTTGGCGCAGACCGATCGCATCGTGATGTACGGCGACGGCAATTCCACCAAGCTCGTCAAGGACGTGATGAACAGCGCAAATCAGGTCGTGGAGGGTGTCAAGGAATCCACGGGGCTGGATATTGCGGCGCTTCTGGCGGGTGTTGTCGGCGGTAAGATTGCAACTGCGGGCAACGGTGCGGACGAAAATTCGAACGCATAATTTATAACCGACGGTGTGGATCTCCGGTGACGGAGCTCCACACCTGTTAAGCGATGAATCACAGAACAGAAAAGGGAGCAGAGATGGAAGAGAACACCATTGAATTGAAGGAAAAGACTGTCACTGAAGCGGAATTTATGCGCAACAGCGAGATCCGCGATGGACGCCTGGTTCGCTACTACGGAAAGCGGACTGAACTCGTGATCCCCGATTCCGTCGCTTCGATTGCGGCGGAGGCTTTTCGCGGAAATCGGAAGCTGACAAAGGTCGTGCTCGGCGCAAACGTGACGGTGATTCAGCCGAACGCATTTCGGGATTGCTTGCAGCTGCAGCAGATTTCCTTTCCGACGGGGTTGCGCGAGATCGGCGACGGCGCCTTTAGCGGATGTACTGCGCTCGGCACGGTGTTGCTCCCACGGACGGTGGTATCGCTTGGCGAACGATGCTTTGGAGGGTGCTCTTCCCTGCGCCGTGCGGTGCTTTCCGCGGAGCTGACGCATCTAGGCAGATCCGCATTCTATGATTGTGAAAGCCTTGAGGAGATTGATATTCCTCCGCTGATCAAAAACATTCACCGTTCCACGTTTTTTAATTGCCGTTCACTTGGCACGGTGCGACTTCCGAAGGATATTGAGACGATCGGTCGCTATGCCTTTGCCGGCTGTGCGGCGCTGACCTCGCTCGTCCTGCCCGAACGCACGTTTTATATCGGTATCGGCGCTTTCAGCGAGTGCACCGCATTGCGTGAGATGAACCTGCCGGAGACGATCCGTTTTGTCGGTGACTATACGTTCTCCTGCTGTGAGCATCTGGAGAACGTGACGCTTCCGCAGCAACTTAACTACATCGGAAACGCGGCGTTCTGCGCGTGCAAGCGATTGCAGGCGATCGAGCTTCCCGAATCGGTTACGCGTATCGGAAACTCTGCATTTTACGGTTGCGCGTCTCTCAAATCGTTGACCATTCCCGCACAGACGCAGGATGTGTCCAACGATGCGTTCGCGTATTGCATCTCGCTCCGAACGGTGGAGATCCGTGCGTCGCTTTCCGAGCTGGAGGACTCGCTGTTCATCGGTTGCCTTGCGCTGGAGTCGATCACGATACCGGACAGTGTGGAGAAGATCGAGGCAAACGTGTTCAAAAATTGCGTGGCACTCTCATCCGTGCGGATGTCGGAACATCTGCAAGCGATCAACGAAAATGCCTTTTTCGGGTGCGTCAGTTTGGAGGCCGTGAGCCTGCCGTCTTCGCTGAAAACACTGGGAAATGCGTGCTTTGGAGGGTGCTTACGTTTAAAGACTGTGATCCTGCCTGATTCCCGTGTGAAGATGGGAAAGTACGTGTTCGGGGGATGTGATGCGTTGGAGACAGTCGTGACAGATGACAAGCGTCTGACGTCCCGCCCGCGCCTGTTGTTGCTCGGAGTACCATCCAATGCACAGGTGATCTCGCACAAAGAACTCAACGAGGCACTGCTGTACGCAGAGCTTGCCAATCCCGACACCACCGACGAGAGATGTCGGGAGATCGAGGAGCGGTTGAAAAAATAATCCAATCTGACATCGGCGCCTCCTTCCGAAAGAGGAGGCGCTTTTGTGTACCCATGACCCAAAGCAATTCAAAGCAATTCAAAACGTTCAATTTTCAAAAAACTTCAAAAAAGGGTTGACTTTTCGATAAAAATAAGGTACAATAATTATGTATATCTTATTTTGAAAGAGAGAATGCGTATGATTCGGAGCATGACGGGATTCGGTCGCTGTCGCGAGACGGTGGACGGCTTGGATATTACGGTGGAGATCAAATCGGTCAACAGCCGTTTTTTGGACTGTACCACCAAGATCAGCCGTGCGTACGGGTATCTCGAGGAGCGTATCAAGCCGTACCTATCGAGCCGCGGCGTCAGTCGAGGCAAGGTGGACGTTTGGATATCTATCGAGGTCGCGGATTCGCTGAATACCGAAATCACCGTGGACGAGGGGTATCTCAAGGGGTATCTTGATGCGTTGTATCTGTTGCGTGACCGCTATGGCTTGCGTGACGATATTTCGGTTATGACCGTGGCGCGCAATCAGGAAATTTTTAAGATCAAAAAGCCGGAGGAGGACATCGAGCGCGATTGGGCATGCGTTAAGGTCGTGCTGGATCGTGCAACCGATGCATTCCTTGCTGTGAGAGCGCGCGAGGGCGAAAGCCTTGCGGCGGATATGCGTGCAAAGATCGGAAGCATCGGTGAGAAGGTTGACGAGATTGAGAAGCTTTCCGAAAGCGACATCGGCTCTTATCGCGATCGGCTGGCGGAGCGCATCCGCGAGGCGCTGAAGGATAATCAGATCACGCCCGACGAGACGCGCCTTCTGACCGAATGTGCCATCCATGCCGATAAGGTTGCGGTAGACGAGGAGCTGGTGCGCCTGCGCACGCACTTCGTCGCGTTTGAGACGATTCTTTCCTCGGGTGAGCCTGTTGGCCGTAAGCTGGACTTTTTGTTGCAGGAAATGAACCGCGAAATCAATACTACAGGCTCCAAATGTAACGATGCACGTATCGCGCAGATCGTTGTCAATGTCAAATGCGAGCTGGAGAAGATTCGCGAGCAGATCCAGAATCTAGAATAAAAAACGCAAGGAGAAATCATCATGAAATTCATCAACGTCGGATTTGGAAACATGATCGCCGCTGACCGCGTTGTTGCGCTTGCCAATCCCGATTCTGCGCCGATCAAACGCTTGATTCAGGATTCCAAGGATGACGGCAGAGCGATTGACGTGACCTGCGGAAGACGCACACGAGCCGTGATCATCACCGATTCGGAGCACGTGATTCTGTCCGCGATCCAGACCGAGACGATTGCAAACCGTCTGGAGAACAACAGCAGTGCTGAAGATGACGGCGCCGAGGACGAAGAGATTGAATGATAAGGAGTGCGGATATGGAAAAGGGACTTTTGATCGTTCTTTCGGGACCGTCGGGCAGCGGTAAGGGCACCGTGCGCGCTGAGTTGATGAAAAAAGAACATTTTGCATTTTCGGTTTCCGCTACCACGCGAGGACCGCGTGAGGGCGAGCGGAACGACGTGGATTATCACTTCATTACCCGTGAGGCATTTGAGGGGAAGATCCAACGGGAGGAAATGCTGGAGTATACGACGTACAACGGCAATTACTACGGTACGGTGAAAAGCGAGGCACTGGAAATGATTGAGGCAGGGAAGAATCTTTTGCTGGAGATCGAGGTCGAGGGTGCGATGAACGTCAAGCGCGTTTATCCGGAGGCTGTGCTGATTATGCTGTTGCCGCCGTCGTTTGCGGAGCAGGAACGCCGTTTGCGCGGACGCGGAACCGAGTCTGACGAGATTGTTAACGGCCGTCTGGCACGCACGTACGAAGAGATGGAGTATCTTCCGCACTACGATTACGTAGTGTATAACGAGAATGTCGATGCTTGCGCTGAGGATATTCTTTCGATCATTCACGCCGAGCGATGCGCGATGCGTCGCCACCCGAACGCGAAGGAACACTATTTTGGTCAGTAAAATAATTATATACATTCATTGCAAAACAAGGAGAATTTTTTATGCTGCATCCCACCATTGATGAATTGACACGCGGTCAGTACAACCGCTACGAGCTGGCTCTTGCGACTGCAAAGTGCGCACGCCTGATTACCGATGAATACGTCCGTCAGCACGACATTGCGGAAAAGTCTATTACGGGCAATAAGGAGACCGACCGTCCCCTGAATACCATGATCGACAAGGAGCTACGCGATGAAAAGGCGGTTCACGTTGCCGTCAACCGTCTCAAGGACGGTGTTTATGAGATCGATGTTCATGCAAACGAGAAGAAGGATCCCGAGGAGGAAGCACCCTCCGAGGAGCCTGCTCCCGACGAGATCGTATCCGACGCAGAATAAGCGCGGGGAGTGACATTGCGTGACATTGCGGGCGTATGCCTGCTGGACAATCCGTTTCATATTGACGGAGTCTACGATTATAAAATTCCGCAGTGGTTGGTGGAGGAGGTCCGCGAGGGC
>JAFTPJ010000076.1 GCA_017463405.1 Clostridia bacterium
CCCGCATCACGGAGGCGGCGTGGACGGTGCGGTACCGTCCACTCCGCCTCCGTGTGCGCTCCGCACAGGGATTTTTTCAAGAGATGGGTTATAATCAAAAATATATCGTGTGGAGCTTTTGTGGAAAAAAACGCTTCGCGGTTGCCCCAAAACTTGCGGGAGCTATTGCGAAAATCTACCAGAGAAAGAAACAAATCCTGCGATCCGTTATTGGTAGCACTTTGTTTGCACAAAGCGTTTGCATACGAAACAAAAAGAAATCGTTATGTTCGCAATTCCTGTCGAGGGATACCTGTTCTTATGCGCCAAAAGCTTTTGAAGAGGGGTTGGGAGAAACTTTTTGCAAAAGTTTCTCCCAAAAACAAGACGCTCATGCCAAACGATTGCAGATCTGTCGAATTTCCGCAATCCGCTTCGGATCTGCACCATCGGGAATATAGTCGCCCACAGGCAGGACGAAAAATTTTGCCCAGACGTACGCGGCGGCGTATCTGCCGTAATCGAGCGAGAGGTGGGAGCTGTCGCGGCAGAGCTCGGTGCCGTCGGGTGGGAGCTGTTCGCGCAGCGTCTGGATTGCGCGTCCGACCTCGATGACGTCCAAGCCGTTTTCGCGCGCGACGCGGTGCGAGGTTTCGTTGATCATGGCAAACATCTTTTGCTGATCGCAGTCGTAATTCGGGAAATCTCCGTGCGTGCTGTAGGTTGCGTACGCCCACGTCTGATTCCAGACGATTTTGGCGTTGGGGCAGAGCGCACGGATTTGCTCCAGAACGGTTGTGAGATGCGGATAGTATGTGTCATACAGTCCTGATTTTCCACTGACCTGCTGAACGGTGATAACGTCCCACGCATCGGAGGCGAATATTTCGTTCGCGGAGACGAGGTCGGGGGACAGGGCGATACCGTCCTTCTGAAGCTCATACGCTGCCGCGCGTGAGTTCAGATTGTTCGCGTGACGCTCCAGAGAGCATCCGCCGATGTAAAGATTGCGGACGTACGTCCCCGACGTCATTTTTTCCAGATGCGCGGTGCAATCCGCCGAAAAGCTGTTTCCCAGTGCAAGAATTTTCATTTGGTGATCTCCTTTCAGATTATTTACAAAACCTTTCCTAGAAACTTTTCATCATTTTAGGGTTCCGATATTTTTGTCAGCAAGTTGCTTTTTTGCGATTTTCGTTCCAGATTCAAAAGATATGCCTTAATTTCCAGCCCGTCTGCATATCCCGTCAGTTTGCCGTTTGTGCCGATTACGCGGTGGCAGGGGACGAGGATATCGATGGGATTGTTGTGATTGGCCATCCCGACGGCGCGGGATGCCTTTGGAGCGCCGATACGCACGGCGATTTCCCGATACGTGCGCGTCTCTCCGTAGGGGATTTCGCACAGCGCTTGCCACACACGCATCTGAAACGGCGTTCCGTGCAGACGGTACGGCAGGTCAAACGCTTGACGCACGCCCGCAAAGTACTCGTCTAACTGCTCTGCAACGCGGCGGAGCGTTTCGGTCGGTATATCGGTACAAGCCTCTGCAGTGAAGCACAGACCCGTCAGAACGTCTCCTTCGACCGTGATCCGGATGTTTCCGGTGGGGGAGGGGACAACGGCAGTGACCGTTTTGCTCATGCTAACAGCTCCTTTCGGTACAGCAGGATATGGCGCAGAATATGCCCGAGGTTGCCCTCGCCCGCATAGCGCGTATTGTCGAAATAGTCAAGGTCAAGTGACGACCAATACAGATCATTTTCCTCTCCCGTGACCGCAACCTCATGCCGCAATCTTCCGGTGTAGATTTCGATTGAAAAGCCGCAGACGTGGTAGGTCAGATCCATCAGGTGAGACAGACGGATGTCCGTACGTGTAATGCCCGTCTCCTCGCAGAGCTCGCGATAGGCGGCGTCGAGAGGATTCTCGCCCGCCTTGATTTTGCCGCCGACGAGATTGGATAACCCACAAAAGGGCTCTTTTTTACGTACGCACATCAGCCATTTGTCGGCAGATGGGTTGAATACGGCAATCAAATTGTAGTCTTGCATCGTTTTTTCCTTCCGCGTCAGATTTTGACGCGCAATCCCTTGGGATAGTAGTTTTTCAAGCGACCGCAAACAGCCTTGCCGCCACCGATGCTGACGGCGCTGTCACCGATGCGAACGAGCACGGCGGTGTAGCCGTTGCAATCGGTCGGGACATCGATTTCCTCCCCCGCAAGGTAGCGCGCAAGGCGCGCATCGTCGGGGGCAAGGATGATTTTTGATAAACATTCCGTGCCGTAGCTCATAAAAAAGTGATGGTGCGGCACGATGCGCCCCTTGCGCTCCTCGCCGATGGGGACGCCCACAGCCACCGATTGCGGCGGAAGCGGGAAATGCACCGACTCCAATGCGGAGAATACAGAAATATAGCCGTGGCGCAACAGGAGTGGCGAGAGGGTGTGTCCCATCGTTTCCATCAAAAAAGCTTCTGCCGCAGAGAGCAGCGACTTTGGCAAAGGGACAAAGGCTTCGGGCTTGTCGGAACGGACTGCGTCTCCTGCGCGATGAAGCAGCGCCACGAATTGTCCCTCCCCTTGTGAAACGTGCGGATAAAAGCGGCGGCAACGCGTCAATTCGGGATGCTTTCCGCTTGTGACGTCAATGCCGTCTGCCGTGTTTTCTACGACGGCAGGAGAGCAGGGAATCAGTGAAAACGATGGATTCTCATCAAGAAATTTCGCAACCGTCTCTTCGTTTTCCTCGGTTGCGTAGGTGCAAGTGGAGTAGAGCAGATAGCCGCCCGACGCAACGGCTTTGGCGGCATTGGAAAGGATTTCCTGCTGACGCTCGGCGCACATGGCGACGGTTTCTTCGCTCCATTCGGTGATCGCAACGTCGTTTTTTCGGAACATGCCCTCACCGGAGCAAGGGGCGTCCACCACGACCAGATCGAAAAAATCAGGATACCAAAGTGCGATATATTTGGTGTCGACGTTGGTGACACACACGTTGTCAAGCCCCATGCGTTCGACGTTTCCCGCAAGAATGCGGCTGCGCGCTGTGACGTATTCGTTTGCCAGCACAGTGCCGCCGTTTGGTGCACACGCTGCTGCCAATTGTGTGGTTTTTCCGCCGGGGGCGGCGCAAAGATCCAACACGCGCAGATTGGGTTGCTTCAAAATTTCCTCGGGCAGTGCCGCGACGGTTGCCATCGCACCGGGATCCTGCATATAATATGCCCCCGCATGATGATAGGGGTGCTTGCCTGCCTGCGCATCCTCCGAGACGATAAAGCCGCCCGTTACGTACGAAATCGGCGTCAACGCAAACGGCGCGTTTTGAACGAATGTTTCCACAGAAATCTTGTGCGTGTTGATGCGCAAGCCCTTGACGGGGTTCTCCTGCAGGGCGGCAGAGAAGGTGTCGAACTCTACACCCAGCAGAGTCTTCATTCGGTTTTCAAAAGCGATCGGTAATTCCATTGCGGGGTATCTCCTTCGATTGATGAATCACACATCGGTTAAGTTACTTTATCAACATCGCATCCCCGAAGCTGAAGAAGCGATATTTCTCCTCCACGGCGGTGCAGTATGCTTCCATGACCTTATCTCTATTGTAGAACGCGGAAACGAGCATCAGAAGCGTGCTTTCGGGGAGATGGAAATTGGTGATCAGCGCGTCCACTGCCTTAAAGCGGTAACCGGGATAGATGAAGATGCCCGTGTCCCCGTGAAGCGCGGGAATATGCCCGTCCTCCTCGGCAACGCTTTCGATCGTGCGGCAGGAGGTCGTACCGACGCAGATGAGTCTGCCGCCCGCTGCCTTCCGCTCATTGATGATGCGCGCGCTCTCGGCGGGGACCGAAAAATATTCGGTGTGCATGACGTGATCGGTGATCTTTTCCTCCTTGACGGGACGGAAGGTGCCGAGCCCGACGTGTAGCATCACGGGCGCGATCGCCACGCCCTTATCGCGGATTTTTTGTAGCAGCTCGGGGGTAAAGTGCAGTCCCGCTGTGGGTGCCGCCGCCGAGCCCTCCTCGCGTGCATAGACTGTCTGGTAGCGGTCCTTGTCCGCCAGACGTTCGGTGATGTAAGGCGGGAGCGGCATCATGCCGATCTGTTGCAGGATCTCATAGATATTCGTATATTTCTCATGGTCATAGGAGAAGTGGATGATGCGGTTGCCCTCTTCGACGATATCGGTGACTTCTGCCGAGAGCATCCCTTCGCCGAAGATCAGCTTCATGCCGATGCGTGCGCGTTTTCCGGGTTTGACCAGCGTTTCCCACGTATCCAGATCACGCTGTCGGAGCAGGAGCAGCTCGATCAGCGCCTCCTCGCGTCCCTCGACGTGTCCGTACAGACGTGCGGGGATGACCTTGGAATCGTTGATGACCAAGACGTCGTTCGGATCCAGGTAATCGATGATATCATAAAAATGCCGGTGCGCGATGGTACCGTCTGCGCGATTCAGTACCATCAGGCGGGAATGATCGCGCATCTCCATCGGATGCTGTGCGATCAGAGACTCGGGCAGATCGTAGAAGAAATCCGAGGTGCAAAGGGAGGTTTCGGGAAGGCGGTTGACAATGGGTTCGTTCATGTGTGTTGCTGTCCTTTGTTGAAAAAATTCGCATTTTGCGGTATGGGGCATATACTGTAGTATCACTATTATACATCACTTTTGCTCCGATTGCAACCGTTTTTTCGGAAACGGCACTATGTTTTTGCTTGCAATCGGAATTCCCGTGATGGGAAAGGAGCTTTTTTATGAGTCTTTGTAAGCCAACCGTATTCACGGGTGTTGCCACAGCACTGCTGACGCCCTTTGCGGATGGGGAGATCGATTATGAGGCATTGGAAGAGATGATTGAGGCACAGATTGAGGGTGGCGTCAGCGCGATTCTGGTCGCGGGGACGACGGGCGAGAGCTCAACGCTCTCGGTTGCGGAGCACTACGAGCTGGTCAGGTTCGCAAAGGAATGCATCAGGGGACGCCTGCCGCTCCTTGCGGGCTGTGGATCCAATTCGACCGCACATGCGCTGGAGCTGGTCAGCGCGGTGTGCGAAGGTGGCGCGGATGCACTGCTGGCTGTGACCCCATATTATAATAAAACGAACGATCGCGGCATCGTTTTGCACTATCGCGCTTTGGCGGACGCCGCAACGCGTCCGTTGATGCTATACAGCGTACCCACGCGTACCGGCTTTGCGCTCACCGCCGCGCACTGTATCGCACTTGCGGAGCATCCGAACATTGTAGCGATCAAAGAAGCGTCGGGGGATCTGGGGTTGTTGGAACGGATTTGCGATGAGTGCGGAGATCGGCTGGACGTCTATACGGGAAACGATCACCAGACGGTGTCCGCGATGAAGCTGGGCGCCAAGGGCGTGATCTCGGTGTATTCCAATCTTCGCCCGCATGCGATGGTAGAACTGTGCCGACTGTGTACTGCGGGAGAATACCGCACGGCGGGGACGCGGATTCGCGCACTGTTGCCGCAGATGAATGCCTTATTCCGTGAAGTTAATCCCATCCCCTTGAAATTTGTTGCCGCGCAGGAGGGCATGTGCCGCGACGAGTACAGACTGCCTCTGTGTCCACCCTCGGCAGAAACCGCGCGCTATCTGCGGAGCACGTTTGAAATCTCCTGA
>JAFTPJ010000077.1 GCA_017463405.1 Clostridia bacterium
CAGGTCGTGTGTTCGAGTCACATCACCAGCTCCAAAGCCTCGTCATTCGGCGAGGCTTTCATTTTGTAATCATAGTCACAGTCTATAATATTGCCTAATTCGTTAGACGCTTTTCTCTTTGCAAGCAGGAGGCGCAAAGAGAAAAGCTAACAAAAGAGAAACGCCGAAATGGAAATTTCGCCGTCTGCGGACGGCGAGGAGGTCTACGCGACCTCCACCGCGCAAGCTTTTGGAAAAGCTTGACCAAAACTTTGACCGACTGACGAAAATCGTTTGCTTTGTCTACAACCAAGCCTCGTCATTCGGCGAGGCTTTTTTCAAATGCATCGGAGGTGCGTTTATGAACTTATGTGATATCAAAACAGTAAAACAAATCATGTCCGCCTATCACCTCAATTTCCGCAAGGAATTCGGACAGAATTTTCTCACCGACCGCTCGGTCGTGGAGGACATCTCGTCGGAATGCTGTGCCACCGACGCGGGTACGATCCTCGAGATCGGTCCCGGTATCGGAACCTTGACCTATGAGCTGGCACTCCGTCACCGCAAGGTCATCGCTCTGGAGATCGACCGCGGGCTTATCCCCGTTCTCGAATATACGTTGGGCGAATTCGATAACGTCACCGTCATCAACGAGGACGTTATGAAAACCGATCTCGACGCGCTCCTTGCGCTCGCATTCGCAGAGGGTCCCGTGTCCGTTTGCGCAAATCTTCCCTACTATATCACCTCCCCGATCCTGATGAAGCTTCTGGAAAGCAGACTCCCCTTTGACTACATTACGGTCATGATCCAGAAGGAGGTCGCTGATCGCCTCACCTCTCCCGCAGGTGGCAAGGATTACGGCGCAATCACTGCGGTGCTTGCTTACTACGGAGAAGCTGAAAAGCTGTTCGACGTCCCCGCAGATCGCTTCATGCCCGCACCGAAGGTCGATTCTGCGGTCATCCGCATCCGCCTTTATAAGGACAAACCCTGCAAGCCGAAAGACGAGGAGCTACTCTTCCGCACGATCAAGGCAGCATTCGCACAGCGCAGAAAAACGCTGGCAAACACGCTCACGGCAGGCTTCCCCGAGCTGTCACGCGAGCAGATCAATACCCTCATCGCCGACTGCGGTCATGAGCCGACCGTAAGAGGCGAGCGACTGGATATCGCACAGTTCACCGAGCTTTCGAACAAGATTTTCGAATTGATCGCTTAAACATATATCTTGCCCCAAATGATTTTTGCATCTGGGGCATCTTTTTATTAAGCGTAACAAATTATTCATATATTGTTCTTTATTATATCAAAAAATAAGCGTATAATAAAAAGGTTAACATATTATCAAAGGAAGGATTTTCGGTTTCATGAAACAGCTTTTGAAATATCTGAAGCCATACAAAAAGGAATCGGTCATCAGCCCCTTATTCAAGCTGCTCGAGGCGGTCTTCGATCTGCTTGTGCCCATTGTGGTCAAGCTGATCATTGACAAGGGCATCGGTGGCGGCGACATGGGCTTTGTCGGCTGGATGTGTGCCCTGCTCTGCGGCTTTGCCGTGGTGGGACTGACCTGCTCGCTCATCGCGCAGTATTTTGCCGCGAAGGCTGCCGTCGGCTTTTCCACCGATCTGCGCCGCGATCTGTTTGCGCATATCCAGAAGATCAACTACACCGAGACCGATCGCATCGGCACCTCGACGCTGATCACGCGCATGACGAGCGACGTCAATCAGATCCAATCGGCGATCAACCTCACTCTGCGCCTGTTGCTCCGCTCTCCCATCATCGTCTTTGGCGCGATGATCATGGCGTTTTTCGTGGACGTTCGCGGCGCGTGGGTATTCGCGGTCGTGATCCCGCTGCTCGCCCTGATCGTCTTCTCCATCATGCTCAAAAATATCCCGCTTTACAAGCGCGTGCAAAAGAATCTGGATCGTGTCACGACGGTTACACGCGAAAACCTCAACGGTGTGCGCGTTCTCCGCGCGTTCCGTAAGGAATCCGACGAGATTTCCCGCTTCAACGAGGCGAACGAGGAGCACAACCGTGTGCAGAATTTCGTCGGACGCATCACCGCGCTGATGAATCCGTTGACGCTCGTCGTGGTCAACGCGGGCGTGATCGTGCTTCTGCTTTCGGGTGCGGAGCTGGTCCGCATCGGTGACATGTCACAGGGCGACGTGGTCGCGATGACAAACTACATGGCGCAGATCCTTGTGGAGCTGGTCAAATTCGCAAACACCATCTTCACAGTCAACAAGGCGCTTGCCTGCGGCGACCGTGTGCAAAAGGTATTTGAAATTCCCGTCGGCATGGAGCGTCTTTCCGATGACGCCGTCGGTGGAAATGACGCCGTCTGCTTCAAGAACGTCTCCTTGACTTACGCCGGCAATGCGACAGAAACCCTTTCAGACATCAGCTTTCGCGTGCCACACGGCGCGACGGTCGGCGTGATTGGCTCCACGGGCTCGGGAAAGACCTCACTGATCAATCTCATTCCGCGCTTTTACGATGCCACCGAGGGAACGGTATTGGTAGACGGTCATGATGTTGCATCGCTGGATACCGAGCAACTGCGCGCATCAATCGCACTCGTTCCGCAAAAGGCGGTGCTGTTCTCCGGCACGGTGCGCTCCAATCTCTTGTGGGGAAAAAACGACGCCACAGACGAAGAACTCTGGGCGGCACTTTCCGCGGCACAGGCAAAGGACTTCATCGAAAAAAAGGAGCACGGACTTGACGAGCCCGTCGCGCAAGGGGGCAAAAACTTCTCCGGCGGTCAGCGTCAACGCCTGACCATTGCGCGTGCGCTCGTGCGACAAGCAAAGATTCTCATCCTTGACGACAGCTCATCGGCGCTCGATTATGCCACCGACGCAGCCCTTCGCACGTCTCTCAAGGCACTTTCCTACCGTCCCACCGTATTTGTCATCTCACAGCGTACCTCGTCCATCCGTCACGCGGACATGATCCTTGTTATGGAGGACGGATGTCTTGTCGGCACAGGCACACACGACGAGCTACTGGCATCCTGTGAGGTCTATCGGGAGATCCACGAATCCCAATACAAGAAGGGAGGTGACGCAGTATGAGCAAGCAAGCAAAATCCAAGCCACGCCGCGCAGCCCTTCCGCGCGTCCTACGACGCCTGAAGCACTACCACTTGGCGCTTCTCGTCTCGCTTCTCCTCTCCGCCGTCACCGTAGCGCTCACGCTCTACATTCCGCTTTTGACGGGAGATGCAATCGACCTGATTGTCGACCGTGGCTTGGTCGATATCGACGGCGTTTTCAAGATCTGCATTCAGATCGGTGTCTGCGCGCTGTTCTCGGCACTTGCACAATGGCTGATGAACGTGCTGAACAACCGCATCACCTACGGACTTGTGCGCACACTGCGCCGCGAGGCGTTTGAAAAGCTCCAACGCCTGCCCCTCTCCTATCTCGACAGCCATTCCACGGGTGAGACCGTCAGCCGCATGATGACGGACGTCGATCAGTTCACCGACGGATTGCTCATGGGCTTTGCACAGTTCTTCACGGGGCTATTGACCATTCTCGGGACGCTCGTCATCATGCTGGTCGTTCGCTGGGAGATTGCGCTGGTTGTGATCCTTGTCACACCGCTCTCTCTGTTCGTCGCCACATTCATCGCAAAGCGCACCTATTCCATGTTTCAAGTGCAATCCAAAACCCGCGCCGAGCAGACCGCGATGATCGACGAGTATATCGGAAATCACAAGCTGGTTATCGCCTTCGGACGCGAGGATGAAGCGAAGGAGCAGTTCAACGAGATCAATGCGCGTCTTGGCAAGGCGGCGTTGCGCGCAACCTTCTTCTCGTCGATCACAAACCCCTCCACGCGATTTGTCAACAATCTCGTTTACGCGGGTGTGGCACTGGTGGGTGCGATCCTATGCATCTCCCCCGGAATCGCGTTCTCGGTCGGTACACTTTCGGTATTCCTCAACTACGCGAACCAATACACCAAGCCCTTCAACGAAATTTCGGGCGTCGTGACCGAGCTGCAAAACGCACTCGCCTGCGCCGACCGTGTGTTTGAGCTTTTGGATGAGTCGGAAATTTCGCCCGACGCCCCCAACGCGCGTGTGCTGGAGCACACCGACGGAACGGTCGAGCTGTGCGACGTAAAATTCTCCTACACCCCCGACCGCGAGTTGATCCGCGATCTCAACCTTGCTGTCCGCCCCGGACAGCGCGTTGCGATCGTAGGACCGACGGGCTGCGGAAAGACCACCGTAATCAATCTGCTCATGCGCTTTTACGACGTAAGCGACGGCACGATTAAGGTCAGCGGAACCGACATCCGTAACATCACGCGCCCCTCACTCCGTTCCAATTGGGGCATGGTCCTGCAGGACACCTGGCTTCGCGCCGGAACGGTACGCGAAAACATCTGCATGGGACGTCCCGACGCGACCGACGAGGAAATGATCAAAGCCTCCAAGTCGGCACACGCACACTCCTTCATCAAGCGTTTGCCAAAAGGATATGACACCGTACTCGGTGAGAACGGCGGCTCCCTTTCGCAAGGACAGAAGCAGTTGTTATGTATCGCACGCGTGATGCTTGCGCTCCCGCCAATGCTGATCCTTGACGAGGCGACCTCCTCGATCGACACGCGCATGGAGCTGAAGATTCAGAATGCGTTTGCCGAAATGATGTACGGTCGCACATCGTTCATCGTCGCGCACAGGCTTTCGACCATCGAATCCGCCGACGTCATTCTCGTCATGCGCGACGGTAAAATTATTGAGCAAGGCGATCACCGTCAGCTTTTGGCGAAAAAAGGTTTTTATTACACCCTTTACAACAGTCAATTTGCGGAATCATCATAAAAAATCACAAAACCATACCTACTTGTTCACATTCAATTAAAAAACATGTGTTAGAATATTTACATTCTTTTTTTAGGAGGCATTACTTTGCTCGAGCTGAGAAACATTATCAAGGACTACAAAACCGGAGACACCAAGGTTCGCGCCCTTGACGGAATTTCTCTGAAATTCCGTAAAAGCGAATTCGTCTCTATCCTCGGTCCTTCCGGCTGCGGAAAGACCACGCTACTCAACATCATCGGGGGCCTTGACCAATACACAGATGGAGACCTGATCATTAACGGCATCTCTACCAAGGAGTACGGAGATGCGGATTGGGATACCTATCGTAATCACTCCATTGGCTTCGTCTTCCAGAGTTATAACCTCATCCCGCATCAGACGGTGCTGGCAAATGTCGAGCTGGCGCTCACGCTGTCGGGAATTTCTCCTAAAGAGCGTCGCCGTCGCGCGGCACAGGCGCTGGAGGATGTGGGGCTCGGAGACCAGCTGAACAAGCGACCCAATCAGCTCTCGGGCGGACAG
>JAFTPJ010000078.1 GCA_017463405.1 Clostridia bacterium
CGTAAAAATATTGAAAATATTGTTGACTTTTTTTGCAAAACAGTGTATAATCAACGCATGGAATTTGTATTGAAAGATTTAAAGAACGCGATCTCGGTCACCAAGATCGCCAACCTCCATTTTTTTGAATTTGAAAAAAACTTTTTCACCGAAAACGACAGCCATCCGTTCTGCGAGTTGGTGTTTGTCGCGTCGGGAGAGCTTCACGTCGAGAGCGAGGACTATACGGGCAAGCTCGGACGGCATGAAATGATTCTGCATCGAGCGGGTGCACTTCACTCGCTCACCTGCACCCCCGACAACGCGCCGACAATCATCATCATCGGCTTTGCCTGCGATTCACCGGAGTTGCTGGAGTTTTCCTACCGTGCGGTGTCTCTGCGGGACAGTAGCATCAAGCAGCTTGCCGAAATCGTAAAGGAGGGCAGAAACGTCTTTGCGCCCCCGTACGACACGCCGACCTTTGACATGAAAAAGAAGAAAAAACAGGCGTTCGGCGCGGAGCAGTTGTTGCGCATTCTGCTGGAGCATTTTCTGATCGGACTCGTGCGTGAGTACGCCCTGGGATTGCACGACAAAGAGAACGACGTTTCGCTGCACACCTCTGCCATCCGTGAGATCATCGCTTATGTGGATGACAACTATCTGGAGAAGATCACAATAGACGAGCTGGCGTTTCTGTTCAATACCAACCGCGCGACGCTCTGCCGGGAGTTCAAGGCGGAAACAGGGCAAACGCTCGTTGCCTACATCAACGAAAAAAAGCTCTCGCTTGCCAAGGAGCGCATCGACAACTCTTCCATCACCTTTACGCAGATTTCTTCCGCGTTACATTTTGATTCAATCCATTATTTCACCCGCTTTTTCAAAAAGCACACCGGTATGACGCCAAAGGAATGGCGAAATCGAAAAACGGAACACACGTCAGGAGAAACGCCATGATTGACTATATTCTGATATTGCTTGCCGTAATCTGCTTTGCGGCACAATTCGCATTTACCAAGCTGTATGAGCGCTCGGTCAAGCAAACACTCATAACCACGCTTGTCATGCTGACAGCAACGGGACTGATCGGCTTTCTGCTGTTTTTCTGCGTCGGCGGATTTCATCTGTCGTTCTCACCGATCTCTGCCTTGTGGGCAGTGATATTCGCGCTGATCATGATCCCGTATTATGTCATCGGCATCAAGGTGCTTTCGCTCGGCAGTCTCGCGGTGTACAGTATGTTTATGATGCTCGGCGGCATGCTGGTACCGTTTTTCTACGGTGTTCTATTGCTCAACGAACCGCTTTCCCCGGGAAAAATAGTGGGCACGGTTCTATTGACGGTATTCATCGTTCTGCAAGCGCTGTGGGGCCCCCCCACCGAGGACGCAGAAAGCAAAAAGGGCACCAAAGCACTTTTCTTTGTTCTGTGTCTGCTGATCTTCTTTATCAACGGCATGACGGGCGTGATCGCCAAGGCACACTCGATCAGTATGGGTGCAGTGAATGAAACCAGCTTCACCGCAACATACTGTGCATTAACCTTCCTGTTGAGCCTTATTCTGCTTGCCGTATCTGCGTTAAAACACAAAAAAGAAGCCGCACCGCAAATCAGATCGGCATTGAGAGGACGTCCGATTCTGATCATGGTGTTGCTCGGCGCGGCGGCGTACGGCGGCAACTTTTTGCAGCTGACCGCAGCGGGCAACGTCCCCGCATCAGTGCAATTTCCGCTTGTTTCGGGCGGTGTCATCGTGCTCTCGGCCCTTGTCTCGACATTCATCTTTCGCGAAAAAATATCCAAAAGGGAATGGATCTCGGTCGCGGGTGCGTTCGTATCGACGTTCTTGTTTGCGTTTTGAATAAAAGCAAGGCACTCCCCACGCAAGGAGTGCCCTGTCTTTATTCAATCCGGAATTTCGTAAAATAGCAATCGACGTTCAGTCAGGAGACGTCGCGACTGTAGACCACTCCGAGACGGCTGTGCAGTCGTCCCTCGCGATGAAGCAGCCGGAACGCCTGATAGCCAGCGAAGAACATCGGCTTTAAGGGGCGAACCGTTCCTTTGTAGCGGCAGTCAACCTTCGGCTCCCACCAGATGTCCCACGGCAAATGCATTTCATAGATCGACAGCGGCGCATCCCTTCGCCCCGTCAGATTTTCCTCAAGAAAATTCTTATAATACGCTACCACCGCATCGGTCACAGGCTCGCTTTGCACACCCCCATTCCGACGGAAACAATCTCCAAGCCCGCGGGAGTGATCTGCGAAACCGAGCATTACAGCAGATGCGTCACGGGAAAATGCTACACCTCCTCCGGAAACGCCGTCGCCAGAGATGCGATATAGGTCTCCCCCTCTGCATCCAATACTGACATCGGACGGGTAACAGTTCCTATGGTCACAGTGTCGGGAAGCACGGCATGGATGGTGACGGTGACGTTGTCGGCGGGTAGACGCTCGTGTATCCGCCGACCACGTATTCGATCTTTTTCATCATCTCGATCAGAATCGGAGCGCCTCGGCGTTTTCCGCTATATCCTGCGATCACACACATGCTGATATTTCCTTTCGCTTATCCGATTTTCGTATTGTCACCGAACAGCACCATCAGAGGCGTGTCGGTGATGGGGATATTGCGCAAGCGAATGCCACCGTCCATCTGATCGTTGAGCATCTCCTCGAGGAATGCGTAAACGTCACCCGTGGAAAGATCGACCAGCCGCACGTTCTTATTATCCTGACCGTAAACGCTGTAGGTAATCGTTCCCTCATAAGTGGTGGTCAGAATCGGCGTCGCATTCCAGTACACCAGCGCGGTGTCACCGTTATCCAGACGGAAGCAGTAATCCTGCACGGTGTTGTCCTCGCAGTCTCTGCCATTGACGCGCACCGAGGGAAGGTATTCTCTTGCAACTGGGAAGATGTGCGCCTTGGCGTCTCCGCAGAACAGGGATGCAAGCGCCGAAAGCGCGTAATAGGATTTTTTCTCACTGTATGTGCCCGTGGCTCTGCCGTCCTCGTCAAAGTCCGCGCTGATCACGCCGAAATAGCCGTAATCCAGATAGGAGGCACGGTCACCGACGCGTCCGTTGAGCGCCTCGATCATATCCATCGTCGAGAAATACGAGGTGAATTCGACCCCCGCGTAAAGATCCTGAAGTAGCATCCGCAGCATCAGCTTGGTCTGCTTATCGCGGTTCCATGAGAAATGCGCCATCGCGCCGCTACCGCGCGAATCCGACTGCGCTCCCGATTCTCCCTGAATGATACCGATTTTCGGATTGTACAGACCGAGAATATCGCGGAAATTGCGGATGGTGCGGATACGATCGGCATCAAACGGAGAATAGCAATGATAGGATGCATAGTCGATGTAATCGCCCATACCCGTCGCCAGCGCGCGGTTGATAAACGCGAGGTCTCCCACGCCGACCGACGCAAACGCGCAGATCTTGGACTTGGGGCTGACGCGGCGGATGAGCTTCGCCGTCTCACGCGCAAACACGCCGTATTCGTACGCATTTTGCATCAGGTCGCGCACCTCGCCGTCGTAGTGCTTCCATGAATACGCACAATCCGGCTCGTTCCAGATTTCAAACAGCTCGATGCGATCCGCAAAGTGCTTGACCGTTGCCTCAACGTAGCGGAGCCACGCCTGCATCTCCTCCTCGGTCTGCACGGGAGGACAGCCGACCGCACCGTACACGCGCGTTGCGAGATCGGTGTACAGAGGATTTCCGTAGCACAGGCACATCCACGGCTCAAGTCCGCGAGAGAGAAGCGCATCCACGATCCGATCCAGCCATGCGAAATCGTACACGCCCTTTTCCTTTTCGGTCTTCATCCAGCCCGACTGGATGCGCACCTTTTTCAAACCGATGCGTGCGACCTTATCGTATGCCTTATTGGGATCAAACACGTCGCGGTCCAGCTTTTCAAAGCCGATGCCGAGGCGGCTGTGCGAGATTTCCTTCGCACTTTTGGGAATAATTTTTCCGATTTTCTGTAGGCGTTCCATATTTTATATCCTTTCATTTTGTAAAAATCGGGCAGTGCCGATGGCACTGCCCGATACGGTCTGTTTTAATTATAACGGATAACCACACGCGCCGTATATCGAAATATTCCTATGTTTTTTTAATATCTTACGATTTTACGCTTCCAGCGTGATCATTGCATATCCGGAGAAAACGCCGTCGGGGATGCTGACGCACAGTGCGTCACCGTCCCTTTCAAGCAACAGCGTAATCTCCTCCTCGCGCTCGGGGGTACGCAGGATTGCACGCGCAGGCGTAATCGTCAATGGACAGTTGACCGTCAGACGGATCGCTGGCAGCTTTTCCGCATCTGCGGTAAAGTGCGTCAAAAGATCGGCGTGCGCCACCATGCAAGGCTCTTCAGCGATCGTATCGGCGAGGTTGACCAAATGGATGACCGTCGCCCCTTCGACCTCGTACGCAGTCAGCGCAAGGTGCTCGTTTTCGCATTCGACTGCGATCTTCGGCGTACCGACGATCTCGGTCAGCACCTTCCCCGTTCCGCTCTTGCGGAGCGCGTACTTGGACACTGCCGCGGGAACGGGCTTGGGCTCGGGTACCTTACGGAACGACCAGACGGTCGGCTGAAATTCGGGCTCGGCACTCTCAAAGGTCATGCGCCAAATCTCTCCGTCGCCAAGGTGCACAGGTCCATCCGGAATAAGTGCCACACCCAACAGCTTCTCAATACGCTCGGAACTTCTCGGCACGCCAACCTCGTCCAGAACGGCGAAATCACCGAGAATGATGAGTCTTCCGCCACGTCTGACGTACTCGGAAAGCCTTGTCAGCTCATCGTCGCTCATCATCGCAACGTAGGACACAACGATCGTCTGATGCGCCGAAAGCTCCTCCACCGTATAATCTTCCTCCACCATGTCAAGCCCCAGCTGCGCCTCATACGCCGCCTGCATACCGCCCATCATCTTCTGCATATAACGATAACGCGCATCGGCGGTGAAATCGCGGGTGGGATGTGAAAGATAGAAGCTGACGTCCGCAAGCTTCTTCGGCGCGGTGTAGTAGCGGATATATTTCTTTTCAAACATACGGTACGGACGTTCCAGCGGTGTGACGTCCATCCCCTCACAGGTACCCGTGTAAAGCTGACCCCATGAGCGTGCAAGCGCCCACGAGAAGTAGGTGGAGTCGGGACGGTCGGGATAGAACATCGACATGGACGGAATGCCGTAGCGCCGTCCTGCCGAAAAGCGATGAATCGCTTCGGTCATAAAATCGAGGTACGATTGCTTTATAATTGCCGAGAAGCAGTTCTCCTGAAAAATGAAATCCCACAGATCAATACAGCGATCGAATGCAGAGCAGGTCGGGCAATGCTTGAGAATATCCGACGAATAGTTGGGACGTAAAAGCTTCACGCCGAGCGACTCATACAGCGCTGTCAGATCGCGGTACATCCGCTCCGTGCTTCTGAATTTAAACTTTTTCCAAGCGATGTAGGCGGGATCGTCAAAATTTTTGAAAAACTTGCCCCAATTCTCGGGGGCGGGCAAATCGTACCCAGTCTCCTCCTTGAACAAGCGGCGGCAATGCTCGCAGGTACATCCGTTCTCGTCACCGAAGTACTGGATGTCATCGTTCATAATGCCATCAATCCCCGTAGCGACAACCCCCTTGAGATATTCGAAATACGTCTCGCGATAATCGGGGTTATTGTAGCACATGGCATACGCACCGTAGACATCGAGTTTGGCGGGACCTCCGTCCCTACCGTCAATCTGTACGAAGGTACGGATATCCTTGCCGTGGATGTGATAGTCATAGGTCAAAAACGGAAAGATCTTCTTCCAATTGTCATATTTTGCATTGCCACGGCTGTAACTGAAGAAGAACTCCTCCAGCTTATTCCATCCATTGTCTGCCAACAGACAGTGCGTCAGGTGCGCACTGTGATGCTCTACAACGCGGATGCCGTATTTGTGGCACGCCTTGACAATTTTGCGCAAACATTCGTTAAGCTCCTCCCAGTACGGGTAATAGCTCAAGCGGAAATGCGTCAGACTGAAGGTCAGAATGATCGTGATACCCGAATTGGCAAGCTCCCTCGCCTTTTCGTCAAAATCCTCCTGCGTGTATTGGAAAACCTCTTCGTCGTTGTACCAGAACCAGCAAAAGCCCTGTTCCCACGGATTGAGATTCATCTCTCTTTTTTGTTCACTCATATCGTTCACCGTCCTTTTATGCTTTCGGTATTCATATTATAACATGCGCGCGCATGCATTGCAACCCACAAAATTGTTTGATTTTAGGACATTCTTGCTATAAAATAAGCCATTATTACCCGCAAGCGCTTGACCTGCAGTCTCTTTTATGATATAATGAAACGCACAAAAGTAATTTTCCATAAAACCAACCCCGGAGGAAAAACGAATGAAAAACCGATCTACGTACTCATATAATCCCATGCACCTGCTCCGTGACGGTAAGCCTTGGCTGCCAATAATGGGGGAGATGCAGTTTTCTCGCTGTCAGCGCGCGGATTGGCGTAGCTCGATCCGTTTGATGAAGGCGGGCGGCGTGGATATTCTCGCAAGTTACGTTTTCTGGATTCATCATGAGCCTACGCGCGGCATCTTTGATTTTTCGGGTTGCCGGGATATCCGTGCCTTTCTGGATATTTGCGAGGAAGAGGAGATGCTCGTGTTTTTGCGGATCGGTCCCTGGTGTCACGGAGAATGTCGCAACGGCGGGTTCCCCGATTGGCTTCGTCACGGGGTGCCGGGACTGCGCACCAATGCGCCCGAATATATGGAATGCGTGCGGATCTTCTGGGGGGAGCTCTATGAGGAGATCAAGGATCACATCGGCGGTTGCATCATAGGTCTTCAAATCGAAAATGAATACAAAAGAGGAGAGGCAGAGCATATGACCGCGCTCGAGGCGCTTGCCGACGAAATCGGCATCCGTGCCCCTCTCCACACGGCTACGGGTTGGGGCTCCGCTCACATAGGAGGAGCAATTCCCGTGTTCGGCGGATACCCGGACGAGCCGTGGCATTGGTCGTTAGAACAGCTTCCGCCCAGCGTGCACTATTTGTTCACCCCCATCCGCGACGACAGCAACATCGGCGCAAACGAGATTAACGGTGAGCAGGTAATCAAATATCCACCCAGATTCGACCAAGACGATTTTCCGTATCTGACTGCAGAGATCGGCGGAGGATGCCAGCCGACGCTTCACCGCCGTCCGATTGTAACCGGACGTGATATTGCAGCTATCGTAAGTGCCAAGCTCGGTTCGGGAACGGTGCTCCCCGGAATCTACGTCTATCACGGCGGCACAAGCCCCGATCTGTTTCTCAATGAGAGCCGCGCATCGGGCAGCCACACAGACATTCCCGATCTCAACTATGATTTTCAAGCACCGATCAGTGAATACGGAAAAGCGATGTCGGGATATTTCGAGCTGCGACGCATCTTTACCTTTTTGCACGATTTCGGTGCGGAGCTGGCAACCATGCCCTCCATATTCCCCGCAGACAATCCCACCGATCCCACAGATCTTGAAAACCTACGATACTGCTACCGCACCAATGGTAACAGCGGATATTTGTTCGTCAACAATTACGTGCGACACTATGAAACCAAGGCGCACACCCGCGCGTTCCGCATTCCTGCCGAAAGCGGTGACGTGATCTTTCCCGAAATGACCTTTTCAAGCGGCGATTTCGGATTCTATCCGTACAATCTTCCATTGGGAAATGCAATGCTTCGCAGTACCAACGCCCAGCCGCTGTGCATTCTCAACGAAAAAACCTACGTATTCTTTACCGATCGCCAACCCGTATACAACATCGAGGGTGAGTGCGGAGAGATCGGTATCCTCACGCTCAATTCCGAAGATGCGCTGCATGCCTCCAAGGTAACACTTGGCGGCAAGGAATATCTCTTGATCTGTGAGGCGCCCTACACGCAGGACGGTAATCGACTGACATTTTTGGTAACAAAAGATACGGCGTTGCGGATTTATCCCGCGCCCGATGGCGGCGAAGGCTTTGCAGAGTACACACTGACCTGCCCCACCCCCGATACCACTCCAACGGCAACCCTCTCACTTCTTTCGGAAAATCCTTTGATGCGCGAGTTTTCTCTGAAAATCGAGGGCAATGTGCGCGATGCCTACGATCTTTTAATGGATATCGATTACGGTGGAAGCATAATCGAGCTTCTTCTTGGCGGCAAAAAGGTTGCCGATCAGTATAGCCTCGGTAACGGCTGGCAGGTAGGCCTGCGCCGATTCGGAAACGCAAAGAATTTTACACTGCGACTGTTCTCGCTTTTCGAAGACGGTGACGTATACATAGAACGCAAGCCCGACTTCAAGCGCGGTGTTGCTTGTAAGATCAACAGCATCCGACTCACTCCCGAATATCAAGTCGATTTTACACTCAAAAAACTTGAAAAAATAGTATAATATAAAAAATGTGTGTCGACCAAGTGCGTTCTGCATTTGGTCGACACACATTTTATATCTTAAAATTCCAGCTCGTAGGTCTGCTCAAAATCGTGGTACACCGCGCGGCGCACCTCGACGTCACGGATGGCAAGCTTGGTGCAGTAAGGAGAGAATCCGACGTGTCCGCCGCTGATGGCATGCGGATCGATCAGCTCGCTTACCAGCACGTCGTCGGCATACAGAAAACTGTGTCCGTTGATAATTCCCGTCACGATGCGAACCTCCTTGCCCGGCGTGTAGGTGTATGCTCCCGTGAGTGCCCGCAAGCCGGTTTCGGGACTGCGCTCGATGCCGCTTTTGTGCTCGTACCAGCCGTTCAAGCCGATCACGTATGCGTTTCCGAGATAGTCAATGTCCTCATCCCAATGCGCGCAGAACACGGCGTTGACGTCGCGCGTCGCGGGCAGAACGGTCTTTGCGGTAAAGGAAAAGATGATGTCACAATCAAAGCTCTCACGGCTGAACAGAATGCCGCCGTAATTTCCGGGGCAGGAGCCGACCAGATAGCCGTCCTCGTATTTCCAATCGCCCAGCTTGATGTCCCAGACGCGCGTAAAATCCGCGTCGGGCGTATAGGACAGTAGCACAGGACATTCGTCAAGCACCACTCTCTTGCCCAAAAGATGCATTTCTTTCATAGCAGTAACCTCCATTGGTAAAGTAAACTTTAAGCATATTATAGCACAGAGGATGGAAAAAGTCAAGCACGCGGACGTTATGCCTTGACAATTTCGATATACACGTGAAGCGTTCCCGCCCCTGTGGCAAGGTACGCGCGGTAATGTCCGTTCCGATTAGCGGCAACCTTTCCCGTATCCAACACCGTGCCGTCCGTCGTGTACCGACAGATCCACCCCGCATAGGAAACGGTCAAAGCATGTTTCTCTGCCGTGACCTGCGCAGAGCACTCACCGTCAAAGCAGAATGCAGGGAGGACAAATCCGATCTCTCCGTCGCCCTCTACCGTGATTTCAACGCCGCGTGCGTTGACCGTGTAATGCTCCGTGAGCGTTTTGCCACCATCAAAGCGACAAAGCAACACCGCTGATGCCGACTCTGTGCCCTCACGGCACTCTACAACCTCATAGCGGCTTCCTGTCTCCGCACCGAGACGCCATTCGCCCTCCGTTCGGATTGCTGAACACGCGGAAAGCGCCATCGGCTCCGAAACGTCTACCTCATATATCGGCTTTGCGGGGCAGGGGCAGGAGAGGCACACGGCGGACGGAGCACCCAATCGGTGAATGCGACCCAATCCGTTCGCATCGTAATGTGGATCCGCATCCGTATCAAATTCCAAACCGTAGCCGCCGCTTTTGACAAACAGCTTATGAAAATGCGCCGAGGTAGCCGCGACGCACGGAGTGATATCCGGCACGTACGTAAACGAAACGGAATCATCGCAGATCTGATACGCCATGTACAAAAACGACGCTACCGTGATCATGTATTTGTCAAAATAAGCATATGGCTCGCAACCGAATTTGGTCTCGGTCGGAAAACGGTTCTTGATGTGTGTGATGGGAGTCCTCGACAGCCATTCCTCCACAACGCCAATCGCGCGCACAATCGCGGATTTGAAGGTGTCTACCAAGGCGGTATTCCCTTCCCTTGCATAGCGCTTTGCTTCATATTCGTAAACACAGCACAGCCATGCTTCGTTATGTAAAAATTGATTGCTTCTGCCACCGAACGCCATCTCACCGTTTGGAGACTGCATCTGCAGGGTCAGAAGCCCCGCTTTTTTCAGCATCGCATCGATCACATCATAATGCCCCCCGCGATAACCTTGATCTAGCAGAACGGAAAACAAGCCGCGCGGTACAAGGTCATACATGATCGGCTGTTGATTCTTGCTTCTCCCGCTGTCACGGTACATTCCGTTTTCATCCAGCCATTGCAGCTGCTGAAGCAGCTGAAGATCAACAAAATCGGAGACCTCGCAAAGCCCCGCCTTCCCGCGGAAATATTCACTCACCGCCGTAAACAGTGCCCAATTGCGCACCGTGTCCGTGGGCGTTACCGCATACGCATTATAGCAGGTGGCATGTTCAATCCCCGCAAGCTCACGCCGCCAGCCCTCCGTGATCTCTTTCGCAACAGCTCCGCTCCGCTCGATTTCCCACAGACAGCAGATGATTTCTCTGACCGAAAAATCGTTTGCCGCCTTGACGGTCGGAATGGTCTGACAGCAAAAATCCATCATTTCAAGGAACAGCTGAAGCAGATCGCGGCGTCTGTCGTGCGCGATCAGAATGCCGATGTTGGAGGTCAAGCGTGCAAACCCGTGCTCGGTCAGCCCGTTTGCCTTGACGTCATTGAAATAGCGCACAATATGCTCGTCGGAATATGCCGAAAGAGCCATCTCCATCAATTTGATATAGCGTTCTTTCATATTCGTTTCCCCATCATATCTCAATCCCATCGGGTGGGAACACCGTCGTCATCGTAGTACCATGCATTGTTTCCGTCGACGGGACGCTCAACACTATAATAATAGACCGTTGCCGAAGTAAGAGCGTCGCTTGTATACTCATCGGGCTCCTCCGAATACGCAATACTGATCTGCTCCCATTCCGCGGCGGTTCCGCCGTAATAAACGGTGTTCAGATCCTCGCAAGACGAGAATGCCGATTTGCAGATATATTTGACGCTGTCGGGAATCACTGCATACTCCATGCCGAACACAAATTCAAGTACCCGTTCACCAATTCCGACAGTGCCCTCCTGCAGCGTAAGCTCCCATGAATCGGGATCTGCGCTGACGGTGTATTGCACCGCCCAACCGTCCACATATGCGATACCATCATGTGTTTCAAACAGTTTGGTGCAATTATAAAACGCATCATTACCGATGTGCGTCACGGCGTCGGGAATATTAATGCTTGTCAGATCATAGCACAGGCTGAATGCATTCTCGCCAATGAAAGTTAGGCTTTCGGGCAGTTTGATGTTCGTCAATGGAGAGCGGTGGAAGGAATACGCGCCGATCGTAGTAATCCCCTCCGGTATGGTCACGCTTGTCAGTTGAACGTCCTTGAACACATCCGCACCGATTTTCGTAACGGGAAGTCCCATGTACGTATCCGCGATGATTGCAACCGTCAAATCGGGACGGCAATCGGTTACAGAATAGCTTTGTCCGTCGGTATTGAGCGTATACGTCAAGCCGTCATCCACTGGCTCGGCGGGCGGTTCCGCTTCTTCGGATCCGGAGGTACCGTCCGTAACTTCGGGTGTAACCGATTCATCGGTATCAAGCGCATCGCTCGTGACCTCAACGCCTTCGATGGTGGTGTCGGTATCGGTGGCAATCTGCTCCTCACCTGCGGTCGTGTCAGCGTCGGAGGTACCCTGCTGACCGTCCCCTGTGGCTTGTCCGTCTCCGTTGCAAGCGCAAAGCATCAACGACAGCAAGAGACAAAGCAACCATGCTTTTGTTTTCATTTTCGATCTCCTTACATACAGATTTTGTATTGCGATTATCATTATAGCACGAAAGAGAAATCTTGTCAAGTAAAAACATGGTAGGAGAATTTCGGTGGATTTGTGACCACAACTTCGCGGCGCGGCAAAGCCGTGCTCCACTCGTCCGGAGAATTGCAAGGGCAATGCTTGCCACTTTCGCTGCATTTTCTATTTGCAATTCTCGTGGGTCAGCGCATCGCGATGACCCTTCATCCCCCACCAACACAAAAGGACACTTGCAAGTGTCCTTTTGTGTTGCCTTATGCGGATAAAAAGTCAAAAAATGAGGTAAAAGCGAACAAAAGGTCAACATAAATTCCAAAGTATTTTATTATGTTTGTTATATTTGAAAACGAATCTATGTAAAGAGGGGGATAATCGGCACCGCTATAACGAGTAATGCAATGATAAAGCAAATGATCCATTTGCTGTTTTTTGAAACGCCTACATCAATAGATGGTTTATGCTTTTTTACCTTTGAAATAAAGAATATTGGTGCATGAATAAGCGTTATTTTCTGTTTTTTTGTGTGAATGACAGCGTGACAAAATAAATTTTCCTTTTTTACTGTTCCACCCGGTAATTCAATTTCATATTCTATTTTAGTTATATCCTCCCACTTTACCATGCCGTTTTTATAATGTATTCCATATTCATTTATGACACAAATGATTTTACCAAAATATCGTCGGTTAAGCAAAGATAGGATAATAAAGGGAATTGCAAAGCCCAAGCACACCTCGATGGAAACTAACAGGTCAGAAAACCACTTTGATAAATTGAATTCTCCCGTGCTGAAAGAAAAAACAAAGAAACAGTAAGGAACAAAAATCATGCAAAATAACAATATCAAAAGCGGTCCTGTGAAATATTGCCAGCGTATTTTATCACCAACTATTTCACGAAGATGATTCTTTTTCATTTGATTCCCTCCTTCGCCGTATTAATCGAGGCAATCAACATTCTGCGAATTGAACCGCAATCGTGCAAAACACTCTTGGCAGTGTTTTCCGAAATAATATTTGCTTTTTGAGCAATTTCAATCCAATATTCTGTTTCATAGCATTCTTTGAGGGAAATCTGCAGCTTGGCAACGAAATCCGCTTGCTGTGAGCATACTTTGCCTCTCTGATATTTGCGCCAATACTTGTGCCGCTTCGTTCGAGCTGATTGGCTAATGCATAGTGTCCTTTGATACCGTCTGTCAAAGTCAAGATTTTGACCGCAAATTCGGTTGACATATCAGCAAGTTTGTTTTCTGCCATGGTTATCACCTCTTTGCGTTTATTATAGCACAAATCAAAGAAAAAGTCAATGAAATCGTGCTTTGCACGATGAAATCCGAGCAAGCTCGGATGAAATCTTCAGCCTGTGGCTTCAGATGAAATTAAATTCGCCTCTCATAACCCCGCAAAGCGGGATTTCATCCCACGTAAGTGGGATTTCTTCCGCAGAAGGCGGATTTAGTTGAAAAAAGCACACATTTGTCTTGATAGACAAATGTGTGCTTTTTTCTGGTGGGGGATGGTGGATTCGGACCACCGAAGTCAGTGACAACAGATTTACAGTCTGCCCCCTTTGGCCGCTCGGGAAATCCCCCTTATAAAAGGTTCACTGTGTGTGAACC
>JAFTPJ010000079.1 GCA_017463405.1 Clostridia bacterium
CGGATTTTTTTGAAAAAAACAGCAGAGAACGAAAGTTTTTTGCAAATAACTCTTGAAAAGACGAAAGTTTTGTTTTATAATATAAGATGACAGAAAATGTCCGCCGATGCGGACAGGTCTTAATATCATTTCCGCCCGACAGGTGCGGACGTTTGAGGAGGAAACTTACATGAAAATTCTGGTTATCAACGCAGGCAGCTCTTCGATCAAGTATCAGCTGATCGATATGGAAAACGAGTCGGTGCTTGCAAAGGGACAGGCTGACCGTATCGGTATCGAGGGCGGCAACTTCAAGCAGAAGGTCGACGGTCGTGAGGACTACAAGATCGACATCGATATGAAGGACCACGCAGCTGCAGTACAGCTCGTGTTGGATACCCTGACCTCGAAGGAGAACGGCGTGATCGCATCTCTTTCCGAGATCACTGCAGTCGGTCATCGTGTGCTGCACGGTGGCGAGAAGTTCTCGGGCTCTGTTATCATTAACGAGGACGTCATTGCGGCAATTGAGGAGTGTTGCGAGCTCGGTCCTTTGCACAATCCCCACAACCTCACGGGTATCCGCGCGTGCGAGAAGACCATGCCCGGCGTTCCCCAGGTTGCAGTATTTGACACGGGCTTCCATCAGACCATGCCCGATTACGCATACTTGTATGCACTTCCTTACGAGTATTATGAGAAGTACCGCATCCGCCGCTACGGTTTCCACGGTACCAGCCACCGTTACGTCAGCCAGCGCGCAGCAGTCATGCTGGGCAAGGATCCCGCACACGCAGAGGGACTCAAGGTCGTCACCTGTCACCTCGGCAACGGTTCCTCCATTGCGGCGGTCAAGGACGGTAAGTGCTACGACACCACCATGGGTCTGACGCCTCTGGAGGGTATCATCATGGGTACGCGTTGTGGCTCTATCGACCCCGCAATCGTTCCGCTTCTGATGAAGAAGGAGAACCTCACGCCCGATCAGATCGATACCATCATGAACAAGAAGTCCGGTATGTTGGGTGTCACCCAGAGAACCAGCGACAACCGCGACATTGAGCAGGCTGCAAAGGCAGGTGACGCTCGCTGCCAGCTTGTTGAGAATATGGTCGTTCACCAGCTGACCAAGTACGTCGGCTCCTATGCAGCTGCGATGGGCGGCGTTGACGCCATCACTTTCGCGGGCGGTATCGGTGAGAACAATCCGCACTACCGTGCACGTGTTGCAAAGAACCTCGAGTTCATGGGTGTCAAGATTGACGAGGAAGCAAACAAAAAGGCAATGCGCGGTGCGGCAGAGGTTGATATTTCCGCTCCCGACTCCAAGGTCAAGGTGCTCGTGATACCGACCAACGAGGAGCTGATGATCGCAAAGTATACAGAGGAGCTGGTAAAGGCGCTCTGATTTCGGTAAATGAAAAAAAAAGCGTACCAAATTATTTTATGGATCGTTGAAGGCGCACTGGTCGGCTTTGGCGCCATTCTGCCCGGATTGAGCGGAGGCGCATTGTGCGCGGCGTTCGGTCTGTATCAGCCGATCATCGAGGTGCTCTCCACACCCATCAATGCCCTGAAAAAACACTGGTTTATGCTGGTGTTTGTCGGGGGAGGCGTCGTGATCGGCGTGGTGGGGCTTGCGGGTCTTGCCGATTGGCTGATCGCGCAGAACGCAATGGTTGTATACTGTGTGTTTGCGGGCTTGGTGCTCGGCACCGTTCCGGAGCTGTTTGCGGATGCGGGAAAGAAGGGGAGGGGACGCTCGTCTTACGTTTCGCTGGGGGGTTGCTTCATCATTCTTCTGGCACTTCTGATCTGGCTGCGATTCGGTATCGGTGTCAGAATCGAGGCAGGTGTTGTAGGATATCTGCTGTGCGGCGTGCTTTGGGGATTGAGCTTTATCGTTCCCGGCTTGAGCTCCTCAAACATCATCATGTTTTTCGGGCTTTACGAGCCGATGATGAAGGGCATCAAAGCGCTGGATTTTGCAGTGATTCTACCAATGGGTGTGACGATGGTCATTTGCCTACTGGGACTCTCCCAGGTGATGAAGCTTCTGCTCGACCGATTTTATTCTGTCGTGTTGCACGGCGTGATCGGTACGGTGCTTGCAACGTCGATCATGATCCTTCCTTCCTTTGAATGTACAGTTCCGAATGTCCTGGTTGCGGTTTTTTCGGTGATCGGAGGTATGGTGGTGTCTTTCCTGTTTACCCGTCTGTGCGGAAAAATCAAGCGCGCAAATGCAATCGAATGAGAAATGATGAATATAAAAAAAACCAAGGTCTTTGTTCGACCTTGGTTTTTGTAGTTTTAACCATAATGAACACATCCGATTGCAATTTCCAATCAGACAATCGCCTTGCCCCTGACAAAGACATTTTGCATCTCGATGTTTTCGTTGAAAATCACGATGTCGGCGTCCTTTCCTGCGTCGAGCGTCCCCTTACAGGTACATCCGATGAGCTTTGCGGGCGTTTCGCTTGCCATCTTGATGACATCGACGAGCGGAATGCTTGCCTTTAGCATCGTTCGCACGAGACGGTCGGTGGTGGCGATGCTTCCTGCAAACGCCTGCCCGCCGGGAACCCATGCGACGTCGCGCTCGATGTAGACCTCCTGACCACTTCCAAGAGAGCCTAGAATGCTCTTGGTGCCGTTGGCGGCGCCTGCGGCACGCATGGCATCGGTGATGAGCGCTGTGCGGTCGGGGCCCTTGATTTTGTAGACCATCTGCAACAGCTCGTTCGGCAGGTGCATGCCGTCGGCGATAATCTCAACCGTGATTTCGTCGTCGAGGTAAGCCGCCTCGATCGCGCCCGCGATGCGCATGCCGTTGATTCTCTCAACGCCCTTCATGCAGGAGTAGAAATGCGTCATGTGCGTGTATCCGTGCTGCTTTGCTTCCCAAATTTGGTGACAGTTCGCGTCGGTATGTGCCGCACTCAACCGGATGCCGCGGCGGTTGAGCTCGTCGGCAAAGGCGTAATCGATGTCACGCTCGGGGGCGATGCTCCATCGAACGATGTCGTCGGATGCCGCCAGAAGCTTTCCGTACTCTTCGGGATCGGGATCACGGATGAAGTTGGGATCCTGCGCACCCATTTGCGAGAGCGCAAAGTACGGACCCTCCATGTGCATACCGATGAAATCCGATCCGTCACAGCCGTTCTTTGCGACTTCCTTATATGCATTGAACATCTTGACCATATCCTCGAAGGGACCGGAGGTTGCGGTGGGGCACATTGCGGTAGTACCGTGCTTGCCATGGAATTCCGCTGCGCCTTTGAAAGCCTCGACCGTTCCGTCGAGAAAGTCGTGACCGCCGCCACCGTGGACGTGCAGGTCGATAAAGCCTGCAGAAACGTAATTGCCCTTCGCGTCGATGATTTCGTCGGGCACACCGATCAGGATTGCCTCGCGCAGAGAAAGCATCTTGCCGTCAGCAAAATAAATGTCCTCATTGCGGATTTTACCGTCGCGGATGACGCGACCGTTGATAATTTTCGTCATCATAACAGCTTTGCTCCGCTATCGGGATCGCAATACATCGTTGCGTTGTCGTGCAGACGCATGATGGTTGCGGGAACGTCGGCGCTGATCTCTGCGTTGACGGTATTATAGACAGCCTCTGCCTTGGTTGCCGCAGGAACAGTACAGATCATGACCTTTGCGGCGGTGAGGGAGGGGATGGTCAGCGTGAACGCGTGGGTAGGAACGTCGTCGATGGTTGCGAAGCAGCCGTCGTGTACCTGCTGATTGCGGCACATCTCGTCAAGCGGCACGAGCTTGACCTTTTTGGGATCGTTAAAATCTGCAACCCAAGGATCGTTGAACGCGATGTGCGCGTTCTCACCGATGCCAAGGAAGACGATATCGGTTGGATACTTGGTGAGCAGATCACCGTATCTTGTGCACTCAGCCTCGGGATCGGGATTCGCGCCGTTGACGTAGTGAACCTCACCGAAGGGCAGCTTGCCGAACACGTGCTCGTAGAGGTAGTAGCCGAAGCTCTCCTTCTTTTCCTTGGGGAAGCCGACGTACTCGTCCATGTGGAATGCGCGGCAACGGCTCCAGTCGATGTCGGGCTCCTTGAAGAGCGCCGCGAGAGTATCGTTCTGGGAAGGAGCGGCTGCGAAGATGATGTTGACCCACTCCTGCTTTGCAAGCAACGCACGGATGGCGTTGGCACCGTCGCGAGCGGCATCCTTGCCTGCCTCTGCGCGGTTTTCGTAAATCTTTACGGAAAGCTTATCTTTTACAACTGTTTTTAACATAATAGTATATATCCTCTCAAATTATTTTACAGTATGGGGAGACACCTCATCCGTCAGCCTACGGCTGCCACCTTCCCCTCAAGGGGAAGGCTAACAAAATTCTGCGCTTCAAGCGGAAGCAAGCTTCTTTTGGCAGACGTCCGAGGACGGGAAAGCCTTCCCCTTGAGGGGAAGGTGGCTCACGAAGTGAGTCGGATGAAGTGCTTTTTACCAATGTTTGATGTAACATTGCAATAAATGATTTCTCGTTTATATGCCACTTACGGAGACAGCGCGCGGTCTGTCTCCGTAAAGATGTTTTATACGGGAACAACGTTGACCTTTTCGGTCTTGCCGGACTCCATTGCGCGGTTGATTGCGTTCAGAATGAAGACGGGACGGATGAACTCGTCGTAGGTCTCCTTCATTTCACCGCCGTGGAGCAGGTCGCACATGTCGTTGAACTCGATCTCAAACGCGGGACCGAACTGGCCCTCGCCCGATAACTTGCCCTTGCCGCCGTAGACGTTGATGAAGTAGTACCAGCCCTCGCTCGTGTACGAGCCCGTCACGGGGAAGGTGGGGTACTTTGCAACGATGCCGAGCTCCTTGTCGCAACGGATCGCGCTGACCTCCTCTACGTCGTAGCCGAACACCTTGACCATCATCTGAACGAGGTGCTGGGAGTAGAAGAATAAATTACCGTACTGATTGACCATATCGAGGGGCGCGCAGAGGTTACCGCCGCGGATCGTGCCGATTGCGCCGTCCTTGACAGCCTTTGCGTATTCCTCAACGAGCGGGATGTACTTGCAGCAAGAGCCGCCGCACAGACGTACACCGTGCTTCTTTGCCTCTCGCATGAACTCCACAGCCTCTGCCTCGTCGCAGGTGATGGGCTTATCGATGAACATGGGGATACCGGAGGGAAGATAGGGTTTTGCATACTTGTAGTGGTTGTCGCCGTGACGCGCAGTTACAACGATGCCGTCGACCTGTCCGACCAGCTCGTCATAATTGTTCATCACGGGAACACCGTATTCCGTGTTCAGCTTCTGGCTTGCGACGGCGTCATCGGAGTAAACGCCGGCAACGGTGATGTCGGGATGCTTGCCGTCACGGAGAAAATTCAGAAAGGTATTGGCGTGAGAGTTTTCACAGCCGAGTATCGCAATTTTATACATGGGAATATCTCCTTTTATCAATATTTGACGGGCAGGGGATTCTGTGCGTGCACTGCCTCGATAATTTCGATGACCTTTGCGCCCTTTTCCGCGGTGATGTAGAGCGGTGCTCCGTTTACCATCGTGTCGCACAGACGCTCATAGTAGTAACGCGTATTCGTGACAAAAATGTCGCCGCTGGTGGAAACGGTCTCCTCGTGGATGGGGAGCTTTTCGCCGCAGTACATCGGGTAGCCCGTTTCGGGATGACGCAACGGCTCTGCGGTCACGGGACGTGGCTCGAGCTCACTGTCAACAATATACTTGATATTGACGTCTCCGGTGGTGCCGCAGATCAGAGAGCCGCGGTCGCCGAGAATTTTGATGTTCTTGTTTGGGTAGCCGTCGGCGGAGTTGACCTCGATATCGACGATGGGTTTACCGGGGGCGGTAATGATGATTTTTGCCATGTCGTTGGCATCTCCGCTGGTCAGCGCGGTGTCCAGATGCGAGTAAGCAACCTTTGCATTGGGATCCCAATCCAACAGATCGAGCGCGATGCCGATCGGATGAGGAGCGGTGTTGTACACGCCGCCTGCGCAATGGTTCTGCAGGGTCTGCCAGTCCCAACGGCGACTAAAGCCGCTCCAGGACATGCTGATCTGCTTGATGTTACCGAGCTTGCCCGATGCCAATACGTCCTTGATCGCGAAGATGGTCGGACCGTAAAGCGACTGATGGAACGCGGTGATCAGCACGCCGTTTTTTTTCGCGGTGTTGATCAGATCCATCGACTCATAATAGGTTTTTGCGAAGGGCTTTTCGTTGAGCACATTGTAGCCGTGCTCAAGGCAATCCTTTGCGATGCAATAGTGCTGGTGAGAGAAGGACGCATTGACGATGAGGTCAATATCCTTTCTGTTAAACAGCTCTCTGTAGTCCTCATACACATCGCAGCCGAAGTCTTTTTTTGCTCTTTCGCGGCGATCCGCGATCGCATCGACGACGGCAGCGACCTCAAAGCGGTCATTTTCGGGAGAGAGGAAGTACACGCCGTGAATGTCACGACCGCTTCGACCCTGACCGATGATGGCAACTCTTAATTTTTTCATGGTGTAATCTCCTTGTGTAATAGTTTAGCGAATATGCTCTCATAGGAAATCTGTATCGAAATATATACCTCATCCGTCAGCCGATGGCTGACACCTGTCTCACTGCGGCTCGGTCACGCCGCGGCTCTGACATCACATCGTGATGTCATTCACTACCGCGTCGCCGCTTCGCTACCTCAAGGGGAAGGCTACCAGAATTCTGCGCTTCAATCAGAATCAAGGTTTTTTTGCAGATGCGTGAGATCGGGTAACCCTTTCCTTCGTGGGGAAGACTATCACAACCTCCGACTTTCGGAAAAAGTAACATAAAAAGTCGGGCTTTTAAGTGAATCAAGCAATCAACGGAAGAAAGCATGGCGTCTGTAAGCCTTCCCCTCGAGGGGAAGGTGGCTCACTAAATGCGTCGGATGAGGTGTTACTATCCGCGATGTTAGGCTCGTATTCTGCGGAGGTCGGATGCGTTATTCGTCAATACTTCACGGACAGCGGGTTCTGTGCGTGGATCGCCTCGATGATCTCGATGACCTTTGCCGCCTTCTCGGCGGTTACGTACAGGGGAGCACCGTTGACCAGTGTTTCGTACAGGTTCTTGTAGTAGATGTCGCACGCGGTGGAGAAACGACTGCCGGGTGCTTCGATGACCTCCTCGTGGAAGGGGAGCTTCTCAGAGCAGTACATCGGATAACCCGTTTCGGGGTGTTTCAGCGGCTCTTCGGTGACGGGGCGGGGCTCCAGCTCGCTGTCGATGATATACTTCATCTTGATCTCGCCGCTCTCGCCACTCGAAAGCGTTCCGCGATCGCCAAGCACCTTGAAGTTCTGGGAGGGGTATGCGTCGGCAGAGTTGACCTCGATGTCAACGATTGCCTTGCCGGGGGCGGTGATGATGATCTTCGCCATATCGTTAGCGTCACCGCTGGTCAGCGCGCGGCCGAGGTGGGAATAAACCACCTTTGCGTCGGGATCCCAACCGAGGAAATCCAGTGCCATGCCGATCGGGTGAGGCGCGGTGTTGTACACGCCGCCCGCGCAGTGGTTCTGCAGGGTCTGCCAGTCCCAACGACGGGAAAATCCGCTCCAGCAGAGGTTGATCTGCATGATATTACCGAGCTTGCCCGTGGGGAGAATGTCTCTGATCACGTTGACAGCCGGGCTGTAGAGAGACTGATGGAACGCGGTGACCAGCACGCCGTGCTTCTTTGCGGTGTTGATCAGATCCATCGATTCGTAATAGGTTTTCGCGAAGGGCTTCTCGTTGAGCACGTTGTAGCCGTGCTCCAGGCAATCCGTTGCGATTTCGTAGTGCTGCTGCGAGAAGGATGCATTGACGATGAGGTCAATATCCTTTCTGTTAAACAGCTCTCTGTAGTCCTCGTATGCATCACAGCCGAAGTCTTTTTTGCCTCTTTCGCGGCGATCCGCGATTGCGTCGACGACGGCAACGACCTCAAAGCGATCGTTCTCGGGAGAGAGGAAGTACGCGCCGTGAATGTCACGACCGCTGCGTCCCTGACCGATGATGGCAACTCTCAATTTTTTCATGATAGTATTCTCCTTAATATAGAGGTTTATCAAATTTGCTTCCGTAAAGAGACGAATGAATTTACCACCTCATCCGTCAGCCTATGGCTGACACCTGTCTCACTGCGGCTCGGTCACGCCGCGGCTCTGACATCACATCGTGATGTCATTCACTACCGCGTCGCCGCTTCGCTACCTCACGGTGAAGGCTAACAAACTTCTGCACTTCAAGCAGAATCAAGGTTCTTTTGGCAGATGCTTGAGGTCGGGAAAGCCTTCCCCTTGAGGGGAAGGTGGCTCGCATTAGAGAGACGGATGAGGTGTTTTGCACTTGCCTTGTTACGGAAGTCCTTTAGCTGCGCTTATGCCTTTACGACCGGCAGCTCAGAGATCTTTTTCATATACTTGAAGGACAGATC
>JAFTPJ010000080.1 GCA_017463405.1 Clostridia bacterium
GGTCTGGAGCTCAAGGAGGCATCCATCGACATGCTCGGTCATGCTCGCCAGATCAAGGTCAACAAAGAGCACACCATCATCGTCGGCGGTGCGGGCAACAGCGCAGACATCCAGTCCCGCATCGGACAAATCCGCAACGCAATCGCCGAGACAACCTCCGACTTCGACCGCGAGAAGCTGCAGGAAAGACTTGCAAAGCTCGCAGGCGGTGTTGCTGTGATCAAGGTCGGAGCAGCTACCGAGGCTGAAATGAAGGAAAAGAAGCTCCGCATCGAGGACGCACTCAACGCAACCAAGGCAGCAGTTGAGGAAGGCATCGTTGCAGGCGGCGGAACCGCTTACCTCAACGTCATCTCCGATGTTGAAAAGCTGATCGACACCGTGGACGGTGACGAAAAGACGGGTGTGAAGATCGTTGTCAAGGCGCTCGAGGAGCCCGTTCGTCAGATCGCGGCAAACGCAGGCTTCGACGGCGGCGTTGTGGTCGACAAGATCCTCACCAGCGGCAAGCTCGGCTACGGCTTTGACGCGTACACCGAGGTTTACTGCGACATGATGGCGGCAGGCATCGTTGACCCGACCAAGGTTACCCGCTCCGCATTGCAGAACGAGGCTTCCATTGCGTCCGTCATCCTGACCACCGAGTCGGTTGTTGCCGATAAGAAGGAAGAAAATCCCGCTCCCGCAGCAGCACCTGCCGGCGGCATGGGCATGGGCGGCGGAATGTATTGATCCGAAGAACTGAAAAAAGAAAAATAACAGAGGGGCTGTCGCAAGCAATGCGACAGCCCCTCTGTCCGTACAGTCAAAAAACGCGAACATTTGCAGTATCAAGCGTACCAATAAAAAGGCAGGTTGCCGTATTGCAATACAGCAACCCTGTACAAAAGTGAAGAAGACACTCCCATACAACCGGATGACCGGTACCCGAAAGATATTATCACACACGTTTTCGGATTTTGCAAATTTTTTTTCGGCAGTTAGGATTTTTTTGCTGTGCACGAAGGATTACAGGCATTTAACGAGCAAGCACTCCACAGTTACGCATTCTCCCCCCTGTCAACTGCGTATTACAAGGTGAAAATGTTGAAGAATCGATGAGCCGTCGAAAGGAAGGCGTCCGCCTCCAAAACAAAGACCGGGATTCGTTCGCAATTTCAATGCTTTGCCGCTTACCAATGCAGGAAGCGTCTTTTTGCGGCACGTGGCATCTTTTGTGCCGCGCGCTTACGCCACACAAGGAACGCCGTCACACCCGCCGCAATCACCAGAATCCCGCCCAGAACGCAGGGAATGATGACCTCCGCCAGCAGATTGTTGTTGTTGCCCGTATCGTAGTCGACATCTTTCACGGTCTCACGGAAAATCGCCTCAAACGTCAGGTCATATACGCTCCCGCTCGCAATCGCGGGCACGTCGCCCCAGCCGAGAAAGGTGTACGCATACTCGTCGCTGTCCGCTTTTGTGGGCGACGCGGGCAGAACAATCTCGTCCCCGTAGAAATAGGTGGAACTGCCGACAACCGTACCCTCAACGACAAATGTCACGCGGTATTGCAGCTTCTCCACAGTCAGCTCCACAGTCACCGCCGACGCGGGCATGATGAAGCTCAAATCCTCCATGGGTACCTCCGTACCGTCCGCCGTCAGCACGCGTGCGCCCGTCACGGCATATCCGATCGCACAGCTCAAGCGCAGGGAGACCCGCTCCCCCACCGCCGTCTTACGGTTGAGAATCAGCGTGTTGCACAGCTCGTGCTGCGGCACACTGACCGTGTATGCGTCGGTGGCTTTGATGCCAATCACTCCGCACCCCTCCACGCGGCGTTCCTCAATGCGCTCCCAACCGCTCTCCGTCTCGCGGAAAAAGGCGGTCTCGCGCTCGCCCTCCCTGACGTAGGGCAGGTGCAGGGTGTAGCACAGCGCGTCGTTTTCGATCACCGTCCACAGATTATTGCAGAAGGACAGCCGATAAATCCCGACGCCGTCGGTCATCTCGCCCTCCAGCATCACACGGGTACAGCCGAGCGAATCGAAGGACTGTACGTCCGCGGCGTCAAGCGTGACGCGGTAGCCGCTGTCCCATTCGATTACAAGCGCAATGCCCCACTCCGCCGCCATATGCACTGCGTGGCGGAACTCCACGGCGGAAATTGCCCCCGCATGAACCGTCATGCTGTCTTCTCCGTGGGTAATCTCCAGCGTTTTTCCCGTACTGCTGTGCGCAAACGCCGTTTTTTCATACACGGCGGTGTAGGTCGCATCCCCCGTCGCGGGAACGATCAGGCGGTCCCACCCAACAAAGATGTAGCTGCGGGAATCCGGCGGCATCGAAACGTCGCCGCTGTACGCGGGCGTCGTTCCGTACGCCCACGTCTCCTCCACGGTCTCCGCGCCCTCGCGCAGCACCCATTTGATGACAAACTCCCGCGGAATCTTTTTCATGCTGCCCGTGTAGGTCACGTTCTCCGTCACGGGAACAATCTCGCGGTCCCATCCGCCAAACTCATAGCGGTAGTACGCCGTTTCATACGGCGAAATCGGCACGGTGGGGTCGGGCGTCGGAAGTAACCCGTAGGACCACAGGAACGTATACTCGTCGTCCTTACCGTCGCCGTCGCGGTCCGCGCCCGCAATGCGCCACGTCACACTGTACAGGCGCTTGGTGGACTCATACGCGGTGTAAAGGTCGAGATCGGTCTTGACCGAGTGCAGATCCGCCTCCTTACCGTCCAGCGTCATCCAGCCGAGGAAACGGTAGCTGTATTCGGCGGTGTTCTCGCGCACGGGCGGCGTGTAGGATACGGGGGAATCAAAATCCACGGCGGTGCTGTAGAGCAGCGTGCCGTCGTAATTGTAAAAATTCACGGTCTTCCGGTTGCGGATGGAAACCGTACGCGTCAGCGTCTCGGTCAACTCCACCGTCACGGCATCGGTCGCACCCGTGTACTCCTTGAGCGTGCCGTCGGCTACCTCGCCGATCAGTCGCTTCGTCAGCGCGTCGAGTGCAGGCGCCGCGGGCGCCTCACCGGGGTGCTCCTCCCGCTTGACGGGAATTCCGTTCTTGTCGGGATTTTCGACCGTCGCGGGACGCTTGCCGGGAGGAGAGACCTCGTCCGGCTCCTCGGGCTTTCTGGTCGGTCTTACCGACGTGGGCGCGGTGGGAGGTGCCTCCTCCAGTTCCGCAACCTTACCCGGGAATGCAAAGGTGCGCGGATCCCAATCGCCGTCGGCAATCAGATGAACCGCTTCAACGACCTCGGTCAGCTGTTTGCCGCCGATCGTCCAATCGGACTTTCTCGTCCCATTCTCATCCAGGCAGGTCGAGATTACGTAGAGCTGTCCCACGAATTGCAGATAATGCTCGCGCTTCCCCTCCGATTGCAGCACACGCTCAACGAAATCGTTCTGAAACAGCGCATTCAGCGTGCGGTACAGATCGGTAAAGTGCAGCTTCAGATCCTCATAATGCACGGTGTAGTACGCATACTGCGCCCGATACGCCTCGTAATCCGACGCATATTCCTTCTTGCGGATGCTGTTGTACTCCTTCAGAAGGACACGCAACGCCTCGGTCGCGCTTCCCGCCAGATCGACGTCTTCTTCACTGCATTGCAGGTAATCGACGAGCTCCGCCTTGTGCTTGAGCACCGTGTCCACGGTGTTGCCCATGATCGAAGCGTACATGATCCAATTGTTGCTGTCGGCAACGAACAGAGAGTCCATCACCGCAAGCTTGCCCTTTGCCGTGTTGAACGCCTTGACGTAGTTCATATATGCCTCGTACTGATCGCGATATTGTTCGGTGTAAGCCTCCATTGCCTGATCGTACGCCACCCATTCGTTGTAGACATCGCGGTCGATCAGATACTGTGCGTATTCCTTGGTGTAGGTCTCATAGGCTTCCTTTGCCGCCTGATACGCGACCAGCTTCTCAATGTATTCGTCGTACAGATCCTTCTGTACCGCATACGCGGTCCACGCCGTGTATTCCGCAAGCGCCCGGTTGTAAACGGAAAGCTTTTCCTCGTAGGCGTTCTGCAAAATCAGTGCCTCCGCACCCTTTTGGTACGCCGACGTGCGGAGCGCCGCAATCACCTCGCTCGGGATTTCGGTCGACCAGGCGTACTCCACCTGCATCTCGAAATCCTCCGAGTAAAACACATCCTCCAGCAGGACGGAAAAGACGCCGTCCCGCTCGGTCAGCGCAAGCGCATTGCCGTCGACCGTCGCAACGGTCGGCATCCACGTCACGGTCACGCCGTTCGCCGCCGTGTAGGTGTACGGACGAATCTGAATGGCGAGCGTACCCGCCTCGGCATCGTAATCGGTGGAAACCGCGCTCCCGGGAATCAGCGCGTTGTAGCGGAAGGTCATGGACGTCGTGTCCAGATAGTCCGCCTCCGCCTCGGTAGGAGACGAGCCGAACAGGAAGCTGTAGAGCTCCGATGGCGAATATTCGGTATTGCTCTCGCGTCCCGCGATTCCATAGTCTATGGACGGGAGCGTCTGCTCCGCCGTCGCGGACGGCAGCACACCGATCAGCATCAGTACGCACAGCAGCGCCGAAAGTACGCCGATCCCGCCCCGCACAAATGAATGTTTATATTCCATATGCACCTCTTGCTCAAAAACAGATTATGGGCAACACCGCACAAAACCGGACGACACACTTGCATCAGCCGATTTTTGCAGTGCTGCCTATAATATAACATATTTTTGAGAAAAAGTCAATACCCCATCATAACCTATCATAACCGCCGGAAGTTTCCCTTTTTGGAAATTGCATGGAGCGGATGACGGCGGTCATCCGTATTTTGATGCATGGCGACCATCGCGCCCCTCTATGTCCCTGCATTTTTAAATTTGATGACGCATTGTAAACAAATTGTAAAACCGTAAAAATTCGCCAAAAGCGCTTGACCGTGTTGAAATTTTGTGATATGATATAATTACAGTCAACCGAGATATTCGGAAACACGAAAGGAGAATCCAAAATGATTGTATTATTCGCTATCGCTGTTTTTTTGGTCATCGCCGCGGTGATCAGTATCTTCGCCTTGCAAAAATCCAAGGCATCTGTCGCCGTGCGCGCCGCAACACCGCCGATCCTCATCATCGCCGCTGCAATATTGCTCGTCGTCAGCTGCTGGCGCACCGTCCCCACGGGTCATACAGGCATCGTCACGGTCTTCGGTAAGGTCGAGGATACCACCTACGAGGCAGGCGTGCATTTCACCCTCCCGTGGAAGGAAGTCGTCAACATGGACAACCGTAATCAAAAGGCTTCGGTCGACCTGTACTGCTTCTCCTCCGACATCCAGGAGGTCTCCGTCACCTACACCATCAACTACCAGATCTCCAAGACGAACGCACAGACCATCTACAAGGAAATCGGCGTGGGCTACTACGACGTCATCGTCTTCCCCCGCATCCAGGAGGCAGTCAAGAGCGAATTTGCCAAATACACAGCAGAGCAGCTCCTTGATAAGCGCTCCCAGCTCTCCTCTGACATCCGTGCTGTCCTGACCGAGCAGCTCAATGCCTACAACGTCGTCGTCATCGACGCGTCCATCGAAAACCTGGACTTCTCCGACGCATTCACCGATGCCGTCGAGGCAAAGCAGGTCGCCGAACAGAAGAGCAAGCAGGCAAAGATCGAGCAGGAGCAGAAGAATATGGAGGCAGCCGCTGCGGCAGAGCGCGCAGAAATCGAGGCAAATGCCGAGGCTGCCGTAGCGAAGATCGCCGCGCAGGCAGAGCTTGAGGTCGTGCAAATCCAGGCAGACGCCGCACTGTACGCGGGTCAGAAGGACGCGGCTGTGATCGAGCAGGTACGCCAGGTGCTCCTCAAGGATAAGAACGAGATCGACAACGACGACATCCAGCATCTGCTTCTGTACTACTACATCCTGCAGTGGAACGGTGAGCTGCCCGAGACCTATTTCAGCTCCAACGACTTCTACCAGATGCTCGCGGCGCTCGGAACAGGCGCGTTAACCCCCGACGCAGGTACAAGCGACGTCCCCTCGACCGACGCACCTGCCACCGATAACCCCGTTACCGACACCCCCACAACAGGCGAATAACCGTATCATCCCCATGATGGGAAGTCTCCTTTGCGAGGCTTCCCGTTTTTTTGTGCGGTGTTGCCTACCGTCCGTCCCAGTTCAGGCCTCGCTCGATGGCACTTTCAAAAAAGTCGTCGATCTCGAAGGACTTGACAGTCAGCTCGGGCACCGCAGGGGAAGCCCGATGGTCCGATCGCGGTCTGTACTTGTGCCGATCCCCTGCCCACCAATCCAACAGGACTGCTGACACGTCGCTTCCGCGGGACGCGGCAAAGCTTACAGCGCGGGACAGGCGCTTTTCGATGTATTCCCGCGGTATTCCTCCGTCGATCAGGGCCTCCCACTCCCGCTCCGATAACCCGCCCTCGGAGAGGGCTGACGGAGACAGCGAGGTGCTCTTTTGTGTTGGGGGCGGAGCAAACAGCGGAGCTGTGACGGAGTCGGTTGAAAAGGCGGGGACGGTATCCTCGGTATGTATGGGGAATCGGGTTGCCTCTGCGCCTTTGGGCATTCCTGCGGGCGTTTTCCGCTCCGCTTCCCGGCTCCGCTTTGGCTCCGCTCCCGTAAGCGCTCTGATTACCTCCTCTTTGCTTACGCTGATGCTTTGCTTTTCTTTGCTGACCTCGGGGATCTCCCCGACGCACGGATCGGGGGCATTCTCGACGGCAGCCTCGATGGGAGCCTCGGAGGTTCCCTCAAAGGGCTCCTCAACGGGGGCGTCACAGCTTGCCTCACAGACCTCCTCGGGTGATGCCTCCGCATCCGACTTCTGTCTGCCCGCGGCTGCCTTCGCACCGTCCAGACGACGCTTGATGGTCGGCTCGATCATTCTGGCGAAGACATCCGTCATACCGCCAAGAGGTGGAATCGGCGTTCCGTTGCGTTGTCGATCGATCAGCGCCAGCAAGAGCGCCTTGACATCCTCGCCCTCCAGCGTCTGCAGGGCGGGCAACCAGTCGTACAGCACCAAAAATCCGTTGTCGATCGCAGTGGTTTTCTTTTTTTCCATTTCCGTATAACCTCCAAAATCCGCGGCATCCGCCGCTTGGTTCGGGGGTATTATACCACGAAAAACAGTGCCATTTGGTGTCACCCGGTGCCACCCGGTGCCACTTTTTTGAAATTTTTGAGATTGCTTTACCGGGAAAGCCCTTTGGGAGAGGAGGTTTCATAAGCCCCCACGAAAAGCCTCCCCATAACGCCTACCCCTGCAACAGCTCCAGCAGACGGAAGCGGACGTGATAGACGGGGGCGTCGCTTTCGGTAATGATTTTGTACTGGGAAGGGGTGAAGCCGACCGAGATGCAGGCATCCTCTGCTTCGGTTTGCGAGACGCTTGCAGCGCCGAGGCACAGCGGAGGGAAGAGACAGCACCACCAGTTCTGCCCCTCCGCCTCGCCGATGCAAACGCGCATCGAGACGTATTCACCCGCCGGGAAGCAGACGCTGTCATAATCGCGGCGCGGGTAGTCCTCCAACCCCAGCCCGATCGATACATCGTACCCCTTCCCCGCCTGTCCGATCACCCGCTCGGCGGCAGCCTGCAAGTCGGGCATCGCCGCCTCCAGACGCAAAAGCGCCTCGTCACGGTCCTCGCACCCCGCGAGACACGGCGCCGTCACCTCCAAAATCGCGTCACGCACCTCTAATTTCAGCGCCTGATCCTCCTCGCTGTCCGAGTTAGCCAGCACGTGCAGCCGTACGACCGTGTCGTAGATCTGCGCCTCCCCGTTGATCGGAAGCACCCCCACAATCAGCAGCAGCGACGACAGCACCAGCGTTGCGATAAGTAATCTCCTTTGCAAAACAAAAATCCTCCTTTGTCGGTAATATAAGGCAACACCGCGCAAAAACGCGACGGCACAATTGCACCGTCAGATTTGTGCGGTGTTGCCTTAACAACAGCATTGCCCACAAAGGAGGTCTTTTATTCAGTTCAGCTGCGACAGATCGATCGCGGACACGATTTTTTCCATCGCCTCGGTGATATCCGATGCAAACAGCGTACATCCCGCCGCGCGCACGTGCCCGCCGCCCTCGAATTTGCGGCAGAGAGCCGACACGTCATAGTCGCAGGACGAGCGCGTCGATACGCGGAAGCGCCCCTCCGCCGCGGGCTGACGGATGCAGACCGCAACCTTGACGCCCTCCAACGAGCGCGCCACGTCAATCAGCGTCTCCAAATGCTCGTCGGATAGACCCAACGCCGCCTTGAGCGCGTAGGGGAAGGTGATGACGGCGATTCTTCCGTCGGCAAACAAATTCAGGTTTGACACCCCCGCCGCCTCGGCGCGGAGCTGCTCCTCACTCTTGCAATCAAACAGGCGGTGATTGATATCGGCGCTGTCAATGCCGCCCGACAACAGCTCCGCCGCGCGCAGATGCGTTCTCGGCGTGACATTGGAAAAGCGGAAGCATCCCGTGTCCCCGCTGATCGCGGCGTACAGATCGGTGCAAAGCGCCTCGGTGATCTCCAGCCGCCCCTCCAGCGCCAGCGCCTTGACCAGGTCGAACAGAATCTCCCCCGTCGCCGCCGCCTCGGGACGGATGTAGCAATACGTCGCGTAGGACTCACCGACGCCATGATGATCGATCATCAGATCGATGCGGTCGCCGTAGAGCCGGTAAAGGCTATCGAGCTGGGCAGGAGACGCGCTGTCCACGCTGATCACCCTCTGCACATCAAAGTCTTCCGGAACCGATTCCGCCAGTACGCTCTGCTGCTCTCCGTTCATCAGAAAACGCAGGCGCGGAGGCACCTCTCCGGAGCAAAGGCACCATGCGCGCGAGCCAAGCGCCTCCAGCACGCGCCGCAATGCAAAGGCAGAACCAACCGCGTCGGCATCGGGACCGCGGTGGAACAGGATCAGCGTGTCGCAGGGCGTCTCGATGTGCGAAACAATCTCTTCAAAGGAAATTTGTGTGCTCATGCATCCTCGCCGTCCTTGTCGCCGTCCTCTTCTTCGGGACTGATCTCCAGATTGTTCAGGATCGACGCGATGTGCGCACCGTATGCCACCGACGAGTCCTCGATAAAGGTCAGCTCGGGCGTCATGCGGAGATTGAGCGAGCCCGCCAGCTCACGGCGGATAAAGCCCGCCGCCGCCTTGAGCCCCTTGGCAATCTCCTTTTTGTCGCCGCCCATCGCCGAATAGTAAATCTTCGCGTATTTCAGATCCGCCGTGCAATCGGCGGCGGTGATGCTGATGAAGGCGTCGCTGACTCTGGGATCCTTGACCCGCCGCAGAATGACGGTCAGCTCCTTTTGCATCTCCTCGTTGATTCTTCCGCGTCTGTATTTAGCCATCGCTTTTTTCTTCCTTTCATGAACAGATAAGAAAACGGCGTTCCCGACAGTACGGGAAGCCGTTTTCGGATGTAGAAAACAAATTTACTCTGCTGCCTCAACGTTAGCGATCACAGCCTCTGCAGGAACCTCAAAGATTTCCTCTGCCGCGGGGGTCTCCTCGGCACCGTCCAGAGCCTCGGGCTCCTCGGTCTCCTCCAGCTCCTCATTCTTCTTTTGGAAGAACTTCTTGTAAACCACTACCGCAACGGCACAAAGACCTGCGATAGCCAGCAGAATGCCGACAACCTTCCAGAAGCGACTGCCCTTTTTTACCATAACAACATCGTTTTGCATGCTTTTTTCCTCCGATTTTCAGCGGCAGATCGCCGCGAATGATCATATACTTACTAACAGTATATCATGTTTTTCGAAAAAATCAAGGGGTTATCGAAAATTTTTTTATTTTTTTTCGAAATCTCTTTCTTTTTTTCTCATTTTATGGTAATATATAGGCGATATTATGAAAAAGGAGCGTCAAACATGACTTACCGTGAGCTTTGCCGGCAATTGTCCGAGGCAGGAATCGAGGATGCACCGTTCGATGCAACGGTGCTGATGGAGCATTTCCTCGGCATCGGTTACTTTACGATCCGCACCGAGCCCGACCGCGATTATCCCTCCGACGCACTGCACACGGCGGCGGCGCGCCGATGCGCCCGTGAGCCGTTGCAGTATATCCTCGGCGAATGGGACTTCTACCGCCAGACCTACGAAGTCTCGCCGGACTGTCTGATCCCCCGCTCCGACACCGAAATTTTAGTGGAGGAGGCAATTCGCCTCCTCCCGCAGAGGGCGCGCTTTGCCGATCTTTGTACGGGAAGCGGCTGCATCGCGGTTTCCACGCTCGCCGAGCGTCCCGACGCATGCGCCGTCGCGGTGGATAAATTCTCCGCCACGCTGGCAATCGCCGAGCGCAACGCGATCCGCAACGGGGTGCGTGAGCGCTTCACGCCTTTGTGCGCCGATGTGCTGGCGGAGGATTTCCGGCCTGCTGACGAGCCGCTCGACGCGATTTTGTGCAACCCGCCTTACATCGTCACCGGCGTGCTTGATACCCTCTCCCCCGAGGTCAAGGCGGAGCCGCTCGCGGCTTTGGACGGTGGCGAGGACGGCTTGCTCTTTTACCGTCATCTGCTCCGAACGCAGGCAAAGCATCTGACCCCCGACGGCTTTTTTCTCTTTGAAATCGGCTACGACCAGGCAGACGCCCTCGTCGCGCTCGGTCGGGAGAATGGCTTTGCAACTGCGCGCGTCCTGCGCGACCTCGGCGGCAACGATCGCGTCGTGTACCTGGCTCGGATTTGATGTTTTGTTATTCTACGGATAGCCGGGAAGGAGAGAGTGTGCACGAAAGATAGCAGGTGTTTAACGACCGAACCATCCGCATTTTCGCATTCTCCCCTGTCACGGCAGAACCGTGGGATCCCCACCGTGGAAGCACCGATAAAAGCCCATATAGTGAAATAATTCCATACCATTGAAAGGACTGATCCAATTGAAAATCATCGTACTTGCGGGCGGCTACTCGCCCGAACGCGAGGTATCGCTCACATCGGGCAGCCTCATCGCCAATGCCCTCATGGAAAACGGGCACCGCGTCCTCCTGCTTGACGTTTACGAAGGCATGCAGACCCTTCCCGCCGACCCCGATACGCTCTTTCGCACCGAGGGCAGATACACACACAGCGTCTCCGAAACGGTCCCCAACCTGGATGCCCTGCGCGCGCGTTGCGGCAACGGCGACGCCCTGATCGGTAAGAACGTGCTCACGCTTTGCCGCCACGCCGACCGCGTCTTTCTCGCCCTGCACGGAGCGATGGGCGAGAACGGTCAGCTCCAGGCAACGCTCGACAGCTTCGGCATCCGCTACACGGGGTCGGGTTACATCGGCAGTCTCCTTGCTATGGATAAGGACCTCGCCAAGCGCCTGTTGCGCGATGCGGGCGTCAATACCCCCGAATGGGTGCTATGCGACCCGCGCAACGCCTCGGAGGACGACATTCTGCGCGCGGTTGGACTGCCGTGCGTCGTCAAGCCCTGCAGCTGCGGCTCCAGCGTCGGCGTCTCGATGGTCGACACGCGCGAGGCGCTGGTGGAAGCCCTCCGCACCGCTGCCGCATGGGACAGCGCGGTACTGGTGGAACAGCGGATCGTCGGGCGCGAGCTGACAGTCGGCATCCTCGACGGCGTCACCCTTCCCCCCGTGGAGATCATCCCCGACGAAGGGTTTTATGACTACAAAAACAAGTATCAGGGATGCACGCGTGAGGTCTGCCCCGCAGAGATTCCCGACGAGATCACACAGGTGGCATCCGAGATGACCAAGCGCGGTTTTGCGGCTTTGCGTCTGGCGGGCTACGCGCGGTTCGACTACCTGCTCGACGGCGACGGACAGCTTTGGTGCCTCGAGGCAAACACGCTTCCCGGTATGACGCCGACGAGCCTGCTCCCGCAAGCAGCAGCAGCCGCCGGAATGAGCTATAACGCGCTTTGCGAAAAAATCATTTCGTTGGGGTAAACCGAGGGTTGAAAAACAGAGATATGGCGTCAGGTGCCAATCGCCTGACGCCATATCTCTGTTTTCGTGCACACTCCATCCGTCAATCAAAGTGCACGTTCTGCTCCGTTTGCGGCAAAAGACGGATTTTTTTGAAATCCCTGAGGCATTTGTGCGACCCGTACGCACACTTGCCCTGAAAGAACTTGTACGTGCGATTCTCCATGCTGTAGTCCTCAAAGGGCGGCTTTCCAATCGCGACGATCGCAGGTGCGTCATAGCGCATCTGCGACATTTTTTCTTCCAAGGTCATCTGTAAGACCAAATCCCTCGCCGTTCCAAAAACGTCATATATATTTACCTCATTTTATACGTTATACGCCCTGTAACGCGCGGAACGCGTCCTTCAGGCAAGGGTACAACGATTGATACAGCTCATAATACCGCAAATAAGCCGCATGACGTGCACCGTCGGGATACGCGACACTGCGGTCACGCACCGCACGTGCGCATCCGTCCCCGACCGATGTATACACGCCCGCCGCGCATCCGCCAAGGATCGCCGCGCCCAGCGCCGCTCCCTCGGTCGATTCACGGATCGCCGTAGGCATTTCGTACAGATCGGTCAGCATCGTGCGCCAGAAGCCGCTCTTCGCACCGCCGCCGCACAGCGCCATTTCCGAAACGTCAATTCCCACCGCGCGAATCAGCTCCAGCGAACTGTAAAGCGCGTAGGATACGCCCTCCATCACGGCGCGTGCCATGTGAAGCCTCGTGTGCATCGCAGACAGCCCAAAGAATACACCGCGTGCATCAGCATCCAGTAGCGGTGTGCGCTCCCCCATCAGATACGGGAGATAAATCAACCGCTCGGCGCCGATCGGAATTTCTTCACATGCACGATCCAACTCCGGATACGACATCTCCGACGCAAGATTGGAGCGGAACCAGTTGAGCGACAGCCCCGCCGCCTGCACAACGCCCATCACGTGCCACGTATGCGGCACAGCAGCACAGAACGTATGAATGCGTCCCTTGGGATCGATGATCGGCGCGTCGGTCGGCGCAAATACCACACCGCTCGTACCGATCGTGGTAAATGCCTGCCCGTAGCGGCACACGCCCGTTCCGATTGCCGCCGCAGCATTATCACCCGCGCCACCCGCCACGGGAATTCCGACGGGAAGCCCGGTCAACGCCGCCGCTTCCTTCGTCACGTATCCCGTAATCTCGGGGCTTTCGTGCACCGTAGCAAGCATCGAGCGCTCCACGCCGAGTGCTGCACACACCTCATCACTCCACGTGCGTGTGTTGATATCCAGCAGCTGCATACCCGACGCATCGGACACCTCGGTCGCATATTCACCGGTCAGAAGAAAGCGAATATAATCCTTCGCCAAAAGGATATGCTCCGTGCGCGCAAAGCTCTGCGGCTCGTGCTTTTTGATCCACATCAGCTTCGATGCGGTAAAGCCCGTGAGCGCAGGATTACCCGTGATCTCCACAAGGCGTTCCCGCGTCAGAATCACCTCAATCTCCTCACACTCCGCCGCCGTGCGCTGATCACACCAGAGAATCGCGGGACGAATAACCTCGTTCTTCCGATCGAGCAGAACCATGCTGTGCATCTGTCCCGAAAGACCCACGCCAACGATCTCGCCGTCGGCTTTTTTCGTAATTTCGCACAGCGTTTTACAGGTTGCCTCCCACCAGTCGTGGGGATCCTGCTCTGCCCAACCGTTCTTCGGTTGAGACAGCGGATATTCCGCCGTAGCGGATGCAATCGCGTTACCATCGGTGTCAAACAGCACACTCTTCGTTCCCGACGTGCCGATGTCAATTCCAATCAAATATTTCATAGCGTCCTCACAGTACGATCGTGTTGAAGGAACGGGGTGGAAGCGCATATCCCTTACCCTCGATCTCCAACACCTTTTCAAAATCAAACGGATTCATCACGACCGCCACACGCGTGCCGTCGGGATTTCGGAACACGGTCGAGCACGTGCTCATACCGCCCTTGGTGGACAGCATCACCGCGCCCTCTTTGACAAAGCGCGCAAAATGGCGGATCAGGTAAAACTCGGGGGTCAGAACGTACTCCCCGTCCCTGACGGCAACCAACGAATTTTGCTTCCATCCCCACGTGCTGATCGAATCGGCAGGCAAAGCCATATTCCAGTAAACGCAGGCACGTGCGCCGTATTTGAAGTAGTGGTGCATCATTTCGTAGGCGTACATCGCGTATTCCCACGTATTCGTGCCGTCGCCGCACTCCATCTCACTGTTGATCGTATCAAGCTCCGGATAATCCTCCGCCGCCTGCGTGATGCCGAATTTGCCTGCCCACTGGTAGGACACACCGCCGATCGCCTCGCGAAAGCCCTTGACCTGCATCGCGCGTCCGAGATACTGACGGTGACGCGTTTCGGTATTCTTTTCGGGTCCGTTGACCGTGCCGAACCAAATCTGTGCCGCGTCTCCGATCGCAGGGGAAAGATAATTCACGATGAAATTCGCCAACGCCTCCCCGCTCCACACGCAGGACGGGAATTTCTGATCGGCATGGATCTCGTTCTGCACGTGGATCTGCGTCACGTTGATCCCTTCCGCGCGGTAAGCCTCCAGGTATTTTTTGAAATACAGTGCGTATGCACGCAGATTTTCCTCACTCTCCACAAATCTTCCGTAGTTATACACTGCGGGGTATTTCATCCATGTCGGCGGACTCCACGGAGATGCAAAGAAGCGAAGATCGGGAGAACGCTTCTGCGCCTCGCGAACTGCGGGAAGGATGTATTTCCGATCACGGTCGATCGAAAAATGCTCCATCCCGTAGTCACCCTCGCATTCGTTATAGCTGTACCAGCTCTCGGCAAAATCGTTCGCACCGATGGATAAGCGAGCAAAGCGGAAACCGCAGTCTGCATCACTGAACAGCAAGTCATATACTTCGTCCTGCTTCTTCGTCGGCAGTGTACCGATCGCCTTTGCGCCAAGCTCGCTGATACAGCAACCAAAGCCATACAAGGGTTTGCCGATCGCATCGCCGATCGAAAGCACCTCTCCTCCACTCGCAGCGGTCGTCTCGACCTCTCGCCAGCGGCAATCCTCGGTTGATACCATCCACTTCATCATGCGCCTCCCATTCCGAACAAGATGCCGTTGAGCACGTTTTCGAGATACTCCTGCTTGCCACTCGTGTTCGTGGTCACGTCTCCCATCGCCAGCGCGTATGCCTCCAGCCCCTCCATCGTCGCACTTCCGTCAACGATCTTTTTGCCGATGCCGGTGCGGTAGCTTGCGTAACGGTCGGTAATGAACGCATCGATCCGTCCGTCGCGAATGATTCGATCCGCCATGCGAAGCCCCAGCGCAAACGCATCCATGCCCGCGATGTAGGAAAGAAAAATATCCTCGGGCGTGTTCGAGCCGCGGCGCGTCTTGGCATCAAAGTTCAAGCCGCCCTTGGTAAAGCCGCCCGCGCGAAGCACCTCGTACATGCACATCGCGGTCTCGTAGACGTTGGTCGGGAACTGGTCGGTGTCCCAGCCGAGCAGCATGTCGCCCTGGTTGGCGTCGATTGAGCCGAACGCGCCGTTTGTCCGCGCAACGCACAGCTCATGCTGGAAGGTGTGCCCCGCGAGTGTCGCATGATTCGCCTCAATGTTCAGCTTGAAATCCTTGTCAAGCCCGTATTTGCGAAGAAATGCCAGCACCGTGGACGCATCGAAATCGTACTGATGCTTCGTAGGCTCCTTGGGCTTCGGCTCAATGTAAAAATCTCCCGTAAAGCCGATCGAGCGTGCGTAGTCCACCGCAAGGTGCATCAGCCTCGCCATGTTGTCCTGCTCCAACGCCATATCGGTGTTCAAAAGGGTCTCGTAGCCCTCGCGACCGCCCCAGAAGACGTAGCCCTCACCGCCAAGCGCCACGGTGATCTCGATCGCTTTTTTGATCTGCGCCGCCGCAAACGCAAACACGTCGGCATTCGGTGCAGTGCCCGCTCCGTGCATGTACCGCTTGTTGCCAAAGCAGTTTGCCGTGCCCCAAAGCAGCTTTTTATTGTGCTCTGCCATCAGTTCCTTGAGCAGTGCCGTGATCTCGTCCAGACGCGCATTGCTCTCGGCAAGCGTCTCGCCCTCGGGCGCAATGTCACGGTCGTGGAAGCAGAAGTAGTCAATCCCCAGCTTATCCATCAGCTCGAACGCGGCATACGCCTTGTTTTTCGCTTGCTGCATCGGGTCGCTCGTACCGTAACGCTTGTCGATCGTCCCTACACCGAACATATCGCTCCCCTCGGCGCACATTGTGTGCCAGTAGGACATCGCAAATCGAAGCTGCTCGCGCATGGTCTTGCCCGCAATCATCTCGTCGGGGTTGTAAAAGCGGAACGCCAGCGGTTTTTGCGTCGCGCTTCCCTCGTATTGAATCCTTTTAATTTCCTTGAAAAATTCCATAGTACCTCCTGAAATTCCGCTCGTGCGGTGTTTCTTTGATACTATTTTACAAAAAAAGGCTTGACAATGCCCGCCAAAACCTGTATAATATATAGACAATATTTAACTTTTTAAAGGAGTGCACCGTGTTTTACGAATCCGCCAATTCCCTCCTGACCGATCAGTGGAAGATCGAGCACAGAGTGGATTTTCAATTTCCCCTGCATCTGCACAGCAGCTTTGAGTGGATCACACTCCGCGAGGGCGAGATGTGCGTAACGGTGGACGGAGTACTCTACCGCCTCCGTTCGGGCGACGCGCTTCTGATTTTTCCCAATCAGGTGCATTCTTTCGAGACGCCCGTGCACAGCGCACATTCACTGTGCATCTTCTCGTCCAAGCTCGTACAGGCGTACAGCAAGCACGTGCAAAATAAAATCCCGCAAAGCAATCTGTTCACGCCCGACCGCTACTCCGCGGAACGCCTGATTGAGAGCGCACGCGCTACGGTGCCAATGTCGGAATTTCAGATCAAAGGGCTACTCTATTCGCTCTGCGGCGAATTTGACCGCACGGCAACTTACGTCGAGCGCCACGGAGAGCGCGACGAGCTACTCGCCAAAATTTTCCGTTTCGTCGAATCCAATTACGACAAGGATTGCTCGCTTGAGGCGCTTGCCGCGCACACCAATTATCACTATGTGTACCTCTCGCGCTACTTCAAGCAGTGCACAAAGCTGTCTTATACCGACTACGTCAACCGCTATCGCGTCAATGAGGCGGGCTACATTCTCAAAAACACCGGGCAAACGGTTCTGCAAACCGCCTACAACTGCGGCTTCGAATCCCTGCGCTCCTTCAATCGAAATTTCAAGCGCGTCACGGGAATCACGCCCATGGAATACCGTGAAAACGATCACCGCACGGGCGTGGAGCAGTAAGCCGCAATATCAAAAAAGGATGCCAATCCGTCATCCATGTTGAAGCAACCGCTTTGCGGTTTCTGCTAATAACACAAAAACTCTATTCTACGGGATTCTGAACCCAAGCGTGCGCATAATGCTCTGCAATGCCAAAGATTGTGTGTGCGCACGCTATAGCAAATTGCCCACGGCAATTTGCAGGGTCCGAATTGCGGGATGACATGACAAAAAATGCAGAAACCGCAAAGCGGTTTCTGCTAATAACACAAAAACTCCATTCTACGGGATTCTGAACCCAAGCGTGCGCATAATGCTCTGCGATGCCAAAGATTGTGTGTGCGCACGCTATAGCAAATTGCCCACGGCCATTTGCAGGGTCCGAATTGCGGGATGACATGACAAAAAA
>JAFTPJ010000081.1 GCA_017463405.1 Clostridia bacterium
GTTAGAGGATGGTGTTTTGCATTTGACATTTAGATGTGAAAACTACAGCGAGGTTTCGGCCCGTGAGGATATTCGGTCACTTTTCCTTGCTACAGACATTCAATTCTACCCCAACGGTACCGACGCCGAGATCAACGGGCAGGAGCTTTCCATTCTCAAAGCCACCAATCGCCCGCCGCTCCCCGGTGAGGATGATTGATCGTATTCTCATGTAACCACTGTTAGATCCTCCCCAACCGCTTCGGCGGTTGGGGGATTTTGCATGGGATTTTTCCGTTTTTTGGAGATTTGCAAAAAAAATCGTTTGCCGTATTGACGGGCGCATTTTTTTGTGGTATAATATTTTTTAATGTAAAATCGTTATTAAACGGAGGAAACTTGAAATGACACTCTACGAGGATCTGAAATGGAGAGGCTTGATCCAGGACATCTCCAACCCCGAATTGATCGATAAGCTCAATACGGGAGGCATGACCTTTTATATCGGTACCGACCCCACGGCAGACAGCCTGCATTTGGGGCACTATTCGTCCTTTTTGATCACGCGCCGTCTGGCTGCCGCAGGACACACGCCTCTGTTGCTTGTTGGTATGGCAACCGCGCTGATCGGTGACCCCCGCGGCACTGTGGAAAGAAAGCTCTCCAACCGCGACGAGGTCATCCACAACTACGAATGCCTCAAAACTCAACTGCAAAAAATCTTTCCCTACGAGGTCGTCAACAACTACGATTGGGTAAAGGATCTGAATATCATCGATTTCTTCCGTGACTACGGAAAATATATCAACGTCGGTTATATGTTGAGTAAGGATCTGATCCGCCGCCAGATGGAAAGCGGTATCTCCTACGCCGAGTTCTCCTATATGCTCATTCAGGGACTGGACTTCAAGTATCTGCACGAGACGCGCGGTGTCGACCTGCAGGTCGCGGGCTCCGACCAGTGGGGCAACATCACAACGGGCATCGAGCTGATCCGCAAGACCACGGGAGACGAGGTGTACGCCATGACTATGCCGCTGGTGACCGACTCTCACGGCAACAAGTTCGGTAAGAGCGAGGGCAATGCGGTCTGGCTGGATAAAAATAAGACCAGCTCGTACGAGCTGTATCAGTTCCTGCTTAATTCCGAGGATAGCATGGTAATCGAGTACCTCAAGCGACTCACCTTCCTTTCCCGCGAGGAGATCGAGGCGATTGCGGCAGAGCACAACGCGGCACCCGAGAAGCGCCTGGCACAGAAGAAGCTGGCGGAGGAGATTCTCAACGATCTGCACGGCGAGGGCGCATACGAGTCCGCTGTGAAGATTAGCGAACAGCTCTTCTCGGGCAACATCAAGGAGATTCCCACAAAGGATCTTTTGGTGGGACTGAAGGACGTGCCGCACTTTGAGACTGCGGGTGGTTCCGTGATGGACGTACTGGTTGGCGCGGGCATTTGCTCCTCCAAGCGCGAGGCGCGTGAGTTCATCTCCAACGGCTCGCTCACACTCAACGGCGAGCGTATTGCGAATATCGACGTACAGATTGATTCCACCACAACGATCGGTGAGAAATATATCGTCATTCGCCGCGGTAAGAAAAAGTATTACCTCGGTGAATTGAAGTAAAAAATAAGAAATGAGCGATAACATACGGATTATCGCTCATTTCTTATTTTTTTATATCGGATAAGCTCTTCATCAAATTGAATACAGCCTCACGTGCAGAGGGCGATAGGGTTTCATAAAGTCGGACAAATTCCTTTTTTTGGGGAGAAGCGAGTGCTTCATTGGATTCGTCCTCAAAGAACTCGGACATGGAGATGTTAAATGCTTTACATATGTTTTCCAATGTTGTAATAGAAGGGAGCGTTTCACGGTTGAACATATTGATCAAAGTTGATTGTGCGAGTCCTGATTCCTATGTAGGCGGATTGGTTGGCTTTGTCGATGAATATTGTGAGATTGCAAAATCACATTCCGGTGGAACGGTGCGCAGTAAATACTTGTTTGATCAGTATACGCAATATATCGGCGGTCTGATCGGATACAATAGAAGGTCGAGTGTCGTCGAATGTAGCTCTGCCTGTGAGGTAACGACGACATCCTATCCCGATAAGAAGACCATAGAAAGCTATATTGGAGGTCTGATCGGTTTCAATTATGGTGACGTTTCTTTCTCGTATGCAACCGGTTCGATTTCACTTCAAACGTTGATAAGGGGAGGTATCGGCGGTCTTGTCGGAAAGTCCTCCGGAACAATCAACAACTGCTATGCACAGGGAAATGTCGTGGCAAAAGGAGACACGAGCGGATTTTTTGGCGGCTTTGTCGGAGATAATTCAGGACAGATCGTCAATTGCTACGCTTCCGGTAACGTCAGCTGTGTGTATAAGCAACCTATAGGAATTGGCGGCTTTGCGGGTAATCATGAGGGCGAGATTAAAAATTGTCTGGCTTACGGTGACGTTGCTTTGGGCACCAATGTTTCTTACTACTACAATGCGGATGCATTTTGTCCGGACAATTCCAACATCAACAATTGCTATCGCGCCGAGTATCAGAAGATATCGGGAGAAGGAATCGGATTTGCGGTAGGAACTGCAGTTTTGGAGAGTGAATTGAATACTGTGGATTTTTATACCGAGAAATTGCAGTGGAATTTTGATTTGGATTACAGTCAGTTAGATGTTGTGAATGGGAAATATCCCGTGTTCAAGCAGTGAAGGGATTTGTAAAAAATTGCTGATTGATACGATATCGTGATCAAATCATTTTATAAAATCAAGCGGGAGAATGTCCGTATCAACGGATGTTTTTCCGCTTTTTTCGGTATATTTTATTCCGTACAGCATATATTGTAACAAACAAAATGCAAAAGGAGCGAGCTTTATGGACAACTATAGAAACATGGAACAGGGCGGTGCGCGAGTGCAAGCGACGCTGTGTGACCGCCAGGTGGTAACGGAACTGTCGTCGGATTTTTCTCTTCCCGATTATCAGCCCGAAGTCAAACGTCTGCTACGTGTGCGCGCCACGGTCGCGCCGCCTGACAAATACATCGGCGTGGGGAGCGCGGAGTTTTCGGGAACAGTGGATTATTCCATCCTGTATGCGGGCAATGACGGAGCCCTTTATTGTGCCTCGCAGACGGGCGAATATCAATTCAATGTTCCTGTGGAAATGACCTCGGATTTTGAGATCGGAGACGGATTGATCTGCGATGTAGAGACGGTTCCGGATCTGACCACCGGCAGAGTTGTCGCGCCGCGTAAGCTGTCGCTCAAATGCCGCTTGCGCTCCCATGTAAGCCTTTACGGGACGCGCGTGTTGGAGGAGGAAATCAACGGTGCCGCGCCCGACAGCATTCAGAAACTGAAGGGAAGCGTTGAATGCGCACGCATCTTTGTCGGAATGGGCGATCCCATGCAGCTGGGTGACGAGATTCTGTTTGACGCGCAGTCCGAGAATCTGCGGGTCATCTGCGCCGACGCGCAGGTGTACGTCACGGAGGCGATTGCGGGCAGTGGGTGCGTCAATTGCCGCGGAGAGGTTTGCCTGAAGCTGATTTGTGCGCACGAGGGGGAAAACGAAGCACCGTTTGTGCAATTGCGCCGTATTCCGTTTACGCAAAGTGTGCCGACCGACGGCGCGGAGGTTAACTGCGATTGCTGTGCAAATGGCGTTTGCTCGGATATTGGCATCACGGTGGAGGACGGACGCATTCTGTGCGAGGTGACGCTCCGTTTGGAATCGCACGCCCAGCGCAATGAGCGGGTCGAGTTTACGCGCGATGCCTACTCTACGGCGGCGCAGGGAGAGAGTCGGTACGCGGATTGTCGTTTTCCGTTGGCACTGAAATGCATCAGCGGAAATTTTTCGCTCAATACCATGCTTTCCATGGAGGAGGTGGGACTGCGCGGCGGTCAGACAGTCGTGGATCTTTCTCTGATACCGAGTGTGTCCGAGCTTACCTGTGAGAGCGGAAAATATATTTTGACGGGACGTTGCAGATGTCATGCGCTTCTGCACAGTGAGGAGGATCTTGCCGCGCAGGAGTTTGAGATTCCGTTCCGTTATGAAACCGATGGAAGCGAGGAATCCGTGACCGATTATGACGTGAATGTCACGCCGATTTCTTGCCGCGCCCGCGCGGACGGGGAACGCTTGGCGGTGGATGCGGAGCTGGCGGTCAATATCGCCACGCGAGGGGAGTGCGCATGCAGGATTCTGACTGCGGCATCCTTTGATGAAGCAATCGCACGTGGCGGCGCGTCGTACACAGTTTGCTATCCGTCGCGAGAGGATACGCTCTGGACGGTTGCAAAGCGTTATCACCGCTCGGTTTCGGATATCGCGGAAATGAATCCGCTCACAGGCTCGCCCGCGGCGGACGCAAAGGATTCTCTGGCAGGCGTGAGCTATTTGCTGGTTTGAAGAACAAATAAAAAAGAGGGGGGCCCCTCTTTTTTATTTGAAATAATACAAAAAGCTCATATCCGCCCCGGCGTATTCCTCGGGGGTCATCCAAATGTCGGAGGAATCCTCAAATCGGTTTAGCTCCTCATCGTAATACGCGACCGAATAGCGGTAGGTGTCGATTTTTGAATTGTAGGTAATCGATGCATACATCTCCGGGAGCAGCTTACCACCGTTCCAGATGTACTTGGTTGCCTGATCGCAAAGGGAATAATGTCCATCCGAAAGCGTCTCACGCTCCTGCGTAAAGCCGAAAATCGCTTCGAGACTGTAGTTCACGCCGATTGTGGAGAGCGCGGAAAGCTCCGCGGAGTAATCAAAATCCTCTTTTTCGCCGTCGCGCAGGAAGCATGCATAGGAGATGAGGTCACCGTCCACTGCCGTCGCGATCATCACGTCGTCGTACCCGTCAAAGTTCAGATCCGCCACGCCCAATCCGTAGCAACCGTCTAAATTCCCGACGGTGCTGTCGGTCTCTATCGCTTTGCTCCAAATGACGCGGTTACCGTTTTTGACGACAATTTGCTTTACCCGGGTACCGTTTCCGCGCACACAGTAAGTTATCCCGCTTTGCTCGGTTTCGTACAACAGATCATGCATCTCCGCGCAGGAGGTACAGCACAAAAGCAGAATCAGAATCAGCAAAAAACAAGCTTTTTTCATAGTTACCTCAAAGTATATTTTTTACAGTATAACACATTTTGAGACGGTTTTGGTGTCCGTTTTGTAAATATGAAGCATCAATTCAGATCCTTTGGAAGGCGCGCATGCGAGAGCAACGTCTGCAAAAGAACCGCTATCGCGATAGCGACACCCCCCTGAATCAGATTGAACGGAATATTGAGCGCGGATGCGCCGAAGCCGTAGAGGAAAAATCCCTCGTATGCAAAATATCCGAGTACCATGACGAGCTCTGCCAGGGTAGCGGAAAGGACGGTGCGTGCGATGGCAGGGAGCTTGGAGAAGAGCTTGAGAGACAGGATGGCGGTTAGCACCATGAGTGCTTTGATGATCAGAGTGGCGGGTGCATAGAGCGCGTAGCCGCTCAAAATATCAGTCAGCGCGGCGCCTGCGGCACAGGCAATGATGCTCCAGGGACCGCCGAGCATCCACGCTCCGAGCAGCAATATGCTGTCACCGAGATTGACATTGCCGCCGAACGGTGAGGGGAAGGAAAGCCATGTCGCAGTAAACACAAGTGCACAGAACATGGCAGAATAGACTAATTTTCGGATGTGCTTGGAATGCATATGACCCTCCGGTAATTGAAATAGTACCCAATATTATAGTATTTTGTTTGAATATTGTCAAGAAGCAATCCGCAAAAAAATAATTCTCCGTATAAATTCTTTTTATCAAAACTGTACAATTTGCGCAGAAAAAGTCGAAAAAACAAAAAAAGAGTCCCCCTCTACTTGACAAATGGCGCGGACTGTGCTATAATACAACGTAGTGTTTGACACAATCTATAAATCTATATGTGATTTCCATGTTTTCGGCAAAAATTTGTTTTTTGCCGATTGAATTTTGTTGTGAAGTTTTTGGTAGAAGAGGGTGTTGTTCATGTATTCACAAAAGATAAAGATGGCAAAATCCCGTAAGGTTTTGCTGGTCCTGTTTGACTTTTTTTGCTTTTGGCTGATTTCTTTTCTGTATCTGGGGGCAAGCATGCTGTTCCATCCCTCGGTTGCAGATCCGTCTGTTCGAAATTACGTCATCAATTCTGCGATTTTGTTTGTGCTGATCTTCGGTGCAAGATTGGCGTTTGGAATCTACCTCAGCATTTGGAGATATACGAACACGATTGTCTATCTGAAAATGATATTGGCAGATGCCTGCGGACTTGTTTTGGCGATGCCGATCAGTGCGATCCTTGGCGTATATCACAATTTGTGGCAGTTCGGTATGATCGCATCACTGTTTGCGCTGATGTCGCTCGGCTCCCGTCTTTCCTACCGCTGTGTCTATAAGCTGCGGAATAAAAACGGCGATGACGATAGCCATAAGATCCCCGTTGCCATTGTCGGCGCGGGTCAGTTGGGTGCGCTGTTGGCGGATGAGCTGATGTGCAGTAAGAGCTCGAACTACAAGCCGCTCTTTTTCATCGACCGCGATACCACCAAGGTGGGGAGCCGCGTCTCGGGTCTGAAGGTGTATCCCGAGGAAGAGGGGATTGTGGATCTGATCAAGGAATACGGCGTCAGCGAGATTTTCATTGCGCTGACGGGACTTGACAGTGATACCGCATCGGCATTGTATGACCGTTACAGCAAAACCTCCTGCAAGATTAAGATCTACGATATGCCCTATAAGGAGGCAGACGCAAACGGTGATACAACAAAACGCTCGTATAAGGGCGTTCTTCATGATTTCCGCATTGAAGACCTTTTGTTCCGTAAGTCGCTTTCGTTTACCAATTCCGTGGCGTTTCACTACTACACGGGTAAGAAGGTTCTGATTACGGGTGGCGGCGGATCGATTGGAAGTGAGATTTGCAGACAGATCGCCAAGTGCAGGCCCGCACAGCTGATCATTGTCGATATCTATGAAAACAATGCGTACGATATTCAGCAGGAGTTGATCCGTACCTACGGAAACCGACTGAATCTCGCGGTTGAAATTGCGTCGGTGCGCGACCGTGAGCGCTTGGAGACGATCTTTGATATTTACCGTCCGGACATCGTGTTCCATGCTGCTGCACATAAGCATGTGCCCTTGATGGAGCATAGCGGCTGTGAGGCGATCAAGAATAACGTGTTCGGCACGTATAACACTGCGGATATGGCGGAGAAATTCGGTGTACAGAAGTTTATTCTGATTTCTACCGATAAGGCAGTCAATCCTACCAATGTCATGGGCGCGTCCAAGCGGATGTGCGAAATGATCGTGCAATGCCGTACCGACAGTGCCACTGATTTTGCGGCTGTGCGATTTGGAAATGTGCTCGGCTCGAATGGCTCCGTTATTCCGCTGTTCCGCAAGCAAATCGCTGAGGGAGGGCCCATCACCATTACCGACAAGCGTATTATCCGTTACTTTATGACCATTCCAGAGGCGAGCCAGCTGGTGATTCAGGCGGGCGCCATGGCAAAGAAGGGTGAATTGTTCGTGTTGGATATGGGCAAGCCCGTCCGCATTTACGATCTGGCGGTCAATATGATCAAGCTTTGCGGTTTGACCCCTGACGTGGATATCCGGATTCAGGAGATCGGTTTGCGTCCCGGCGAAAAGCTTTATGAGGAGCTTCTGATCAAGACCGAAACATTGACCAAGACAGAAAACAGCATGATCTTTATTGAAACTGATACACCCCTGTCGCGCGATGAGGTGGAGAAAAAGATCGCGTTGCTCAAGAGTGCAGTGGAACAGGCAAAGCATGAGATTGCGTCCACGAAAATCCGTGATGCCTTTCGCGCAGCGGTTCCCACGTTCTACGATGCGGATGAGATCAATAAAACGGCTTCCGGCGCCGATGAAATGAAGCAGGTTGCCGAAAGTGATTAAAATAAAAAAGAGGCGTTGGCGTACCTGCGATAAAGCAGGTTAATCGGAAAAGACATGTTCATTTTTGAGCATGTCTTTTTTCCTTGTAATTAGTATTCATTTGTGATATAATATCTTTGAAAATCAAAGCGATACTATACTTCGATTCAACAAACACTTCGTGGAATTATTTTTGAAATTTGATATAATAAAATCACAAAAGCGCTTTTGAATACTTTTTGGA
>JAFTPJ010000082.1 GCA_017463405.1 Clostridia bacterium
AGTAGCCGCAGAACCTTTGAAATACTGCCGGAGGTGAAGGATCTATTACTTAATCTGAAGGAAGAAGAAAAACTGAACCGTGCTTTTTACGGGAATTCCTATGTTGAGAATGATTATATATTTAAGCATGAGGATGGGAATCCGTATCGCCCCGATTGTATTACAAGGTCATTTCAGCGTGTCCTTGCCCGTAATGGCTTAAAAAAGATGAGATTTCACGATATCCGGCATACCACGGCAAGCGTGTTATTTGATAAGGGCTGGGATATCAACGAGATCAAAGAGTGGCTGGGACATGCTGATATTGAAACCACAGCAAATATCTATACGCATATCAGCCATGCAAAAAGGGTATCCTTGGCAAAGAATATGGAAAATACGTTTACTATATCAGGACAGACAATGTAAATAAAAATGAAGGCACGACCAAATGTTTCGTCGTGCCTTCTGTAATTAAAAAATATTTGAAAGAAATTTTTTGTCACTCGGAGGTAGTATCGGATATCTATTGATTTTAGAAGGGAAGAATTGGGAACGGAAAAAGTTTAGGTAGCAGTTTTGGGTAGCAGTCGCAAAAAACGGCGTTTTTACTACCGCGTTTTTGAAGCACCGTTAACAGTTTGGAAACACAGAAATGCAGGAAAACGCCCAAAAAACAAAGAAAAACGGAGATTCCGAAGAATCTCCGTTTGGTCTGAGTGACAAGACTTGAACTTGCGGCCTCTACCACCCCAAGGTAGCGCGCTACCAGCTGCGCCACACCCAGATCATCAGCGCTTTTCTCGCTGACCACAATATTATAGCACAGCAAATCCTTTTTGTCAAGGGCTTTTTGAAAAATATATTTTTTATTTTTTTTGAAAAACATATTAAAAATATATTTTTGACCGTTTTGCGATTCGCTTTTCATGCTCTGCTTTTCCTTAATGGATGGGCAATAGAGGCAAAGGTTGCGATTCTCGTATCAAGGTGTTGGCAATTCCGCTACGCGTTCGCGTCACATGCACAAAACGCAAGGATATCGCGTTTTGTGTCTCCGTAGGTGAAATCATTGAGAATTTCATGGCGTGCGTTCGGGTAGAGGATGAGCTTGACGTTGATCTGCTGCTGTTTGAGTTTTTCGCAGACCTCGCGTACGCCCTTTCCGTAGCCGCCGACGGGATCCTCCTCGCCTGAAATGAGGAGAACGGGGATGGATTTTGGCAGATTTTTGTACCATGCGTTACGGTTGGAATATTTCGTAAGTCGGATGAGATCCCCCATTGCGCTGACGCTGAATTGAAAGGTACAGAATTTATCATCGGCGTATTTTTTGCGGATGCTTGCATCGGTCGTCAGCCACTGGCTCGGTGCCTCGGAAAGCTCCTTTTCAAATCGCCGGTTGTAATTTCCGAAGGCGAGTGCATTGACGAGCGGCGAGACGCGTCTGCCGCCGCGGATGTGCTTGACGATCCCCGTCAGCGCGATCCCAAGTCCTGCTACGGGATTGGAGCCTCCTGTTCCCATGATGATCAGTCGGTCGGGTGTGACGTATTTTTCTGCGGCAATACGCACAATAAATGAGCCCATGCTGTGTCCCATGAGGCAATAGGGCAGTGTGGTGGAGTTGATTGGCTTGTATTCTTTCATGACGGCATCGGAGAAGATTCTGACATCTTGCGCCAACAGATCCCAGCCGTTTTTTTCTGCGATGAAGCCCAGCTCGCTGTCATCCATTGCGGTATGTCCGTGACCGAGGTTATCATAGCCGAAGCAGACGTATCCCGCCTCTGCCACGTCGTTCATAAAACGCTCGTATCTGCCGATGTATTCGGTCATGCCGTGCACGATGTGGAAAAATCCCTTGATTTCTCCCGCGGGGCAAAACACCATGCCTGCGAGTGCATGGATTCCGTCGCTTGACGGAACGGTAAATTCTTTTTTGACTACAGCCATGATTTATTCCTCACTTTCGGTAAAGGCTCTGCAAGCCTTGACTGCGCGATGCCAGCCGTCAAGATGTTTCTTGCGGAGTGTGGTGTTCATTTCGGGGGTGAAGGATTTTCCCTTGCCTAGCTTGTGCTTCAACTCCTCGCGGCTTGCGAAAAATCCCACCGCAAGACCTGCCAGGTATGCTGCTCCCGCCGCCGTGGCCTCGGCACTGGCGGAGCGCTGTACTTCGATGTCGGAAAAATCACTTTGCATTTGCATCAGAAGATCATTTGCGGATGCTCCTCCGTCGACCTTGAGGCTTTGGACGGTGTTTTTATCATTGATTGCGGAGATGTCTGAACGCATTGCCGCGAGTACGTCCTCTGTTTGGTAGGCGATGGATTCCAGAGCGGCGCGGATGATGTGATTCTTTCCTGTTCCCGCGGTCAATCCGACAATCGTCCCTCTGGCATGCATATCCCAGACGGGCGCGCCAAGACCTGCGAAGGCGGGGACGAGATAGATTCCGTTTGCATCGGGAACCTTTTTGGCGAAATATTCGCTGTCGCTCGATTCGTGGATCAACCTCATTTCATCGCGTAGCCAGCGAATGACGGCACCGCCGACGAAGACGCTGCCCTCCAGTGCGTATTCGATGGGGCGATCCTTCTCTCCCGCAGCGATCGTGGTCAAAAGTCCATAGTGGCTTTCAATTGCCCGATTGCCTGTGTGCGTGAGCAGGAAACAGCCTGTTCCGTATGTATTTTTCGCTTCGCCGGACGCAAAGCAACCTTGACCGAACAATGCAGCCTGCTGGTCGCCCGCGATTCCCGCGATCGGAATTTTTGCACCCATGCATTCAAAATATCCGTAGATTTCACTACTGCTGCGAATTTCGGGGAGTATCCCACGGGGGATATTGAGCATGCGGAGCATTTCATCGTCCCACTGCCCCGTGTGGATATTGCAGAGCATGGTACGGGAGGCGTTGGTACGATCGGTGATGAACAGCTCACCGTCGGTCAGCTTCCAGATCAGCCAGGTGTCGACCGTTCCGACCAGAAGCTCGCCTGCCTCTGCACGAGCACGTGCCCCCTCGACGTGATCGAGGATCCATTTGATCTTTGTACCGCTGAAATATGGGTCAAGGCGCAGACCCGTTGTTTTTCGGATGTAGTCACCGCAGCCCGCACGCTCCAGCTCCTCGCAGATGTCGGCGGTGCGGCGGCATTGCCATACGATGGCGTTGCAAATTGGCTTTCCCGTGTTTTTATCCCAAACGATCACGGTTTCACGCTGATTGGTAATTCCGACTGCGGCGATCTCATCGGGATCAATGCCGCTTTTGGCGATGCACTCGGTAAGTGCCGCGTACTGATTGGCATAGATGTCCATGGGATCCTGCTCGACCCAACCCGCGCGGGGATAGATCTGCGGAAATTCGTGCTGTGCCATGGAGACGATGCGGGAATCCTGATCGAATAGGATCGCGCGTGCACTGGTGGTTCCCTCGTCAAGTGCGAGAATGTATTTTTTCATAAGCGTACTCCTTTTTGATTACCAGATCAAGGGGATCAAGCGATATTTTACCTTGGATTTATATTCGGTATAGCCATCCAACAACTCGGTCAGCACACGCTCCTAGTTTCGAATCCGAATGGCGATCACGATGGGATAGTGCAAGAAGCAAAGCAACGAGAGATATGAGTCGAGTATGAGCGGAATTGCAAGAAAGAGCCAGATCGTGACGGCGCACATTGGGTGACGGACGATGCCGTAAAGCCCCGCGTCGATGACTGTTTGATGCTCCATCACCTTAACTGTGCGAGAAAGATAGGCATTTTCGCGCAAGACCTCGCAAAAAGTGCATAGGAAACGAGTAAGATGACCGAAGCGACAATGACGAGCCATGTGGGGACGTGTGTCCATCCAAAGCGAAAATCCAGACCCGCGAGGACAAAGCCCGAAAGAAACATTACCCCCGACAGCGCGACTACGCCCTTTTGCGTATTCTCCTTTTCGCGGGTATCCAATCGTTTTTCGAGCAGAGAGGGAGACTTGATCAGTAAAACCGCACCGAGGATGAGCATAGGGATAAAGAGCAGTGCAATGAATAACCATCCGTTTGGATGGAGAAGCGTTCCTGCCGGAAGAAAGATCAGAAGTCCTACGAGCAACAGTCTGCAGAGAAATTTGATCAGCGCGCTAAAGAAAAGCTTCATGAATTCAATCCTCCAGTGTCGTGACCAATTCGTCCAACGCTTTTCTCTTTTTTTCGCGCAACGGATCGCCCTCTGCGGCGTAGCCGAGGGGAATGACGAGGCGCACGGGATGCTCCAATCCGCACAATGCGCGCAGCTTTTCATCGTCGAGCCAACCGAGGATGCAGGTGGACAACCCCTGCGCAGTTGCTTCCGCAGTCAGATAAGCGGCGACGATGCCGATGTCGATTGAGCGGTAGTCGTTCTTCTTGACCTTGGCACCGAGTGCGGCAGAGGGAACGTACGCCTCCTCCGAGATGACGATCAGCACGGGAGCATCGGCGGCAAACTTGTTCATGCCCATGCCCGTGACGCAGGCAGCGGCTCTCTTTGCCGCCTCCCCACGGCATACGGTGAGATGATAGGGTTGACCGTTACAGGCGGAGGGGGCAAGACGCGCGGCAGAGAGGATCGCGGTTAGCTTTTCCTCTTCCACGGATTTGTTGGAATCGTATTTGCGACAGGATTGCCGCGTCTGTGCGATTTCTGTGAAATTCATTGACGGTTCTCCTTTTTACAGATTGATTTCAATGCCGACGGGGCAGTGGTCGCTTCCCATGACGTCGCCGAGGATAAAGCTGTCGGTGACGGCGGGGAAGAGTCGGCTGGAGACAACGAAATAGTCAATGCGCCATCCGACGTTCTTTTCGCGCGCCTTCATCATATAGCTCCACCAGGAGTATTCCACGCGATCGGGGTAAAGTGCGCGATACGTGTCGGTAAAGCCGCAGTCGAGCAGTGCAGAGAATTTTGCGCGCTCCTCGTCGGAAAAGCCTGCGCTGTGGTGATTGGTCTTCGGGTTTTTGAGATCGATCTCCTCATGTGCCACGTTCAGGTCGCCGCAATAGATTACGGGCTTTTTGGCATCCAACGCAAGGATATAGTCGCGCAAGGCATCCTCCCACGCCATCCGATAGTCCAGTCGCGCCAACTCGCGTTGCGCATTTGGGGTATAGACGCAAAGCAGGTAAAAGGATTCAAATTCCAGCGTAATGGCACGCCCTTCGGTGTCGTGCGCGGGGATGCCGATGCCATATTGTACCGAGAGCGGCTCTTGTCTTGTGAACACTGCCGTTCCGGAGTATCCCTTTTTCTCGGCGCTGTACCAATATTGATGATATCCGTCCGGTGCAAATTCCGCCTGCCCCGGTTGCATTTTCGTTTCCTGAATGCAGACAATATCGGCATCCACGTTGTTGAAAAAGTCGGCAAAGCCCTTGTCAAGACACGCGCGGAAGCCGTTGACGTTCCATGAGATCAGTTTCATAATCAGTTCTCCGTTGATAAAAAGTTTTAGCGCAGTTTCAGATCGCGATTGAATTGCTCGACAAAGGCAACGTCGCGCGCGGTCAATTCTGCCCATGCAGGGCGAAAGCCGCATTTGATCGCATTGCGTACCGATTTAAGATTGCACCATGCGGCACAGTAAAAGGGGACCTTTCCGCGTGCCAGAATTTCAATGGCAAGACGGCTCGTCACCGCCGCGGCAATGCCGCGGCGACGGTAGTCGGGAAGCACGTCGACGCCGATCTGATACATTGTGTCGCAATCGGCAGAGCAGCCCGCAAGACCGACGAGGCGACCGTTGTCATAAGCGCCAACGCCGAGCACGTCCAATGCTGCACGTTCGCGGCAGAGCGCATTGCTCCACTCGGGCAGATAAAGATCTGCAAAATCGGCTTGCGTGAGCACGCGCAGCTCGTAATCGCAGGGGAGTGCGCGAAGCACATCGATGTCGGGGAGAAAATACTCTGCCATAAAGCAGACCTTGAGTCCGAAGGGGGCGAGCATATCGTCCAATACGTGGATGTTCGGCGTTTCAAAGCAATGTGCCGCCCAATATTTAGAGACGTAATCCTCCACGGTGGAGGACAGACGCTCGGAGGTCTGCGCCACGACATTGTTGCCGTAGGAGACCATGTCGCATTCAAAGGGAAGTGGCAGATATTTGCGGGCGAGCGGATTCGCTATTGATCGCGTGACGACGTGTGTGTCGGACAGGAAGTCCTCGGGACGGCAGTTCATATCGCGCGCGGATTGCTCCAGCGCGATGCGCAAGATTTGTTCGTTGGTCATGATGATTCCTTTGATTTACGGATTTGTGAGCAGATGCGCAAGCAAGGCATGGCATCCTTCTGAAATGTCGCGGTACGTGACGTCAAAGCGATCGGAATACCATGGGTCGGCAACGTCGCCGGGACGGTCGGTATAGTCCATCAGCTTGGAGATCTTATGCTCCGGATCACCACCGAGGATGTGATGCATATTGCGGATGTTTCGCTCGTCCATGGCGATCAAGAGGTCGTATTGCGCATAATCCGCACGCGTCAGCTGTACGGCGCGTTTACCTGCACAATCGATGCCGTGACGCTCCAGCTCCGCGCGAGCGGGTGGATAGACGGGGTTGCCGATGCCGTTCCAAATCTCCTCGGTCGAGGTCGCAGAGGAGGCGATCTTAAACAGATGCTCTACACCGCGCTCCGCCACAAGCCTTTTGAAGATGAATTCCGCCATGGGCGATCGGCAGATGTTGCCGTGGCAGACGAACATGATTCGTGCTTTCATTCTTTAGGTGCTCCGTTTTTGATTGGTACTTTGGTTACATTATACCATATTTCGGTTACTTAATGCAATGGCTTTTTCAAAAAAAATGATGTAGAATATATGTAGGATAAGTTTTATCTACGGAGGTATGAAGCAAATGCATCAATATACGAAAGAATACAGAGATTTTTCTGCCGCGATGTTGATCTCGGCACCGCCGTCGGCACGCGAAAAATTCAACCGACCGAAGGAACCGCATTTTCCGTCGGCAAAATACCTTTGGGTGATAGGATATACAAGATTTCATGCCTATCGGCTGTTTGTACCGTGCAAAAAAGTTATGCGCGCGGAGGCGGCATTTCTTTGTGATAATCTGTTTGAGCTGTGGCTCAATGGGAAACCGATTGCAACCGAGACTATGCGTCTTGATCTGACCGATATCACCGATGCGGTGACGGACGGCGAGAACAATTTGCATTTGCGTGCCTATCAAAGCAGCACCGACGAGCGTTACAGTGCGGCAATCACGGGTGGTATCCGTCTGTATTATGAGGACGGAGAAATTGAGGAGATCGTTACCGACGGTGCGTTTCGTCAGGTACGACTGATCGATTTCGGCGAAAACGACGACCCGGAAGGCTTTGAAACGGCGCTGCCCATCCCCGGGAAATACACCGAAGAGCGCATGCAGGTCATGGAAATGCATCCGATAGCATGTCGCCGCTCATTCTATTTCAGAAAATGTTTTTCACTTTCCGAAATGCCGATTTCGGCACGTCTGTATTCATCGGCATTGGGGTGCTACGAGCCGTATGCGAACGGTCAACGTGTGACCGACGCGTTTTTCATGCCGTTTTTTCAAGTGTATCAAAAGGAATATCAGGAGTTTGATTTGCTGCCCTTCCTTTCGGTGGGGGAAAACACGCTTGGCTTTATTACAGGCAACGGCTGGTATAACTGTATGTCGTGGGGCACGCTGTACGCAAACGTTCCCGCGGTATTGGCGATTGCAGAGCTGACGTATGCAGACGGGCGCGTGGAGCGCATCTGCACGGATGGTAGCTGGCAATGCGCACCATCCCCACTGACGGAAAACGATCTGCAATACGGTGAGCGTTACGACGCACGGTTGGAGATTGAGGATTGGTGCACGCCCAATCCATTGGGCTTTGGCGCAGTGCACGCGGCGGAAAATCGCGAATATACCTCGCTGCTGCGGCAGAGCTATCCGTTCGTCAAAAAAATGAAGGAGTACCGCCCGACGCTCCTTCGCATTCTGCCAAACGGTGCACCTTTGTACGATGTTGGCTCGTGTATTGCAGGACGTATGCGCGTGAAATTCAGGACTCTTCCCGCAGGTAAGCGCATCCGTCTGCGTTATTGCGAGCGGCTTTCCGAGGATGGCGTCCTTCCCGCAAGCGGGGCATACGCGACGGTGTATTACCCGAAGGATTGCGAAACGGGTGGAAGAACCCCCGATTTTTTGCGCAACATAGACGTTTATACCGCCAGGGGAGCTGCGGAGGAGATTTACGAATGTCGCTTTGCCTATACGGGATTTCGCTACGTTTGGATCGAAGGACTGGACAGCATGGATCAGCTGGTTGAGATCGTGCCGTTCGAGCTGCGTACCGCGCTGACGGATTGTGGGGAGATTGTCACGCCGTCTGCGACGCTGAACCGTATTTTCAATGCGGCAAAGCGCTCGTGGCTGAACAATATCTGCAACGGTCCCACCGATTGTCCGACGCGGGAAAAGAATTTTTGGAACGGCGACAGCCAGATCTTTTCGCACGCTGCTTGTTGGCTGACCGACAATGCGGATTTTCTGTCCCGCTGGACCGACAACGGTATCAAAATGCACGACGGACCGTATGCATGGGAGGATGAAACCTATGAAATTCCGCTGACACTCTATCGCTTTTACGGCGACAAGGAAATTTTGCGCAGCCGTTTTACGGAAATGCTGAAGCTGATCGAAAAGCGCGATGAATATGAGGGAATGCTTTTGCCCGAAAATCCCGACACGCATCAGTATTGCGATTGGCTCTCACCAAAGGGCGTTATGCCCTCCAAGCTGTTTTTCGGTGGTTGCTGGCAGTACCATATGATCGATTCGGTGGCACGTGTTGCCGAGATCATCGGTGAGGAAGAGATCGCGAAATCGTTGCGCGATCGCGCGGAGGCAACGCGCGAGGCGTTCAATCGGCTTCATCTTGTGGACGGCGGCGCGGATTATGACGCACGCTGTCAATGCGGAATCGTTCTGCCTCTGGCATTCGGGATCGCTCCCGAGAAGCATCGGCAACGCCTTGCCGATACGCTTGCGGAGTACGTACGGCGCGAGGATGATCATTTAACCACGGGCTTTATCGGAACGCGCTTTTTGCCGGAGATGCTGTGTGATTACGGATATACGGACGTGACGTATCGCTTGCTGGAGCAAACGAGCTTCCCGTCGTGGCTGCATATGCTGGGCGAGAACGGAACGACGATCAGCGAAAGCTGGCTTGGTGAGCGGGATTCTGACAAAATGCTCAGCATGTCGCATTTTTCGCTCGGATCAATTGTCGGATGGTTCTTTGAATATCTCGGCGGTATCCGTGTAAAGGATTCAGCACCGGGATTTTCACACGTTGTTCTCAAGCCGCATCCGATCAAAGAGATTGGTTCTCTTGCGGTGAAGTACCAATCCATTCGCGGTGAAATTGATACCGAATGGCATTACGATGGGGATACCCCCGTGTTTACCTACCACCTGCCCGAAGGCATGACGGCGGAGGTTATTTGGAATTTTGAATAAACGTATGGGGTGTCTCATCTGCCAATTGAGACACCCCATAGCCGTTGTTCAATGATTCAATTATCCAACAGATCCGAAGCAAGAAATTCACTTTTCGGCATGACCTTTTTGAGAACAACAGTCATAAAAACGACCGAGAGTGCCACGCTGACGATCTCGGCAATCGGAATTGCCCACCATACAAGATCAAGCTTGCCCGAAAGGGAGAGCAGATAGGCGGAGGGGATGAGCACGACGAGCTGACGTCCGATGCTGGAGAACAGACTGTAGATGCTTTTTCCGAGTGCCTGGCAGACCGATGAGGTCACGATACAGAAGCCTGCGAATATAAAGCTTAAGCTGATGGTGCGGAGCGCGGGCTGACCGATGGCGAGCATGCTCTCGCTTGCATTGAAGATACCGAGCAGCTGCGCGGGGAAGAGCTGAAAGATCGCAAGCCCCAGCAGCATATAGGCGACGGCGCATACGGCGGCGAGGCGGATGGTTTTCATCACGCGCTCGCGCTTGCGGGCGCCGTAGTTATAGGCGATGATGGGCACCATGCCGTTGTTTAAGCCGAACACTGGCATGAAGATGAAGCTTTGCAGCTTGAAGTAGATACCGAAGATATTCATCGCATCTACGCCGAAGCCGCCGAGCACCTTGTTCATGCAGAAGGTCATCACCGAACCGATTGCCTGCATCAGTACCGAGGGAATACCGATGATGAGAATTTCGCGGATCAGGGACAGCGTGGGGATGATATTGAACAGACGGATGGTAATTTCCCTGTTGTATTTCAGATTGAAAAGCAGTCCCAGTGCCGCGGAAACGAGCTGACCGATGACGGTCGCAATTGCCGCGCCCTTGATACCCCAGCCGAAGCTGAAGATCATGATGGGGTCAAGGATGATGTTGGTGACGGCTCCTGCCAGCTGGACAACCATGCTCAGCATGGTTTTTCCCGTTGCTTGCAAAAGGCGCTCGCAGGTGACCTGAATGAAAACGCCGATTGAGCAGATGCAGATGATAGAGAGGTAATCCACGCCGAACTCCATGATTTTGGCGCGGGTCTCGCCGTTGCCCGCCTGGGTGCCGACGTAAAACTCGACCGCGAAGATGCCGATAATCAGAAACAGCACGTAACCGCATAGGGTCAGAAAGAAGCCCTGTCCTGCGATTTTGTTTGCGCGTTCAAAGTTTTTCTCCCCCAGTGCGCGGGAGAGGAGCGCGTTCATACCGACGGCAAGACCGACCGCCACGGCGATCATCAGGTTTTGCATGGGGAACGCAAGCGTGAGTGCGGCGGTCCCCGCGACGTTGTCGTACATGGCGACGAAAACGCTGTCGACGATGTTATAGAGCGCTTGCACAAGCATCGAGATGATGATCGGCACCGACATGGTAAAGAGGAGCTTGGGGATGGGGAGGATTCCCATTTTGTTTTCGCGAATTTCGCCGTTTGGTTGATTCAGGGGATTTTCCATTGTTTTGTCCTTTTTCTTTTTCCTTTTTTGATAGAATACAATATTCTTTATTGTATCATAGATCCTCCGTTCTGTCAAGGGCTTGTGATGTTGATTCTTTGTCAATTAAATAACGATCAAGTCATCCACAGTTGCGCGCTCTCCCCTTGTCAACGGCGTATTACGAGGTTAAAATATTAAAGATCGATGAGCCGTTGACATCCTCCGAGTTGCCGAAGGCAATCTCGCGGCGGCTTGTCGCCTTCCCTCACCGGAAGGTGCTACGTCGACAGGAAGGAGAGCGTGCGAGCATAAAGAGGGAGATCCCCGATTGAGGACCTCCCGATTTGATGTATTTTTATTCTGCAAAATCTTTTGTCACGGTATTATGACCGTTTCTTTTTTAGTACCAGCCATGCGCAAACTCCTGCAATTACGGCGGCAACGCTCGCACAGATTGCGGCGGGAAGCAGCCATGCATAAGGAGACGGTGCGTCGGGCGTTTGGGTTGCTGCGGACGTTGTCGCATCTTCTATGGGGGGTGTATCCTCGGGTGTTGTAGGTTCCTCGGGTGTTGTAGGTTCCTCGGGTGTTGTAGGTTCCTCGGGTGTTGTAGGCTCTTCGGGTGTTGTAGGCTCCTCGGGTGTTGTAGGCTCCTCGGGTGTTGTAGGCTCCTCGGGTGTTGTAGGCTCCTCGGGTGTTGTGGGCTCTTCGGGTGTTGTGGAGTCTTCCGGAGTGGGTGAGGATTCACTTCCGTCGGAATTTTCGGGGGGAGTTTGTCCCATGCGGTCGGAAAGTCGGTTGGAGAGCAGCCACTCGAACAGTCCTTCGGTTGCGAATGCCTCCTCCCATATCAGATGCTGCATATTGGGATAGGGAACATAGGTAATTTTTTCACCGCCCGCATCCCGAATGGCTTGCACCATTTTTTCGGTTCCGGTGTAGGGAACAGTCGGATCCTGCAGACCGTGAAAGGTGTAGATCCGAACGTCAACAAGACGCTCGGCATAGCGATAATCCGCACCGCCGCAGACGGGAATTGCCGCCGCAAACAGATCGGTGTGACGTACCAGCAGATCCCACGTTGCGTATCCACCCATCGAAAGTCCCGTGGAGTAGATGCGGTCGGTGTCGATACTGTACTCTGCTTTGACGCTGTCCATAATTTTCAGAGCGGTTTTCAGAGCGCGTGACTCCGGAATCGCATCGGTGGAATACTGGGCATCAGCCCAGCCGTTCACGTTGACCCACTGCTCCCCGGCAGGACATTGGGGAGCTACAACGATGCATTGATATACGGGGGAATCTGACTCCTTAAACATCTGTCCGACTGCGTTTTTGAGTTGTGCGGCATTGTCGTTGCCTCTCTCGCCCGCGCCGTGAAAGAACAGGATGAGAGGATAGGATTTTGCAGGATCATAGTCGGCAGGAATGTAGATACGGTAGGGAAGTGTATCTACGCCGTCGTCGTAGATTTTTGCCTCGAAAATAGAGGTCAGAGTGGGTGCTGCCGATTCAGCGTTTGTGGGGAGCGTCAGCATCGGGAAAAGGGGAAGCATCATGGATGCAGCAAGAATTCGGATAATGTGTTTTCTCATATATAAACCACCTTTCTTAAGTCAGTTCAAGCATTGTTTCCACAAGGCTGTAGGCAAACAACCAATGCAGCTCGCGAATGGGATGATTGATTTTGTTGGCAAGCAGCTCGGTGACGTTGACGCCCGCGTTGATCATTGCCTTCCACTTGGCATAGCAATCGCAGATTTTTACACCGTTGGCGCGTGCCGTTTCCTTTGCCGCCTCGAAGTATTTTTCAAGGATGCCGTCGTTTTGCGTTTTCATAGAGCTCTCGGCAATCTCACGGAAGCGGTCGTTGGTGATGTGACAACTGACGTTGATGTTCATGGAATTCTCGGTCATGAAGATGCACTCCGCGCCGCTTTCCTTGATTTTTTTAAAGATGCCGTCCAAGGCGGTTATGTATTTTTCCAATTCCGCTTCTCCTCTGCCGGAATCGTTGAGTCCATAGCTGACGATAACGAGGTCGGGCTTAAAGGGGAGAATGTCGCGCTCGAGACGGGAAAGCCCGTTGGGGGCGTTGTCACCGCTGATGCCGCAGTTGACGATGTTGACGTGCGACTTGGGGAAGAACATGTGTAAAATTTCACTGACGCGCGTGCTGTATGCGTTTTTATTTTCAAACACGGTGTCGATTGCTCTGCCCGATTCGTAGAGCTCAAAGCAACCCTGCGTTACGCTGTCGCCGAGGAAGGCGATGGTTGCGGGCGGCTCACCGTAAAGATTGTTCTGCTTTCTTGCAAGCTTTTCCATGATTTTCATAATGCGATTTCCTCACTGTTTCAAATTTCACGATTTCCGAACACCGAGAAGCTGATGACACCGGGACGGATGCCTTTGGGAGCGCCGAGGACGGTCAGGCGTGCCTCGGTGCCCGCCTGCGACGGGAAGGTGCGGTAATCGATGATCAATTCAGTGTCGTTGTCCGAGCAATCGAGGACCGTGACCCAGTCCTCACCCTGCAAAAGCTCAATCTTGTATTGGATCGGGCCGGGGAGAACGCCGCTATTGTAATTCAGTCCCGTATCCTGCCAGATGATGCGGGAGGCGGAGACGCGATAGTTTGCGGCGAGTCTGACCGTCAGCTGCGGCATCGGATCATCGTCCTCCGGCTGCCACCAGGTGTTCAACGTAGGCTCCAGCGCGTAAAAGCTCTCGCGTCCCTCCTTCATGCTCGTTGCCTTGACTCTTGCGCGCAACTGGAAGGTCAAGGGGAGAAGCCCCGTGTCACCCTCAAGCACCTCTCCGGGACCGTACTGCGGCGTATCGGTGATGCCCTTGCAGTACATTTCACCGTTCTCGTCGAGATAGATGCGATCCATACCGATGCGGCGCTCGAATACGTGGGTGGCGCACATACGGCTGGTATAAAACGTCCAGAGCGTATCGTTGGGACCCTCGACCACGCAGCCGTGTCCCGCACCGCTGACCAGACCGTGGAGGTTGCGGGTCAGGGGATTTTTTTTCTGGTAGACGAAGCCCGAAAGCGGTCCCTCGTCCGAATAGTAAACGCCCTGTGCATAAGTTTCGAACTGCGTGCCGTTGCCGGAGTAGATAAGATAATATCTGCCGTTCTTCTTGATGATCCACTGTCCCTCACACCAACCCATTTCGGTGTTCTGATTGTTGGCACCGAAGCGCTCCCACTCGTGCTCCTCTTCAAATCCGAACAAAAACTTCGGCTCGGTGATCAGGTGGTTGGGGCGATCGGGATCGAGCTCTGCGCCCATGGTTCCGATCACGTTCATGCCGCGCTCGTTCTTTGCAAAATCTGCCCAGTACAGATAGATGCGCCCATCGTCGTCCTTGAGAAGTGCGGGATCGAGTACGGTAAACTCGGTTCCGTCGGGCTTGACGAGCTTGCCGACCTCGGTAAACGGTCCGCGTGGGGAATCGGCGACGAACATCGGACGGGAGTGCACCGCGAGCCATACCTTGCCGTTGTGTACCATCGGTGCGGGGCTGTAGCCGGGGGCTTCGTAGGGGGTACAGTCAATGTGCTTCCAGTTGACGAAATCCTCGGATTCCCAGAGGATGCCGTAGCTGGGATAGAGATACCACTTGCCCTCGAAATACAGAACGCTGGGATCGGAAATCGAGCGGTAATCCTTTTGGATCTCCCCGCTCCAGGTCATGTCGTCGGCACTGTCCTTGCCGCGCGGAATTTCGGGGATGGAGAGCGGATTGCAATAGGTTTTATACTGATGGATGCCAATGGATCTTGCCTTTTCCTTTCTCAACTTCAAGATTTGACCGTAAACGTATTCGGCATACAGGCGGTGTCCCTCGGGATTGATATGCACGCCATCCTTGGAATAAAGCTTTCTGTGGTCCGCAAGCTTGGGATCGACGGGAATTTCATAGCCGTCGATCGTGGGAAAGCCGTACTGACGTGCCTTTTGCTCAAGTACGCCGCGATAGCAATCCAACGACAGCCCGATCTTGTTTTCCTCCTCGTCGTGACGGTGAATGGGCTTGACGATGTAAATTTCGCTGTTCGGATATTTTTCCTTTAAGCCGCGGAACAGAATATCCACAGCGCCGAAGAAGGAGACGTCCGCGGTATCGTCAAGAGTGCCGGGCGCAACACCGTTACCGAAATCATTGGTGCCCGCACAGATGAGGACGATGTCGGCGTCCTCCATCATCAGGTATCGCGTGACGATTGCCTTATCGGGGAAAACATTGGTGTTGGCGCTGATGGAAATGCCGTTGTGCGCGTAATTGATCAGCGAGTCGCAGCCGAGCTTGTCCCGGAGCAGCTCGGAAAAATTCGGATGTGCGACGGAATTGGGGGATCGGTCACTCTCGGCGGTATACGTGCCGACGGTGATGGAATCTCCGATGGTAACAAGTTTCATAATCATGGTCCTTTCTGCACTGTGTGCATAAGATGCTTTTATGATAGCAAATTTTCACAATAAAGTAAATTGCCGTTATTGCCGAAAAGATTGCGATTTTTGCTGTCTTCTCAATTATACACGAATTCCATTCCGAATGCAATACAAAATATCACTTTTTATTTCCGAAATGTGATTTTTTCTTTGTGGATTTTATCAATAAAATCACATGATTGTATCATCCGAATTTGTGAAAGCGACGATTTTCAAAAAAGGTTTGGAATAGGGCTTGCGAAACGGTACAAAAAGGAGTAAAATATTGATTTGTCAAGACTTTATTATTTTATGGGAAAGGTACAGATATGAAAATCTTTCAACCGAAGCTCATCTCATCCATGAAGGGGTACACCGCAAAGCAGCTGGTGTCGGACCTTGTTGCGGGCGTGATCGTTGCGATCATTGCACTTCCTCTGTCCATAGCGTTGGCGATCGCGTCGGGGGTGTCTCCCGAGCAGGGACTTTACACCGCGATCGTTGCGGGACTTGTTATTGCCCTCTTGGGCGGCAGCCGTGTCAATATCTCGGGACCCACCGCCGCGTTTGCGACCATCGTCGCGGGTATCGTTGCCACAAACGGCATCGGCGGCTTGGTGATCGCCACACTGATGGCGGGTGTGATCTTGATTCTGATGGGCGTTCTTCGCTTTGGATCGCTGATCAAGTACATCCCGCACACCATTACCACGGGATTTACCTCGGGAATTGCGCTGACCATCATCATCGGTCAGATCAAGGATTTCCTCGGTCTGGATTTCGGCGGTAAGGCACCTGTGGAGACAATGGAAAAGCTGGAAAGCGTGATTCACAGCATCACCACAATCAACTGGTGGGCACTGCTGGTTGGCGGTGTGGGACTTCTGATCCTCATCGTCTGGCCCAAAATCAGCAAAAAGATTCCCGGATCGCTGATCGCGGTCGTTGCGGGCACGGCGCTGGTCAAGCTGTGCAATCTGCCCGTCAATACCATCGGAGATCTTTACACCATTTCGTCCTCGCTCCCGCCGTTCTCGCTTCCGTCGTTTGATTTTGGAGCGATGGCGGAATTGCTTCCCTCCGCGTTTACCATCGCGATTCTGGCGGCGATCGAATCGCTGCTCTCCTGTGTGGTGTCCGACGGAATGATCAAGGATAAGCACAATTCCAACACCGAGCTGATCGCACAAGGTGCGGGCAACATCTGCTCGGCGCTCTTCGGCGGTATTCCCGCCACGGGTGCGATCGCGCGTACCGCCGCAAACGTCAAAAACGGAGGTCGCACGCCGATCGCGGGCATCGTTCACGCGCTGGTACTGCTTCTGATCCTCGTGCTTCTGATGCCGTACGCGGCGTGGATCCCCATGCCCATCATCGCGGCGATTCTCTTTATGGTCGCGTACAATATGTGCGAGTGGAGACAGTTCGTCAAGATCTGTAGGACCGCACCCTTGAGCGATATTCTGGTACTGGTGATCACCTTTGTGTTGACGGTTGTGTTCGATCTGGTCGTTGCGATCGCGGTCGGACTGATCCTTGCCGTGGTGCTGTTTATGAAAAATATGGGAGACGTGACCTACATCCGTGCATGGAATGACGACGAATATCTCGCCTCCCACGATAACAGCCGCCTCAAGGATATTCCCGATTGCACCGCCGTGTTTGAAATTGAGGGACCGATGTTCTTCGCGTCGGCGGATAAGTTTGCCGATCTGCCGATCAAGGACGACGTCAAGGTCATGATCCTGCGGATGCGCGACGTGCCGATGCTGGACGCGACCGCGACAAGAAATCTGTTTGCGATTCTCGGCGTCTGCCGTGAGAGAAATATCACACTCCTGATCTCGCACGCCAACGAGCAACCGCTCAAGGTGATGAAGCGCGCGGGCTTTGTCGATGCGGTCGGTGAGGAACAGTTCCTCGACAACATCGACGTGGCGCTGGAGCGTGCCGAGCAGATCGTTTCTGCGGCGCGCATAAACATGTGATCCGTTTTACGATTTGAATAGAAAAAGCGATTGCCGCTACCGTTTCGGTAGGACAATCGCTTTTTGATGTGTGTTACATCCAAACGCCCGTGGTCCAGAAGATAAAGTTGCCGCCAAGCATCATGCTCTTGATGCCGCGTTGCAGGGATGTGTTTTCGGATAACGTCTCGATAGCGCCGTTCTCCCCCGGAAAAACGTAGCTCATGCAGGCATCTCCCGCCGTATCACCCGTGGGGTGCAGGACGAAGCGGCGGATGAATTGTGAGATTTTTGACCCCACGGGAAGGACATCGAGCAGCTTTGGGTCGAGCATCCAGGAGGTGCAGACAGTGTAGTTGAATTTACATTCGGGATAGTATTTTTTCATCAGTTCTGCGCCGCGCGCAATACATGCCTCCACGTATGCGGGGGAAAGGTCTGCACCGCGCGGAATATGGAAATTGATCACGTCGTCTCCGGGACGGAGAACCGCCTCCCATTCGCTCTTTCGGAAGGTCTCGCGCGTGACGCTTACGCGCTGCTGCTGACCGATCGCGCGGTAGCCGATGAATGCATCGTCCGTTTCCTCAAGCGCCGCCTCGAAAATTGCGGGCTCGTCCTCTTTGCCGCGAATTCCCGCTACCGTCCCCTGTGCGGTGAATTTACCCTTCAGCATCAGAAACGCATATTCGCCGCTTTGACGGTTCTTGAGCAGGATCGCCTCGTCGCTCCATTTCCAAGGCTGAAAATTGAAGCCCATGTCGTCAAAGATGTGCGCTTTGGTATAATGGATCAACCATCCGTAGTGGGCAAGCGCGACCTTTCCTTTGGTAATGACGTTTACGTGGATATCGTGTGCGAGATTGTCAAGATTTTTTTTGATTTGCGCTTCGTCAAATCCGCGTGCGCGGTAGCGCTTCACCGTTTCCGGAAACTCCATAGCGATCAGGAGCGCGGAAAATGCGTCTCTTGCGAGCGTTTCGTCACTCGGCGGAATCGGAAAGCGCGTTGCCTCCTTTTCCGTTGCGTCCTGGCAATAGGTAACCCCCAAGGAAAACCACGTAAGCAGTGCTTCGTCGTGCTGCAGCGCCTCGGCGCCGCGCAACAGAAAGTCATAGTATTCGCCAAATGGCGCATATTCTTCATGAAGATATGTCAGGGTGTCTGTGATTTGGGAGAAGGAAAGTAAGCCTTGCATTTTCTCAAATACCGGCTCCAGCTCCTCCGGATATTCCGCAATGCCGAGGCGCTCGGCAAGTGCTTTCAGATCTGTGTTCATTTGTTTTTCCTCCTGCGGGATACAATTGATTTCGCCACATATTATATCACGAAGAAGAATGAATTGCAAGAGAAAATCCGTTTGGATGCAAAAGGAATTCTCGTATTTGGAGAGTTTTTTTCTTTTATCTACGATTTATCGGTTGAAAAGAGAATTTGGATGTGCTATAATGGAAAAGAAAACCGACAGGAGGTGCACAATGAAGATTGATCTGCAACGGTTCGCAAGAAATTTACGGAATGCACGCAACGCACAAGGCTTGACGCAACGGGAGCTTGGTGAGCGCATCGGCTTTTCCGAAAAGACGGTGAGCAAATGGGAGTGTGGCGCGGCACTTCCCGATGTCGGAACGCTGTTTTCGATTGCCGAGCTGCTTCGCGTAAATGCGGAGACGTTACTCTCCGACGGCAAGCGGTATTTTCTCGGTATTGACGGCGGTGGAACGAAAACCGATCTGGCGCTGGCGGATACGGGCGGAACGATCCTGCGTACGCACCGCACGAGCGCCTGTAATCCCGTGGATATCGGAATTGAGAACGCAACGGTGATTCTGCGGGAGGCGATTTTTGAAATCTGTCGCGGAATCCGACTGTCTGAGGTTACGATGTTTGCGGGGATTGCGGGCGGTACGTCGGGGAAGACACGGGAGCAGCTGCACGCCTTCTTTTCGGAGCTGGGCTTTGCGCAATTTGAAAACGATTCCGACAATCAAAATATCATCGCCGCAGGACTTGGCACGCGCGACGGTATGACCGTGATTCTGGGGACGGGCTTTTGCATTTACACGCAAAGGAGCGGCGTGCGTAAGCGGATCTCCGGTTGGGGATATCTGTTGGATGATGGCGGAAGCGGCTACAATCTCGGCAGAGATGCCCTGCATGCCTATTTTGCGGCGTACGACGGGACGGGTGAGAAAACGCTTCTCGCAGAGGAGATTGACCGCATTTATGCGGGGGGAGCCGATGCGTTGATTGCCTATGCGTACAGTGCGGGAAAGCGCGCGGTTGCCTCCTTTGCACCGGCGGTCTTTGCGGCGTGCGCTCGCGGCGATGCGGTGGCACGTGCGATTTTGGAGCGCAACGTGCACGTTGCGGCGGATCTGATCGGGCGCGCCGCAGCGACGCTAACTTGCGAGCCGATCCCCGTCGTGCTGGCGGGAGGCTTGACGGGTGTGCCGCAGATGATGGATGCCTTGTGCGACAGACTACGGAAAAGTGGAAGCTATCAGCTTGGAATTTTGCAATGTGAGCCAGTGCAGGGGGCATTGATGCTTGCACGGAGATTGGGAGGTGTTGGAGATGAGTGAGACCGAGATGAGAAATCCGAACACGATGCACATCGACCGCGCGGACAGTGCGGAGATTCTGCGTCTGATTCAGGAGGAAAACAAAAACGCCGTGCTTGCGATCGAGGCGGCAATGCCCGCGATCGAGGCGGCGTGTGATCGGATTGTGGAGCGCATGCGGCGCGGCGGGCGTCTGATCTATATCGGCGCGGGAACGTCCGGGCGGCTCGGCGTGATTGATGCGGCGGAATGCCCGCCGACCTACGGTGTTTCTCCGGAGCTTGTCAGCGGTATCATCGCGGGTGGCTATGACCGTATGGTCAGCGCGGGCGAGAGTGCCGAGGACCGTGGCGAGGAGGGGATTCGTGATCTGTCGCAGAAGAATTTGACCGAAAACGATACCGTGCTGGGCATTTCCGTAGCCGGCAATGCCGCGTACGTTGCAGATGCACTTTTGTATGCAAAGAAATGCGGATGTTTGACGGTCGGATTGAGCTGCAATGCGGGGTGTCGCTTGGATCGTGAGAGCGATATTTCAATCGTCACGCGTACGGGCGCGGAGGTCGTGACCGGCTCGACGCGCATGAAGGCGGGATCGGCGCACAAGATGGTTTTGAATATGATCTCGACCTGCGTGATGATCCGCTTGGGGCACGTGTATGAAAATATGATGATCAATCTGCGCCCGTCCAATATCAAGCTGCGGCGGCGCGTGATTTCCATCGTGTGCGAGATTTTCAGCTGTGACGAGATGCGCGCAGTGGAACTGATGGAGAAATACGCGTGGTCGATCAAGGATTGCGTGGAAGGAGAGGGAAAGCGATGAAGCCTCTGGAGATCGTAAAAAACGGCAGGAGCGCCTATCATATCGTCGGCTCGTATTTTGCTGACGAGTGCGAGCGTTATGCGGCATCCGAGCTGCAGAAATACATTTATGAGGCGACGGGGACGTTCGTGCCGTACTATTCGGATATCTGTTCGTCGCGCAGTGTGGAGATCCTTGTGGGATATGCGGCAAGAAATGCCGCAGACTACGTCGGGCGCGACGAATTAGAGACGCTTGGCGAGGAGGGATATCTGCTTCGCAGCGCCGAGGACGGGACGGTCGTGATCTGCGGTAAATCCTCACGCGGAACGCTGTACGGGATTTATGCGTTTCTGTCCGACTGTCTTGGATTCCGTGCATTTACCTCAAAGGTCGAAAAAATCGATCATGTCGACCAATTGGTGATCCCGCCTCTCGACGTGCGCAAGGTGCCGGATTTTGAATACCGCGACGCGTATTTTCGCGATGCGTTTGACGGTGCGTTTGCCGCAAAGCGGATGCTGAACACCTCGGTTGCGGACGTTTCCCGCGAGAAGGGTGGTAACGTCAAATTCTTCAGCGCACATCATACCTTCGAGAGCCTGCTTCCGTCAAGAGTCTATTTTGAAGCGCATCCGGAGTACTATGCCTTGATCGACGGCAAGCGTGTGCCGACCCAGCCCTGCCTTTCCAACGAGGACGTTGTGTGGGAAATGACCGACAATCTGATGCGAACGATCAAGGAGAATCCGCACGCGCGTGTGTTCTCGGTGGCACAGAATGACAATCAGCAGTATTGCCGATGTGAAAAATGTCGCGCGATTGATGAAAAAGAAGGCTCTCCTGCGGGCAGCATGATCACGTTCGTTAACCGTGTCGCAGAGGCGGTAGAGGCGTACGATCCGACGCTCCTGATTCATACCTTTGCGTATCAGTACACACGGCACGCGCCGCGATTCGTGTGTCCGCGAAAGAACGTGATCGTCCGCCTTTGCAACATCGAATGCGAATGGTCCGAGCCGTTTGAGGTGCTGGCGAAGCGTGATCCGGACAGCGAGGCGGCGGCATTTCTTGGGGATCTTGCGGCGTGGACGAGGATTTCGGATCGTGTGTATATCTGGGATTATGCGGTGAACTATGCGAATTATCTCCAGCCGTTTGCGAACTATTACCAGATGGCAGAGAATATCCGATACTATAAGCGTATGGGTGTGCGCGGGGTGCTGATGGAGGGGAATTTTTCCTACGGCGGAGGCGCGTCGATGGACGAGCTGAAATCGTATCTGATCTCCGCGCTTTTGTGGGACAGCACGCAGGACGTTGATGGCTTGATCGATGAATTTTTGAAGGGCGTTTACGGCAAGGGCGCTCCGTATCTGCGGGATTATATCAACCGCACGTCTGCCTCGGTCAAGGGGCATCGTCTCGGCATTTACGACGCTCCCGACGCACCGTATTTTTCGGATGAGGAGCTGGAGGAGTATGATCGGCTGTTTTGCCTTGCAAGGGATGCCGCCGAGAACGATACGGTACGGGAACGCATCGAGCGAGAACATCTTGCGGTGGAATATACGCGTGTCGCACGCACCGAATCCGACAGAGAGCGCGCGGAGGCAACCGATGCGTTGGCAGAAAAGATATTGCGCTATCGCCTGACCGAGATTATGGAACGAACAAATTTGTACGATTCCTTCGATTACGTCAAGACGTCTCGTTACGCAAAGGCGAGACGTGGAAGATATAATATGTACTACGTAGTGAAATAAAAGATGGGGCAACGCAAACGCGTTGCCCCGTCTTGTGTTATAAATAACCGCGAATGTCGATCGCCAGTTGCTCCTCCAGATTGATCAGTCGCTTGGTGATGTCCTTGGACACCTCGTCCGCCGCCTTGTACTGATTCAGATAGCGGTTGAGCGATTTGACACCCATATTACAGCCGTCGGTCATCAGATCGGCAATGGTGTGGTCGGATTCGTGCATTGCCAGCATGACGTTGGTTTTTACCCACGACATGCTCTTGGCGATGGGATTCGGATTTTTACCCTCGTCCTTGTATCTGTCCAGCTGCTCCTGGATTTCGGTGTTCAGCTTTTCGTGCTCGTCCTTGCAATCCATCAGATATTTTTTCAGCTCCGAGGATTTGACGTAATTTTCTACGTCCTTGATGGACGCCGTTCCCATTTTAACGCCTGCATCGCATTCGCGCAACAGCTTGACGGTATCCTGCTCGATCATGGTCGAACCTTCCTTTCCTTGATGTATTGAAAGTTTGTCCGAGAATCACAGGATTATGTATGAAAGTGCATTTTCGGAGAAGCATTTTGTATCAAGGAGGATTTGAGATGCCATATTTCAATTATCATGCAACGGCGAAGCGATTGATCGCCGAGGGGCGCTTGATCGGCTATTATTTTACCGAGCGGCATGGGAAGATTTCTCCCGCGCTCGTGCTGCTGTTTGACGATGAAAAGCACCCCGTTATGCCGATTCGCGAGCAGCGGTGGGAGGAGTATGCGGAGCTTTTGAGGATGACGCGAGGATAAAGGAATGGATGTACAAACAAAGAGGAACAAACAAAATTTGATCATTTCCCAAGTGCTTGTACCGTTTGGAGTTTTAGGGGCAGGGATCCCAAAAACTTGCGGGAGCAATTGATTGAAACTGTTAGATGAAGCCACAAATCCTGCGATCCGTAGCGTGGTGGAATTTTGTTTGCACAAACAAAACTTTCACACACCAAACCAAAAAAGGAACCACTGTGAAAGCAGTTTCTTTTGTGGGGAGCCAAAACCCCTTCGGTGAAAGTTTTTGGGAGGGGTGAGGGGAACCCTTTTTTCAAAAAGGGTTCCCCTCAAAAAAACACACAAAAGCCACACAAATCACCACGCAAAGGTATCCGCCAGCTGACGGGGGCAGAAGCCGCTGTCGGCGTAGTCGATGTGCTCGGGTGAGATTTTGCGCAGGATTGTTGCAATCTCCAGGTTGCGGTGTCCCGCGTAGTCGCTCCATGCCACTTTCGGGAGTCCGCATCTGCGTGCAAAATGTAGAATGCAATGCATCATCGTGTGCAGGGTGTGCCACGTAGTCATCATCAGACCGTAGGTGCCGCTCTCGGTCGCCGTTGCGTAGTGCGCGTCGATATTTTCTGTTTTGTCCCACGGACAGCCAAGTACGTCAAAGCCCTTCTCCTTGAAGATCAAGGAGGACGTCACGGGGGCTTTTTTGGCGTCGTAATGCCAGTCGGCGATGACGCTTTCGCGGTGTAACGCGTCCATGACGGGACGCATGCGAATTTCATGCTCCTTTGCTGCGGCACGCTTTTCCTCGCTTTCGGCATTGGTGTCGAGGGGAACAATCATATCTCCCCAAAGAATCGGTCTGCGCCCCTCGGAAATGACCTCGGCGGTCAGCTCCTTCATGTAATCGCAGAAGTCGGAGAGCGGGTAGTATTCGGAGGAGAAGAAATGCGCCTCATCACAGCCGATATGGAAATAGTCGCCGTTGCCGAATAGCTCGCAAAGCTCGGCTCGCATTTGACGCAACAGTGCCTTCGGACGCTCTGACGTGATACGCCAGCACCAGCCGTCGGGCGTGAACAGATGCTGCAGGCGCGGATTCTGATCCAGCACAACGTGCTTACCCGAATCGATGCGGCAGGAGGAGGCGTGTCCGAGGTGATTGATCATCGGAATCGGCTCCACGCCAAGCGCACGCGCTTCACGGATAATCGGTGCGATTTCTTCTTTGGAAAACGCATTTTTCCATGCCAGCTCTGCAAGACAATCGTATTTTAGCATGCCCCAGAATTCCAGTACCACGTGCGTGTAGGAAAGCACGCCGCAAAGACGCACCAAGCGGCGCAGAGCGGTCAGCGTGGTATTGGGAAATACGCAATAGTGGATCATGCGACGGTCAACCGAAAACGCGCCGTGAATATCTCCGATGGGAATGCAGAACCGTCCGTTTTCGTCTTCGTACATCTCGATTCGCATCATCAGGGAGGAGAATCCGCGCACGAGCGTGGCGGTGTCGCGCCCGACGATTCCGACGCCCTGCGGTGTGACACGGACGGTGAATTCGTCGTTCTTCTCAATCGGCAGGAAGTCTGCGTTACCGATTGAAATTCTGTTGTCCTCGCCGACTACGACGTCAAGCACGCTCGCGCGCGAGCAAAATCCGTTCCAAATGTCAGAAAGAACGGCAGCGTCTGCCGATTTTGGCATCCGCGCGGTGACACGGTCGCCGAAATAAAATGCTGTGTTGCCCATAAAAACCTCCGTGATGTTTGTATTTTCTCCATTATACTATGAAAAAACTGTTTTGTAAACCGAAAAATTCACACAAATGGTGGATTTTTCGGGCTTGACAGAGATACGCCGCGGTGCTATAATATACGCGGAAAAGTGAGTGGCGATCATGATTTCGAAAAAAGATGAAAAGGAGACGGATATGTTTTTTGAGGACGAGAGCTTTTCGGCTCGGATTTTTCAGATCGAACGCTTTACATGGAATGCGTGCACGTGTACCGTTAAGGCGCGTCCGTTCGGTGCTTTGGTGCTTCGTCTTCGCGGCGAGGGCAGATTTGTACTCGAGGACGGAACGCACGTGACCTCGCGAGAGGGTGACGTGATGTACGTGCCGCACGGGGTGGGGTATACGGTCGCGCACACCGATGGCGAGGTGCTTGCTTTTCACTTCTGGGAGGATGCAACGGTGCGCGATGCGGAAAATTTTACCCCGTACAGCACTGCCTCCATGACCGAGCTGTTCTGGGAGGCGCATCACCTCTTTCGTGATGGCACCTCCGCGTCCCGCATGAGCGCCGCCTCTTGCTTTTACCGTGTACTGTCCGCGCTTTGCGAGCGTTCGGAGGACGGACCTTGCGAAAAGACGAGCTTTGTGCGTGCGTTTTCCATGCTGGTGGAGCAATACGCGGATCCCGACCTTTGCATTCCCGCAATCTGTAAGCGTGCGGGCATATCGGAGTCCGCCTTCCGACGGAATTTTTGTGCGCACTACGGCAAGCCCCCTGTGCGCTTTCTCACCGAGCTCCGCCTGCGCGAGGCGCAGAGGAAATTGGTTGCGGGGCAGGGAAGCGTCGAGGCGGTTGCGCTGTCCTGCGGCTTTCGCGATGTCAAATATTTCAGCCGTGTCGTCAAGTCCTATTTCGGCTGTACGCCCACGGAGCTGAGGTCGATGTAGCGCGCACGGAGGATTTTCTTCGGATTCCTTTTATTTTTATTGAAAAAATTCGAAAAAGCTATTTACTTTTGGCGAAAAATATGTTATCATATAGGGTGAGATAGAAATTATCCATCTGAAAAATTTATCAGGAGGTCTTTGAATCCAATGGCTATTGAAAGAAGAAAAATTTCCATGGATGGTAACACCGCCGCGGCGCACGTATCCTACGCGTTCACCGAGGTTGCTGCCATCTACCCGATTACTCCTTCCTCTCCCATGGCAGAAGTAACCGACACTTGGGCTGCTACCGACAAGAATATTTTCGGTGAGCCCGCAAGAAACATCCTCGGCGACACCGTTAAGGTGATGGAGATGCAGTCCGAGGCAGGTGCTGCAGGTGCCGTTCACGGTTCCTTGGCAGCAGGTGCTCTCACCACTACCTACACCGCTTCTCAGGGTCTTCTTTTGATGATCCCCAATATGTACAAGATCGCAGGTGAGCTTCTTCCCTGCGTAATCCACGTTTCTGCACGTTGCGTATCTTCGCACGCGCTCAACATTTTCGGAGACCACTCCGACGTTTATGCCTGCCGTCAGACCGGCTTTGCCATGATGGCAGAGACCAACCAGCAGGAGATCATGGACCTTGGTGCCGTTGCACACCTGGCAACCATCAAGAGCCGCGTTC